>CAZOQG010000009.1:0-18952 GCA_964582065.1 uncultured Dehalococcoidales bacterium
CACCTGTGAGTATCTCAAACCATGGTCTGCCGGGGTTTTTTCAATTCCCACCCGGACGACCGTGGTCATAGAATAGACTATGTAACTCGACACGCCAACAACAGTTCCAACAGCTGCCATGGCAAGACCGAAAGGGATCCAGAGCAGTCGTCTTCTCGATCGGTTGGGTACAATAGTCTCCTCATTCATCGAGCTTGTTTATACAGCACTTTCGCTGCAGAAGTCAACGCATGCAAAGCAGCTTCACTGCGAACTGAGGAGAAGATATCGAGCAACAGGATGCGTCCCGAGTTCTGATTTCACAAAGTGGACGGAACAGGAGACTCCGCGTCAGTGCCGGACTCGACAAAACATCGGATTGTGCAGGGGGTGGTGCCGCTCCACTGCTCATACTTCGAGGTTTCCCCCGGGATGGCTTCCCTTTCAAGTTCTTATTCATCCTCGGAATGCCTTTGCAAAATCCGCATCTATAATGTATCCTCTGGAAGAGGAGGTCTTTCCTTGTACAAAGCACCCCGCGGCACTTCGGATATTTTACCTGAAGAGCAAGGCTATTGGAGATATATTGAAGACAAGGCAGTTGCCCTGTGTCGACTTTATGGCTACCAACGCCTTGACACTCCTGTTTTCGAAGATTTCGGGCTTTTTGCTCGTAGTATCGGCGATGGCACGGATATTGTTACCAAGGAGATGTATACTTTTGAGGACCGGAGCGGCAACACTTTAGCTCTCAGGCCAGAAGGCACAGCACCAGTGTGCCGAGCGTACCTGGAACATGGTTTAGCCAGTATGCCTCAGCCAGTAAAGCTTTACTATTTGGCTGCCATTTTTAGATATGAGCGTCCCCAAGCCGGACGTTACCGGCAGCATTATCAGTTTGGCTTTGAAGCTATCGGTGATGCTGACCCAGTTCTCGATGCTGAGGTAATTGACATGTCGTGGCAGTTCTTCCGGTCTCTAGGTCTCAGCCAGCTTTGCCTCCACGTTAATAGCATTGGCTGCAAAACATGTCGGCCCGCCTATCTGGAGAGCCTGAAGCATTACTATTCTGCGCGCGTGGTTGGCCTGTGTTCGGACTGCAAGACCAGAATTGAGAGAAATCCTTTGCGCTTGCTTGATTGCAAGGAGCCGTCTTGCCACGATACGGCTGAGGCGGCGCCCAAAAGCGTCGACTATCTCTGTCAGGAGTGCAAAACGCATTTTGAACTTGTCCGGAGATACCTGGACACATCGAAGCTTCCCTTTGTGGTAAATCACAGGTTGGTACGTGGGTTGGATTACTACACCAAAACTGTTTTCGAGATTCAGCCGCCAGGCGAGGGAGCTCAAAACGCGCTCGGAGGTGGCGGGCGCTATGATAACCTTATTGAGGAGCTCGGTGGCAAGCCTACGGCAGCTATTGGTTTTGCCGCTGGTATGGACCGAGTTGTGCTTAACTTGAAGAGGCAGGAAGTTCCTGTCCCCGATTTGCCTCGACCTGAAGTATTCGTTGCGCGTCTGGGGGATGAGGCTAAGTTGGAAGCAATAAAACTTGCCTCTGCCCTGCGTCAGGATGGGATTGCAGTGGCAACGGCTATCGGCGATAGAAGCCTGAAAGCGCAGTTGAGACAGGCCAACAGCCTCGGCAGCAACTATGTGGCCATCATTGGTGAGGAAGAGGTGAAAAGCGGCACCGTAACTTTACGTAATATGACAGCCGGCGAGCAGCAGGTTGTCTCACCATCGGCGCTTGGAAAGTTGCTACAAGAGTTACACCGGAGTGAAAGAAATGAGCAAGGTAGCTAGAGATGTTGCTGAGTTGATTGGCAACACTCCTTTGGTCAGGTTAAGTAAGATAGCTCATGGGCTTGATGCTGAGGTGGTTGCCAAGCTGGAATTCTTCAATCCCTGTGGCAGCGTGAAGGATAGAATCGGGGTGTCCATGATTAAGGCTGCTGAAGATGCCGGATACATAAAAAAGGGTACGGTGGTTATAGAGGCTACCAGCGGCAATACCGGCATTGGCCTCGCCTTTGTCTGTGCTGTCAAAGGCTATAAGCTTATCATAACTATGCCTGATACTATGTCTATTGAGAGAAGACAGCTTTTGGCAGCTTTTGGAGCCGAGTTAGTGTTGACTCCGGGTGCAGAGGGAATGAGTGGTGCGGTGAAAAAAGCAGGGGAATTGGCCGCCAGTATGCCTGATTCGTTTATGCCGAAACAGTTTGAGAATCCGGCCAATCCCCGCGTGCATCGGCAGAGCACGGCTGAAGAAATCTGGAAGGACACCGACGGCAAAGTAGATATCGTTGTCGCCGGCGTTGGGACTGGTGGTACAATTACGGGAATAGCTGAAGGGATTAAGCAGAGGAAAGCGGATTTCCGAGCTATTGCCGTTGAACCAGCCAGCTCGCCAGTTCTATCAGGCGGTAGCCCGGGAAGCCATGAGATTGCTGGAATAGGGGCCGGGTTTATCCCCGAAGTCTTGAGATTGGACTTGGTTGACGAAATCATCAGAGTTAGTGATGAAGATGCGGCCAGGATGAGCCGAAGATTAGCCCAGGAAGAAGGCATATTGGTTGGAATATCATCAGGCGCCGCTACTTGGGCGTCCGTAGAAGTAGCCAAGAGGCGGGAAAACGGTGGTAGACTTATTGTAGTGATTCTGCCTGACACTGGAGAACGCTATTTGTCATCGGGACTGTTTGGAGAGGTGAACAATGGATGAAATAGTCATATCTAAGGCGATAACCGAGACTTACCTGAGAGACCTGCTTGAATCAATGGAGGTGGAGGTGGCTATAGTTGGAGCTGGACCGTCAGGCATGACTGCTGGTTATTACCTGGCAAAGAACAGGGTGAAAGTGGCTATCTTTGAAAGGAAATTGAGCGTCGGTGGCGGCATGTGGGGTGGTGGCATGATGTTCAACCGGATTGTGGTTCAACCTGAGGGGAAAGAAATCCTGGATGAGCTTGGTATCACCACCGAGGAATATCAAAAAGGGTACTATACCGCTGACGCCGTGGAGGCAACCTCGACTCTTTGCTCTCGAACCGTGAAGGCTGGGGCCAGGATATTCAATTTGCTCAGCGTTGAAGATGTGATGATTCGTGAGGATGACAGAATAACTGGCCTGGTGTTAAACTGGAGCGCCGTATCTCTGGCAAACCTGCACGTTGACCCGCTGGCTATGAGGGCCAAGCTGGTAATAGATGCTACCGGGCATGACGCCGAGGTTTGCCGCATAGTGGCTGGGAAAACAGGAGCCAAGTTGGAGATCCGGGGTGAGAAATCGATGTGGGCTGAAGTAGGCGAAAAAGCGATCGTCGAAAACACCAAGCAGGTTTGCCCTGGTCTCCTGGTTGCTGGCATGGCAGCCAATGCAGTGTTTAGCTCCCCCCGGATGGGACCAATCTTTGGCGGTATGCTTCTGTCGGGCAAAAAGGCCGCTGAGCTGGCTGTGGATTTGCTAAGGAAGGACAAGTAATATGCCCAAAAGAGTTGCTGAAATCAACGAGAAAATCAAAAAGGGGCAGGCGGTAGTAGTCACCGCCGAGGAAATAATTGATATTACCAAGAAAAAGGGGGTTGCCCAGGCTGCGAAAGAGGTTGATGTAGTGACTACTGGCACCTTTAGCCCTATGTGCGGCTCAGGCGCCTATATCAACGTTGGGCATACCAAACCGAGAATAAAGCTTGGTGGAGGCAAGGTCTACCTTAATGATGTTCCTGCCTATACTGGACTGGCGGCCGTGGATATCTTTTTGGGAGCTGCTGCCCTCCCTGACGATGACCCCAAGAATAGAATCTACCCCGGTGAGTTTAGATATGGTGGTGGACATGTCATTGAAGAGCTGGTGGCCGGAAAGGATGTCAGGCTGGAGGCGACTGCCTATGGCACCGATTGCTACCCCAGACGGAAGCTGGAGACCTTGATTAACCTCAAGGATGTCAATGAGGCCGTTTTGTTCAATATGAGAAACGCTTATCAGAATTATGGTGTTGCCGTGAATCTATCCGACCGCACTCTGTACACCTATATGGGAGTGCTCAAACCGAGGTTGGGCAATGCCAATTTCTCCACTTCTGGTCAGCTTTCTCCACTGCTTAACGACCCTTATTACAAGACTATCGGTATTGGCACCAGGATATTTCTTGGCGGCGGTGTCGGCTACGTTGCCTGGCAGGGCACACAGCATAATCCCAATGCCTTGCGAGGAGATAACGGGGTGCCGAGGAGGCCGGCGGGGACACTAGCTGTGATCGGAGACTTAAAGCAGATGAAACCGCAATGGCTGGTGGGTTGCAGTTTCCTCGGCTATGGCTGCACCTTGACTGTAGGCATCGGTGTCGCCATACCTATCCTTTCGGAAGAAATCCTTGGCTATACATCGGTCACTGATTGCCAGATTTTCGCCCCGGTTATTGACTATTCGGTGGCTTATCCCGAGAGACAGCCGGATATTTTAGCTGAGGTCAGCTACGCCGAGCTAAAAAGTGGCAAGATAAAGATTCAAGGCGAAGAAGTGCCCACTGCATCTTTGTCCAGCTATCCAAAGGCAGTAGAAATTGCCAATACTTTGAAGGAATGGATAAAAAGTGGCGAATTTCTGCTCACTGAGCCGGTAGCTCCTTTGCCTGGAGTGGAATCAGGCGTTACTTTCAAGCCACTCGAAGAGCGGCCAATATTGTAGCCAAGGAGAAAGAAGATGACTGTTTCCAAAAGAATAGTTCTGCATTTTCCCCAGCGTCTAACGAACGAACCCATAGTCTACAAATTGGTGAAGAATTTTGACCTGGAATTTAATATCCTCAAGGCTTCAGTGACCCCGGGGGAAGAAGGGCTTTTGGTTATGGAGTTAACTGGAGACCAGAGGAACTATGATAAGGGGGTGAAGTATCTGGCTGAAACCGGGGTAAGAATCCAGTCGCTGAGTCAGGATGTGGTTCGCAACGAGTCGAGATGTACTCACTGTGGTGCCTGCATCACTATGTGTCCCACTGGAGCTTTTTCTCTGGAACCAGGAACCCGAAAGGTAATCTTTGACCACACCAAGTGTGTCGTCTGTGAGTTATGCATTAAAGCCTGCCCGCCTCGAGCCATGGAGCTGTATTTCTGAAGGTCATCACTTCTGTAAACATGTAGTGCGAGGCTTCAGCCTCGCCCAAACCTCGGTGCCAGGGCGACCTTAAAGAGGCTGTCCGAAAATTAACGGAGCTTCATCGGAAGTGGTGAGTTATATTGCGAAATGACGCACTTTCGGCAGCAAAGTGGGGAATCTGTCCCAGAAATAGCGCCATTTTGCGGGGCAAGTGGTAAATGAAATCTCGGGGTTCGACTCTTCGGACAAGCTCTAAAAGGTCGCACTACGTTCAGTGGAGCACCATCGAATCCGATTAATGAGCAAGAAAAGGTAGTACGAAGAACGTCATTGCTAGCCCTTTGCTATCGCTGACTTAAGATCCAGAAGTTAAAATGACAAATACAAATGGAAATATTGTTTTCTACCCCTCTTTAGAGCCGGTTCTTATTCGCGAGTGTCATTGGGAGCGAAGCGTGGCAATCTCATTGTCTCCTACCGAGATTGCGGAGCTTGTTCCGAGCGCAAGCGAGGAATCCCACTCCGAGTTTGCTTCGGCTACGCCTCGTAACCGCTTGTGCTCCTCGCAATCAATCATGCCTATTGCAATCGGCACCACGGAGGACGAAAATAAGGGTAGCCTAGAGCAGATGCTCCAATCTACCCAAGGTGAAGGAGCAGAATCTATTTTCGTACCAATGACCAAAAGGGCATGGATTGCTTTTTGAATTTTAATCTGTCATTTTGCAGTTTTGGATTTAGCTTCTTGGATTTTGATATTGTCTAGGATTTAGATATTCGAATTTCGGATTTGGCCTATACGCATTTAGTCATACAGTCTTATATACATGTACCAGCCGAGGACTTACCGCCATTGGATTAAACACAGCGATTTAGTTTCCTTCAATGTCACTGTTAAGGAGACTGACCTCCAAATTCAAGCTCCACGCAACCTCAAAGCTAAAGCCCTAAGAGCGGTGGTGAAGTATCGTACGCCGCTAGAGCAGTATGTTGAAAGCCATCCGATTTTCTTGTCCAGCTTGGAGCCTTGCTCTGTAGAGGAGGATGCTCCAGCTATTGTCAGGGACATGGCGCAAGCCGCTCAGATAGTCGGTGTTGGTCCAATGGCAGCCGTGGCTGGAGCTGTTGCTGAGGCGGTGGGCAAAGACTTGCTCGCCTGTGCACCGGAGATAATTGTTGAAAATGGTGGCGACATCTTTATGAACATTTCAAAAACCAAGCTGATTGGCATTTATGCTGATAAATCTCCCCTTACCGGCAAGATCGCCCTAGAAATCAGCCCCGAGGAGACACCTTTGGGGATATGCACTTCTTCCGCAACCGTAGGCCATTCTCTCAGCTTTGGTACTGCTGACGCGGTGATTGTTCTTTCCCATTCCACGGCATTGGCTGATGCCGCGGCTACGGCCATTGGTAATGGCGTCAAAACTGCCGAGGATATTGCTACAGCAATTGAGCAAGCTCAGGCTATAGATGGACTGGCCGGTGTGGTTATAATCAAAGGCGACAAAGTAGGGCTGTGGGGTAAGGTGAGAATTGTATCTTTATGACTGGATATGGCCAGTCAACACTGTTTTCTCGGCTCAATGTCCGCAGCACAGCACATCAAACTGCATTGAGGCTTCAGCCTCACCGCCTCTACTGTCGGTCACCCTAACTGTGACAGTGTGGTCGCCAGCAACTCCAGGGGCAATCCATTTAACCTTGTTTCCTTCTCCCTTAACCGTGCCAGATGTAGCCAACCAAATGAAACTCAACTCGTCACCGTCCGGGTCTTCAGCAGTGCATTCAATTGTCGTATCTCTCCAAATCCTGAGTTTTTCTTCCTCTTTCGCTGGGTTGCCGTCTCTTGTTAGGCCAACGATCACCGGGGGCTGGTTAGGCTTGGACGTCACGGTGATAGTTACTGAGTCGGTGGCTTCCCCACCATTGCCGTCCGTTACCATAACCTTAACAGTGTAGTCACCGGCAATATCAGGGGCGATCCATGTAACGCTCTCCCCCTCTCCCTTAATTATTCCGCCGTCAGCCGACCACCAGTAGTCCAGGGCATCACCATCAGCATCAGTAGCTCGGCAGGAAACCAAGCACTCGCTTGAAGCGGTAATCTCCTTTTCGGCTGTTACAGAATTAACAACGGGGGCCTGGTTCTGTGGCTCTTCTGGTGCGGGTGGTTCGGGTGGTGGAGAGATTAGCGTGCAAGCAGTGCCAGGAAGCAGCACTATAATGAACAAGGCAATCGCCAATTTGGGCCAGCAGTGCAACCATGACATGTCCAATCCGATTCCCCTCATTGCGTATCCCTACTTATTCTGCTGCTTGCGCTTTTTCCTGAGTCTAGCCACCCACAATGGTAAAGATAGGAAGGTGCCCGGGCGTACGAATATTATAGTCAAGGCCAGAGCGAAAAGTCCAATATCAATGCACAGTGACTGAAGGGGTGACAGTGCCCCCAGTATTTGTTCCAATTCACCGAAGCAATAGGCACACTCGGGAAACTCCTCCATACCCTGGCTGATCATCCACGAATTGTTTGCCATAAAGGCGAAGGTAAGTGGTAGGCAAAGAACAGCCATAAGTCGCGGCAAAATGCTTAAGATTAGAAGGATGCCTAAAGACAGTTCTATCCAGGGAAGGACATAGCCGATGAAGTAGGCCAACGTCGAGGTCATGAAAAATGCCGGGATAAGTTTGTCGATAAACTCGGTTTCTGCGGGCAAGTTAGCGAGCAGCTTACCGAGACCAGACGCGAGGAGAGTCAGCCCGAGGAGGATGGCGGCTACCAGGCTTATTATTAATCTCGTTCGCGGCTGAGTGTTTTCAGTATGATTAGACAAAATCGACCTCCATATCACACAAGCTTGACTTGACAATGATTATAAACTAGACTGGCTATTGTATGCAAAACCTGGTTCGGTGCTGTTTCTTGATTCGGCATCCTCTTGTAGTGGGGAGACCAGCTTGCTGAGAGTGTTGTTCTCGGCGGTCCGTATATAGAGGTCTTGAGCCATAGAGACTGCAGCAGAAACGGGGCATAGTTATCTTTGACAAGGAGGCGCAGATGGCTCTAGAGGACAAGACCTTGACTTGTAGGGACTGCGGTAAGGACTTCACTTTTACCGTGGGTGAGCAAGAGTTCTATCGGTCACGGGGACTGCAAAATGAGCCCGGTCGGTGCACGGAGTGTCGGGCGGCCAGGCGGCAGAGTCGCTATCAGGGCTCCGGTCAACCAAGGGAAATGCACCCAGCAGTGTGTGCTAATTGTGGTGCTGAATGCGAGGTGCCTTTTGAGCCCAGAGAAGATCGGCCGGTTTATTGCGGTACCTGTTACTCGGAAATGAAAGAAAACCGCTGAACTATTCGGTATCCCTCTCAGCCGTCTCCCCGCTGAGAGGGTTTTATTCTTAAACTACTCTCGAAATTGCAACTTGTTTCGTCCAAATGCATACCGGTGTCTGCAAGATAAAACTTCACCTTCCGGGAAATCAGTCGCTCAAGGGGAAGCGGCGAATAGTGAAGTCGATTATTGCTCGACTTCGAAGGCAGTATAATATCGCCATAGCTGAGGTGGATGACCAGGACCTATGGCAGCTTGCTACTCTGGGTATAGCCTGCGTCAGCAACCACAATCAGCATGTCGATGAGACCCTATCGAAAGTGGTGAATTTCATTACCCAGAACTACCCGGAACTGGAAATTGTGGACCAGGAGATAGAGATTCTCCATGGTCCATAGAAAATAGCCGTTTAATGGATTGGAATGTATGCGGATGCCTTCCTTCATCACCTAACGACACTACCTGATTATAGGCAGCAGATTGCCCACATCCAGCGTATTCCCCCTCGTGATGCCACCTTTGGCAAAGTAGATAGGCCTCTCCACCCCGCTCTCCAATCGCGTCTTGAATCTTTGGGCATATCATCGTTGTATAGCCATCAGGCAATAGCGGTCAATGCAGCTCGTTGCGGTAAGCACGTAATGGTAGCAACGGCCAGTGCCAGCGGCAAAACTTTGTGCTACAACCTGGTGGTGTTAGAAGCCGTATTGAATGACCGGAGCAGTAGGGCTTTGTATCTTTTCCCGACAAAGGCTCTAGCCCAGGACCAGCTACGGAGCTTAAATCAATTGGCTTGCCCCGAGCTTATTTCTCTTGGGGAATGCGCTACGTTCGATGGTGACACGCCGCAGTCAGAGCGACCGGGAATAAAAAGGAGAGCTAGAGTTGTGCTTACCAACCCCGACATGCTCCATCTGGGCATTTTGCCTAACCACAAATCCTGGTCAAGCTTACTTCGCAGCCTGAAGTATGTAGTAATAGATGAAGCTCATGTTTACCGCGGAGTTTTCGGCTCTCACGTAGCCAATATTTTGCGCCGGCTGCGCCGGCTTTGCGCCTTTTATGGCTCTAACCCGCAGTTTGTTTGTTGCTCGGCGACTATTGCCAATCCTGACGAGCATGCTGAGAAGCTCGTTGGGCTACCTTGTGAGGTAATCAGTGAGGACGGCTCGCCTCACGGTGGTAAGTCTTTTGTCTTCTGGAATCCGCCCGTTATCGATGAAGCAAAAACGAGCCGACGCAGCTCTAATAGTGAAGCCACCTTTCTCTTTGCCGAGCTTATCCGGAACAATATTCGCAGTCTGGTTTTTGCCCGAACTCGCAGGTTGACTGAGCTCATTTATCTTTACAGTCGAGAGCAACTGGGGTCTCCTTTGGCTCAGCAAATAAAGCCTTATCGGGCAGGCTACCTTGCCGAGGACCGGCGGCAGATTGAACGTGAGCTGTTCGATGGCCATCTCCTTGGCGTCGTGGCTACTACTGCTCTAGAGTTGGGTATTGATATCGGCGACCTCGAAGCTACTGTGCTTACTGGATATCCAGGAAGTATTTCCAGCACCTGGCAGCAGGCGGGTCGGAGTGGCAGGGGCAGCGGTGGCTCGTTGAGCTTTCTTATCGCTCAAGACAATCCCCTTGACCAGTATTTTATGCATCACCCTGATTTGTTTTTCCAAAAAAATTTTGAGAACGCCTTGATAAACTCAGAGAATGTCAATATTTTGAAGCCTCATCTCGTTTGCGCCGCTTGGGAGAAGCCTTTGAGTGATAATGATGGCAAGTTCTTTGGTGCTGCTTTTGATGGAGCGACCTCTGAGTTGGAGCGGGAGGGCAGGCTCAGGAGGGGCGATGGGCGGTGGTATCTTTCTCCTACCGTTGCTCATCCAGCCCGAGAAGTTAACATAAGGTCTACCTTGGATAGGAATTACGCTATTATTGATGCTTCCCGGGGCTACGAATTGCTGGAGGCAGTGGAAGCCAGTGTTGCCTTTTTTCAAATACACCCTGGAGCCATTTATCTCCACCAGGGCGAGCCTTATTTGGTAAACGAACTTGACTTGGGGAATCATGTTGCTGTGGTGACTCCGGCTACTGTTCCCTATTACACTCAAGCCAGAGAACTGACTGACCTGACGATTCTGAGGACTGAGCGCGAAAAAACCTGTATGAGTACGAAAGTCTGCCTGGGGGAAGTGGATGTGACCAACACTGTGGTCGGTTTTAGCAAGAAGATGCAGTTCACCGAGGAGGTTGTCGGCGAGGAGCCTCTTGACCTGCCGCCTCAGCGCTTTCTCACTCAGGCTCTGTGGTTTGGCTTGCCACAGGAAGCCGTCGACCGAGTAGCCGAGGCTGGACTTGATTTTGCCGGCGGCTTGCATGCTGCTGAGCATGCAACTATCGCTATGCTGCCTCTATTCGCCCTGTGCGACCGCAACGATATCGGTGGAGTGTCCACCCCGTTCCATCCTGACACTGGGAAGGCCCAGGTCTTTATCTACGACGCCTATCCGGGCGGGGTCGGCATTGCCGAAAAGGGTTTTGAGATAATGACGGAGCTGTGGTCAGCGACCCTGAAGGCGATCAACACGTGCCCGTGCCAGGAGGGCTGCCCTAGCTGCGTCCAGTCACCCAAATGCGGTAACAACAATGAGCCCCTGGATAAGAAAGCAGCCCTGATATTGCTTCGGGGACTGCTAAATATCTAGCACTACCTTCATCACCCCAGCCTGGTTCGCTATCTCTTTCCTGGAATCTACGTATATGGGTAAACGCAATATTGTTGCATTTACCGTAGCAATATCCTATAATGAGGCTAGACCATGCCTGATGCTCAAGATTCAATAAGGGTTTTGCGGGCTAGAGGCTATAAGGTGACTCAGCCTCGAAAGCAAGTGCTTAAGGTTTTGGCACAGGCACAGAAACCCGTCTCGCCTTACGACATACAGAAGATTCTGCAGGAAAAAGGCCAGCACCTGAACCACGTCACCATCTACCGCATTCTCGATTTGTTTTGCCTACTCGACCTGGCTCACAGGATATTGCTATTAGGTGGATTTGTGAAGTGCACATTGGGCGACGAAGAGGGCTGCCATCGCTTCATGGTATGTCGCCATTGTGGTAGTCTCCAAGAGTTTGCGGATAAGGCATTATGTGAAGAGGAAAATGAAATTGCTCAGGACTTGGGTTTCCATGCTGAGCATCACTTCTCCGAGTTCTTCGGAGTTTGCTCTAAATGCCAGGGATAGTCTTTGGAATGCGTTGATTCTAGTCTTGTTTGGTGGCTGCCGTGGTTAAGAGAATAGCAACTGAGCTAGGAAGACATGCCCCGTTTACTGCTGGTGGAGCCGTTTCGGGGATTATCGTCATGGCTATCATAGTTTTTGCCAACGTTCCTTCCAGTATCTCAGAGACCGTTTTCTATATCTTGCATCCAGTTCATGTTGTGTTGAGCGCCCTTGTGACCACAGCGATATATAAGCGGTACGGCCGAGGCAGACTTTGGGCGGCGGTTTTGATCGGTTATTCAGGCTCGATTGGCATAGCTACATTAAGCGATGCGATAATCCCTTATCTCGGAGGAGCTTTGCTTCATATTCCGATGCAATTTCATGCGCCCTTTATTGAGACTGCAAAGATACCCTTTATTGGAATTGTGAAATGGCAGGTTGTAAATTCCGCAGCGGTCCTCGGAATTGTAATCGGTTATTTCAGACCTACAACCAAATTCCCCCATGCCGGCCATGTGCTGCTAAGTACGTGGGCATCGTTGTTCTGCTTCACTGCATTTGGGATAGCAAATTGGATTCCACTGCTTCCTTTTGTCTTCTTGTTTATATTTCTTGCAGTCTGGCTTCCTTGTTGTGTGAGCGACATAATATATCCCCTTCTGTTTCTGAAAGGTGATACGCCTGAATCTGGCGGGATTAAACACGAGCATTAGTATCAAGTCCAGGGCAGACTGAGCCGTCTTTATCGCTCCAGTTGCCTGATTGGTCTCTTTGCCCCACTCTCAAGCGATATGCTAATATAACTCCAACTTATGGCTTCGGGCTGGTATGTCTAATTCACCAGACAAAACTAAACAGGGCGTAAAGCGTAGCCGGGAAATCTGGTTTGGCAGGATAGCCCGCCTTTTCGACCGGACTACAGTAGAAGAGGAGACCTGGGATGAGCTAGAGGAGTTGCTTATTTCTGCGGATGTCGGCGTGGCTACTACACATGAACTTATTGATAGGATGAAGCAACGGGCTAGAGATGAGAGGTTGAGTGAAGGTTCACAGATACGCTCAGCCTTAAAAGAAGAGATGGTGAATCTGCTGAGTGTTGACGCTGGGGTGGGGGGTGTTCCTGCGTTGGATAATCTCCAACTCATTCTGGTAGTTGGGGTGAATGGGTGCGGCAAGACGACGAGCATTGCCAAACTTGCCCATGGCTTTAAGAACGAAGGGAAAAAGGTCATTTTGGCTGCCGCCGATACTTTCAGAGCTGCCGCTATTGACCAGCTTAAGCGTTGGGGTGAAAGGGTGGGGGCGGAGGTCGTTGCTCATCAACCTGGCGGTGACCCTGGAGCAGTGGTTTTTGATGCGCTCCAGGCGGCTCAAAATCGCCAGGCTGAGGTAGTTATAATTGACACGGCTGGTCGTCTGCATACCAAGTTCAACCTTATGGAGGAGCTTAAGAAGATAAAGCGTGTAGCTAGCAAGTATGACGTATCTCAAGAGGTGCTGCTGGTAATTGACGCCACTACCGGTCAGAATGGGCTGGCCCAAGCTAGACATTTCACTGAAGCGGTGGGGGTAACGGGGATCTTTCTGGCTAAGCTTGATGGTACCGCCAAAGGGGGCATAGTATTGGCGATTAGCGGTGAATTGGGGATTCCCATCGTCTACATCGGGACTGGCGAGCAGCTTGGCGATATAGCTCCTTTTGATGCTAACGCTTTTGTCGAGGCAATTTTTTCATAGGTATAGGGAGAAAAATGAACCTTATTGAAATTGGAATCAATCCAGTTGCTTTTGGCTTCGGACCTTTCGAGGTGAGGTGGTATGGGATTATGGTGGTGTTGGCTGTTGTGGCGATAATCATTATCACTTTGCTGGAGGCGAAAAGGGTTGGTATTTCTGAAGAACACATCTACAGTGTTGCTCTGTGGGCGGTCATTGGCGGTGTAATGGTATCCAGACTAGTTCATGTGATTGACAAGTGGGACTACTACATGGCTCATCCTGAGCAGATTACTCGTTTTGAGGGTCTGTCTGTTTATGGAGCGGTTATCGGCGCCATGGCGGCAGTACTGATTTATGCCTGGGTTAAGAAGCTTTCCTTTTGGCAATTAGGTGATGTTGCCGCCCCCGGGGCGCTTCTGGGGCAGGCGATAGGCAGGATTGGCTGTACTATAAACGGCTGCTGCTACGGACTACCCACCTCTATGCCCTGGGCAGTGATTTATACTAACCCTCGAAGCTATGCTCCGCTTGGCGTGCCGCTCCACCCCACGCAGATTTACCACTTGCTTTGGAATTTGGTAGCGTTTGGCATAATCTGGGGATTGCGCCGTCGGCTCAAGCCACAGGGCACTCTTTTCCTTAGCTACTTAGCGCTCTATGCTGTGGGTGACCTTGGCATAAGGTCTGTTCGGGCAGGAGAGCCTTTCCTTTTTGGCATACAACAGGCTCAATTGATTGGCATAGTAATATTGGCAGTAACGGTGCCATGGCTTATTATCAGAATGTGGCGAGCCAGGTCGGCGACATTGGTGTCTGAGTCCCTAAGTGAGGTCAGTCCGCCGGAGCAAAATCGAGGAGATTGAGTTGAAGCCTTTCCTTCCCCTTCCAGTGGTCTGCATTTAAGTTGTAGACGATATCCAGGTGAGGGGTTATTTCTTGAGCGAGCTTGCCCAACCCAAAGCCGATGGCATCCCAGACTATACCTTGCTCCTTCAGTTTCAGCCTCACGTGCTCATTCGTGCTGCCAATTTGGCGTTGGTCAACCACTTCAACCTGGCGGCTGACAAAGGTAGGTAACGGATTGCCACAGCCGAAGGGAGCTAGTTGTTGTATCTTCTCAAAAGTTCCCCGAGCAAAGATGGAAAGGGGCACCTCGGCATCAATGTCTATGTGGGGACGGAGGTCGAGCCCAGCCAGTTGGTCTTGAGCCAACTTGAACAGTCGCTCTCGCAGGTGAGGCAGGTTATCGGTTGGCAGGGAGAAGCCAGCTGCCTTGGTGTGCCCACCGAAATTAGACAGGAGATCCTGGCAGTCTTCAAGTGCCGCCATGAGGTCGAATTGTGGTATGCTCCGCCCACTGCCGCGGCATGTCTCCGGGCCAGCTCTGAAAAGAACTACCGGACGGTAGAATTCTTCTGCTATTCTACCGGCAACAAGCCCCATAACACCGGGAGGGTAATCTTTGTCTCCCGCCATCAGTAACGGAAGGTCAACCCCTGCAGCGATTATTTCCTCTCTGGCTTTACTTAGTAATTCGTCGGTTAGACGTCGCCGCTTGGCGTTTTTTTCCTCAAGGTCGGAAGCTAGTTCACTAGCTTCCCGCGCGTCTTGAGTAAGGAGCAATTGGTAGCTGGTGGTAGCATCGTCGAGTCTACCGGCAGCGTTGAGGCGGGGTCCGAGTTTCCAGGAGATGCTTTCAGCATCGAGATTGCCTGGCTCTAGGCCGGCATAGCGCATCATTTCTTGAAGCCCGAGGCGTTCGGTATTATTAAGAAGCTCAATCCCGCGCTTCACCCAGTAACGGTTTTCGCCGACCAGGGGAACCATATCTGCTACAGTGCCTAGAGCTACCAGGTCTAATGACCTGTCCACTAATTGCTCTCGACCACTGCCCTTGATAAGAGCCTGAAGCAATTTAAAAGCGACACCTACCCCAGCGAGTTCAGTGGAGCCATAAGCGGAATCACTTCGTTTAGGGTTGACCACTGCCCTGGCCGATGGCAGAGAGCCTAGCGGGAGGTGATGGTCGGTGATGACTATGTCTATTCCCATTCCTTGGGCTTTCTTAACTTCGGCAAGAGCGGTGATACCCGTATCGACGGTAATGATCAGGCTGACACCTTGCTTGCGGAGCTTCTCCAGAGCGGCTACTCGCAATCCATAGCCTTCTGAGAGGCGATGCGGGATGTAAGGAATGACTGTGCCGCCAAGCTCTGACAGCCCTTGGACCAAGAGCGCTGTAGCTGTGATGCCGTCAGCATCAAAATCGCCATAGATGGCGATTTTCTCGCCAGAAAGCAGGGCCTGATAAGTTCTGCTTACCGCTTGATGCATGTCGGGAAGGAGAAAGGGGTCAACTTCCAGCCGTTTGTCAGCACTAAGGAAAACCTCCACTTGGGAGGGCTGTGAGATACCCCGATTGTAAAGCAGTTGAGCCACTAATGGATGGACCTCATCTGTAGCAAATAGTGGTTCTGCTGGAGGTAGCAGTTTCCAATGAGTGTGGCTCAAGCCTGTGCCTCTTTAACGATTAGCTTAAAGTGCCTCACCAATCACCTGGCGGGTTAGCTCATTAGCTCCGATGTAAATCTGCATAATTTTGGCATCCCGCATGTATTTTTCTACACCTACCTCTCGGGAGTAACCGTAAGAGCCCATGACCTGAACAGCGTTTGTGGTTACTCTCATTGCTATGTCGCTGGCATAGACCTTTGCCATTGTTGACCACGCCATGTTGGCTAAACCTCGCTGCGCATTGAACCAGGCAGCTCTCAAATACAATAGACGAGCAGCGTCGATTTCGGTAGCCATATCGGCGAACAGAGCAGAAATAATTTCATGCTGTATCAACGGCTTGCCAGTTGTTATCCTTTCTTTAGCATATTTCAAGGCAAGTTCAAAAGCACCCCGTGCTATACCTGTGGCGATGGCACCAGCCCCGGCTCGGTTGTAGATCAAGGTGCGTTGCAATAACTTGGCGCCATCTCCGACCTTCCACAGCAAATTCTCTTTGGGCAGTTTGACATTATCAAAGAATATCTCTGAGTTGCTGTCAGCATCCATCCCCATTTTCTTAATCGGTTTACCGAAAGAAAGTCCCGGGGCGCCATCGGGGATGATGATGATGCAAGAACCTTCATCACCCAGTTCAGGGTTGACCGTGGCTACCACCGTATAAAGACAAGAGTTTGTTGAATTGCTGGGCCAGATTTTGGTGCCATTTACTACATAATCATCGCCATCAGTGCGGACAATGGTTCTTATAGTCTTTGAGTGCATATGGGGATTTTCAATGTCAGAGCCTCCGGCTGGCTCGGTCATTGCCATACAGCATAGATTGCCGTCTCTGGTGAGGGGTGGGAGCCATCTCTGGCGCTGCTCTGTGGTAGCTGCCATCATAATTGGAGTCTGTCCGAACCAGCTAGCTCCAATGGCTGTAGAAATGCCACCACAACCTGCGGCTAGCTCCTCTAGGACAACGCTGCATTCCACGTTGGAACAATCGCTGCCTCCATATTCCTTGGGAATGGGCAATCCTAGAATACCCACCTCGGCTAATTTCTTGAAAACACCTTCAGCTAATTCACCCTCCTCATCTTTCTCGAACTTGATGGCGACTGGCTTAATCTCCTTCTCAGTAAACTGCCGGGCTAGTTTTTGGATGGCTAATTGCTCTTCTGACAGCGTAAATCCCAGCATCTCATCACCTCCTCATTGTTCATAGTGTAGCCCAATTCTGTCTTGGCAGCAAGGTAAATTGGATTAAGAAACCTCACAAGGACTCTTGTTCCTTGGTTGACCTGTTGGAGTGCAGCAAATATAATTCCGTTAAGTAAGATCATGGAAACTGAATCTAGGGTAACCTTCCGTACGCTGGGTTGCAAGCTCAATCAAGCTGAGAGTGAGCTTCTGGCCCGGCAATTTGCTGAAGCTGGATATCGCGTTGCCAGCGGGGACAAGGCGGATATCTGCGTTCTCAACACCTGCACGGTTACACATATTGCCGACCGCAAATCCCGACATTTGGTGCGGCTATTGCGAAAGAAAAATCCTGAAGCCTTTGTCATCGCCACCGGCTGCTACGCTGAAAGAGCTCCACAAGAGCTGGCTCAAGTCGGAGCCGACCTTGTTGTTGACAACGAGCAGAAAATGCATCTGTTGGAGTTGGTAAGGGATAAGCATTCTTCGGCGCTTGACTGCTCGGCGGAGCGACATACCATCAACGGCGTTAACCGGGTCCGCAGTTTCATAAAGATTCAGGATGGCTGCAGTGATTTCTGTGCCTATTGCATTGTACCTGAGGTGCGTCGCCGGAAATATTGCCTACCGGTGGCGGAAGTACTTAGCCAGGTGAAGGCGAGAGCTTCCGCTGGTTATAGGGAGGTTATACTTACTGGAACCAAAATCGGCGCCTATGAATACGATGGGGCTAGCCTTAGGCATCTAGTTCAGCAGATTCTTGCCGATACGGACGTCGAGCGGCTACATCTCTCGTCTCTACAGCCTCAGGAGATTTCTCCAGAGCTTCTCAGCTTGTGGCACGACCCCCGTCTATGCCGTCATTTTCATTTGGCGTTACAGAGCGGCAGTGATGCTGTGCTTGAAGGGATGAGACGCCGTTATTCTATTGCTGATTATCGCAGGGCAGTAGCTTTGATTCGAGAGGCTGTGCCTGGTGCGGCTATCACCACGGATGTTATGGTGGGTTTCCCTGGGGAGAGCTGTCAGGAATTTGAAGAAAGCTATCGTTTCTGCCGAGAAATTGGCTTTGCCAATATTCATGTCTTCGCCTATTCTCGTCGCCCGGGGACTTTGGCCGCCAAGATGCCTGAGCAAATTCATGACAGGCTGAAGAAACAGCGCAGTCTGCGAATGCTGGAGCTGGCTCAGGAAAGCGTCGACAAGTTTCGTGAGCGATTTCTGGGGCAAAATACGGTGGTCTTGTGGGAGAAAGAAGTAGCTCAGGGCAGCGGGATATATTCAGGGCTTAGTGACAACTATATCAGGGTATTCACTCAGAGCGACTGGCCCCTAACTAGGCAACTGTTAGCTGTACGGCTGGTTGGATTACATGGGCGGGGGTTGTGGGGAGAGGTCAGCAAGTGAAGATTAGAGTTAGAGTGATTCCTAATTCAAAGACCGAGGAGGTCGCCACAGAAGGTGATTGGTTTCTGGTAAGAGTCAAGGAACCTCCAAAGGAAGGAAGGGCTAACCAGGCAGTGATAAGGCTGCTGGCTCAGTACCTCAGTGTTCCACGGGATTCGGTAAGGATTTCGAGCGGCCTCAAAAGCAGGAACAAGGTTATCGACGTTGCAGGTATATAGTGGCGGTGATGTGTTAGTTAAGCCAAGAGAAAACTGGCAAATTGGTGCGTAAGTGTGCCAAAGTAACAGCGTTACAATGGTTCCCACCTGCTGAAAGAGCACCACAATGCTCTATCGAAAGGCTCAGGCAGGTGGGTCGGTCATGAGGTTTCTGGCTTGTGGCGCTCGCTTCTGAGAAAGTCCTCCACTTCCTTGACAATTCTGTTGGCATCTTCAAGTAGCTCTGCAGGTGCGGTGCCTTCAAGGTCATATTGCTCTTCCAGTTT
>CAZOQG010000009.1:19052-21634 GCA_964582065.1 uncultured Dehalococcoidales bacterium
ACATCCATGAGACTGGGTTCATTCACCAACCCAGATATCCTCGGCTCTCTGGTATGAGGGATTCTATCGTACAGCCCGCCTAAGGCGTATATTCTGTGAACCTTTAGTCGGTCGGCTAAGTCTAGGATTAGGCCAACAAATCTCTGCCAGTGTAACTGTGGCTCAATGCCGTGAAGTAGAACCAGGTCATGATTGCTTGTCTGATTCTGCCAACAAAAGAAACTGCTTTGTGGCATCTTTAGCGAGGTTATTAAACCTCTGTCGACAGTTACCATAGGGCGTAGGCTGGAGAAGTCGTAGAATTCTTCGGCCTTTATTTCAGCGAACCTCTTGGCATCTAGTCTTCTGACTAGGTAGGCCAGGGTTCCGGTAGCAGCTTGAGCGGCATCAGACCAGCCGGCGAAAGCAATCACCAAGTCAGGCTGCCGGAGTTCGGGCTGTTCATGAAAGGTTAGTTGGTTCAGTTCCATCTCAGTTCCGACTTGCGGAGATGATCAGATCTTCTTGCTCTTCTTCCAGTCTAGCACAACAGGCGGCAGTAGAAAAACCTTGCAAAGGTTATTCTGGCCGTGCGAGGCCCGTTGACTAATGTGCTATACTGATTAGGCTATACGGCTACCAAGTACCGGTAGAGAATTCTGACATCTGGGGAGGACAAGGGCTATGGCACATACAAGAGTGATTGTGAATCCAATTGCGGGTGCTGGAAAAACGGCTAAGAAATGGCCGCAAATCATTGACCTGCTGAGAAGCCTGGGGATGGACTTTGAACATGATTTGACAGAAGCCCCCGGCCATGCCACAGAGTTGGCCAAATCGGCAGCCAAGAACGGCTGTGAGCTGGTGGTATCCGTAGGCGGTGATGGTACAATAAACGAGATTGTCAACGGCCTGTATGATGCCGGCAGGATTGGGGATGTAACGCTGGGTATCGTAAGCACAGGAACGGGTGACGATTACATTCGCACCATTGGCGTACCTAGGTCTTGTATGGAAGCCAGTCGATGCCTTACCAGCCAGGGAAGACTGACAGTGGACCTGGGTCTCGTTGAATACAGAAGCAATGGTCAGATGCAGAAACGGATTTTTGTGAATTTCGCTGGTCTGGGTTTTGATGCCGAAATCGTCAGAGCCACTACTCAAGAATTCAAAGCTCTGGGTGACACCGCCTCCTACCTTATGGGGTTGGTCACCACCCTTGTGGTTTATAAGAATAAAGAAATATCACTCATTATGGATGGAGAGGTAGGGGAAAGAAGGATTTGCACCGTCTTGATGAGCAATGGCAAGTATGGGGGAGGAGGTATGCTCACCGCACCTGACGCCGACCTTGGGGACGGGTTTTTCGATGTTGTGATAATAGGCGATTTGACTAAACCAGACTTGCTTCGGTCACTGCCACGGATCTATAAAGGTACTCACCTGACTCACCCTAAGGTCACCGTGAAGAGGGCGCGAGAGGTGGAGATACGCCCTGTACAGCCGATGGCTGTCCAAGCTGATGGTGAGCTCTTAGGAGAAGCCCCGGCCCGCTTCAGCGTCCTGCCCGGCGCGCTAACCATCGTTGTCTAGGTAGTGAACGTTTGATGCGTGGCACCAGCTAACTGCCTTTCTGTCACGTGACATCATAAGGCTGCTGAGGACTAGTCTGAGGGATAGGCCCCGGCGTTTAATTGCACATCATCAGTCGCTGAGCGGTCAACCGGGCTGGCTGACTGGAGGAAATTAAACTGCTGCCACCACTTCTCTTATACTGGGGACTTCTTCTATAAGCTGCTCCAACGAGATTTCCTCGCCAGTTATCCTGAAAGCCCTCTTCGCTGATGGGGAAGCTACTACAACACTGACAGGCTGCTTAAGGCCAAAAAATGAAATGCCGTAACTACCGCCCTGGCAGTTGAGTGACACCCTTGTCACTGGAATTAGAGTCACTCCAGCGACTGCCACGGGATGGCCAACTGCTACCTCTTTTTTCCTTTCCATTTGGTTAAAACCAGCGTCTTCACAGCTCTCATTGCAGGCGAAGAGAAAGCAAATGCTATGAGAGGTCTAGTCAGTTGGATGGGCCGCAGTGTTGCCGTTCCGTAGAAATAGCCTTCGAGGACAGGCTCATCAGCAAAACATGGCTGGACGCTTATCTGGTGAGAAAAAGAAGAGCTCAGCAGGACATTAACTGGCGCAACAAAGGCAAGGAGGAGTCCCGTGTCAGCCGGGTTATCAAGTCCCACCCTGAGGTTTGCTCCGAGCTCTCTAATGTTGATACGACTGAGACCGCTCCTTAGTAGTCTGCCGAGTTGCCCGAGCAGCCCTTTGGTTTGCAGGACTTCGAATATTGGTCTGGCGTCTGCCCTTCTGTCTCTGCCTTTTCGCTTGCCTTCAACCGCCCTCTTTTCTTCTTCGGGCTTCTCTTTTTCTCTTCTTAAGTCCTTACTGACCAGGCCGAAGAGCCATGCCAGCCTTGCCCTGAACTTAGGCCTTCCATCCATGTCCACACGGAGTACCACATCCAGCGGCACGCAGAGGAGAAGGACTATGAGTGCGGCTAAGCTAGCTAGAACGGCGATGGCCCACAACTACTTCTG
>CAZOQG010000009.1:21734-32224 GCA_964582065.1 uncultured Dehalococcoidales bacterium
ATTCCCTCCTCTATTTGTTCTCTCTATGATATGAACTATTATACCACGATCTCAAAGAATGCCTAAACAAGGACTTGCCTGGGAACATGCTAGGACGGGGACCCCTTGTTTGACCTTAACCCTAATTAGAATATCTCCTGGCTGGCCATCGGTCACCTGGCGGGCATTTCTTAGCCTTACTTTCATCCCGCTTCTTATTCCGGCTGGAATCCCGACCCTTAATTTCTTACCCCTCCGGACTAAGTCTTTCTCCAGACCTCGGGCAGCCTGGTCTTTCGTAATAGTTGTTTGGTAGCGAACGTCTTGGCGTTGGGGTCTTTGAGTTTGGCGCAGTATCTCGTCAAAATTGATTCCACGGCTCTCAAACCTGTCTCCGGGGCCAAACCCGCTGCCAAATATCTTAAATGAGAACTCCCCACCTCGGAAAAGCTCACCAAATATATCGTCAAGAAAGTCGAACCCAAGACCGGCTCCACCAAAATCCTTCATCAAATCTTCAAAGGTGCCCCTGGTGAATGAACTGCCGAAAACATCGCCAATGTTGCCAACTGTTCCAAACTGGTCGTATTGCTTTCTCTTCTGAGGGTCGCCAAGAACTCCGTAGGCCTCGTTTATCTCCTTGAACTTCTTGTTAGCCCATTCTTCTTTGCCCGGATTGCGGTCGGGGTGGTATTGCATAGCCAGCTTTCTGTAGGCCTTTTTGATTTCCTCATCTGTGGCGCTTCTGGGTACTCCGAGAATCTGATAATAGTCTTTGGCCATTGTTACTTCCCAGTGCTTGCCATTATTCCACCTGTTTGTCAGAATTCATCTTTGAATGGGCTCAAGCTGCGGACTTACTATCGTTTTCTGATTCTTTCCTCGAAGCGCGGTCGCGAAGCCAGCGGCGGATTTCATCAAGGGCTGGCGGTGCCACACTGAACACTTCGACATCCTTGGGGAATTGCACCATATGTCCTTCTGTGATGAACAGCACGGCTATCTCGTCAGCTTTAAGTGTTTCATCTATCTTCTTGCCAATATGTTCATATCTTTTCCTGGAAGCTTCGATATAGAATTCAGATACTATCCCAGCTACCTTGCTGCTCATGAATCCAATCAGCAGGCATCTCTCCCAGTCCATACTTTCTTCGACCAATTCCCTGTCCTCAGTCGCCTCAAGTTCAGCATTAGTCTGGCACTTTTGCCTGGCGATTTGGCAGCTTTTGGGGTTCAGCTTCTCCATAGCCTTGAGGCCATCCTCACCGCCTGAGCTGATTGATTCGTGGTAGACCCGGTCGACCCTGCCCACCTTGGCCTCCAGATTTCCTACATGTTCGGTTGCCTGCTTCCAATACAGGTCAAACTTCTCCACATACTCAGGTGGGGCATCTTTAGCTGAGTATATCAGCGGGACAAGGAAAAGCTTCCTTCCCTGTTTGAAGCTTCCCGCTTCAGGCTTGTCTATCTTGCTTAGCTCTTGTGCCATCTTGGTTCTCCTTTCTCTTCAAAGGCGTGAGGTACGGGAATGATGGGACTACCTCGGTACCTGGTTCTCACACCTTGCCCGGATTGGGAAAGGCAAGGGTCGAATGTTTTGACAAGATTCTAGAGCCTCGTCTACCTGAAATGCAAGATATTGAGAGAAAGTCGGAAAACTGGATGATGTGGACGCGCACCTAGAGGGATTCGAACCCACGCCCCCCGGTTCCCAGGATTAACCTCGTATGTGCCATCTGGTGTCTCCAAATAGCATAATACCTTGTCTGCTGTGGCGTCAAGCTACAATTTGTATTTGGGTATGCTACCCCCTGCTACCGGATGCTAAACATTTTGTCGGCAGAGTTCGAGAGGCAGAAGCAGGCTGCGCAAATAGCGCCAGGGGTACAGATGAACCCGAAGCCAATTTGTGTAATCGGCGGGTGAAAACATCTAGTTCATTTCCTATTTAGCCTTGCTCGTGCCCCAATAGCTTGCTCACGTATTTTGGCTCCCTCTTTTCCCTAAAGGCCGCGATCCCTTCATACGGATCAGTGGTTCTATGGAGATACCTTGCTACTAACATTTCCCTTTCTATTGCCGTCAAATAATCGCAGTCCTGGTTTCTATCTATCAGAAACTTGCGGCAGGCCAAGGCAATGGGGGAATACTTGGTGAGTCTCGCAGCCATGTCCCCTACAACATCCATCAGCTCATCGTGAGGAACCACCTTGTTTACCAAGCCAATCCTCAGCGCCTCCTCGGCATCGATTATGTCTGCAAAGAAGGTCAATTCCTTAGCCTTAGCCACTCCCACCAACCTAGCCAGACGGTATGAACCACCGATATCAGGGTTATTAGCCAACATATTGTAACGTTCAGAGAAGGTGGCTTTCTCCGAGGCAATCTGGAAATCGCAAGCCATGGCTAGATCCAGACCACCACCGATGGCGGGGCCGTTCACTGCCGCAATGGTAGGTTTCTGCATATTGCCCAGCTGCATACCCATGGCCTCAAGATGTCCCGCACCTTGTAGAGGTGGAAGAGTATCACCGGCCGGATACCGTTCCCTTAGCTCCTGTAGTGTAGAAAAGCCCTGTTTTACGTCCATCCCTGAACAAATCCACGCCCTGTACCAGTGACGATCACCACCCTGATATCGTTATCTTCGTTCAAGTCGCGGACAGCCAGCGGGAACTCTTCGATCATTGTGTGGTTTATTGCATTCAAGGTCTCAGGGCGATTAAACATAAGGGTACCAATGTGTTCTTCTTTCTCGACAACAAGTGTCTGAAATCCCATGTTGTTGCTCCTTCCAAGTAAGATCTTAGCCAAGGTTTCTCATGTCGGGACTTGAGTCTAATACTCGCTGATAGGATTGTCAATGCTCAAAATAGAGAAAAATCGGTGGGCAGTCCAAGTGTTGAACGAAACGTCATAAAGTTCACTGCAAAGGGACCTGTCCGCGACAGAAAACAGTTATTTCCTAGTCGAAGGCTTGTACTGGTTCTTGCAAATAGCGCCTCTTCTGTGTATTATTAAAGGGTGGTTTCAGTTTAGGTTATCGCGTACTCAGTAGATTTACTCAAGATTTACCCAAGTATTGGATGACCAACGCTCTAGCCAACTATTCAAAAGAGAGGAGGTCGTCCAATGAGTTTTCAGGACAAGTCGATCCAGTGTTCTGACTGTGGGGCTACATTCACTTTCAGCGTTGAGGAGCAAGAGCTTTTCCAATCCAGAGGTTATACTAATGAACCCAAGCGCTGCACCCCGTGCCGCCAGGCAAGGAAGTCAGAGCGATACGGAAGCAGCAGCTACGGATCCCGGCGCGAGATGTTTCCCGTAACATGCGCGCAGTGCGGCAAGGATACCGAAGTGCCTTTCGAACCTCGCGGTGATAAGCCGGTGTATTGTAGCGATTGCTACAACAAGACCAGAATGAGTAGATAATGCGGGTTTGACCTTAGGACATACATGGGCCGGGGATACCTGGCCTGTGTATGTCTCTAGAATGTGGTGATGTGTCATGTCGTTGGAAGGTTCGATACGTGAAGGTGAATCACGAGGCTCGCTATTGCGGCGCTTTCAAAGGATGGTACAGGCGAGTGGAATCAAGCGTGAGGTAAAGGCTCATTGCTATTTCCTGCCTAAGGGACAGGCGTCGCGACTCAAAGCAAAAAAGAGCGCAAGAAGAAGGCAAAGACAGCTGGCAAGGAACTGATTACTAATAACCATAACTTAATGAAAGGAGCATCAACATGAACATCTATGTGGGCAACTTATCTTATGATGTCACTGAGGAGGAATTACGCCAAGAATTCCTAGCTTTTGGGGAGGTTGAATCTGTAAATATCATAATGGACAAGTATAGTGGACGGCCAAAAGGATTCGGGTTTGTTGAAATGCCATCGGTGTCTGAAGGCCAAGCTGCAATTACTGCTCTGAACGGGAAAAGTCTAAAGGATCGGACGATAAATGTTAATGCGGCTCGACCTCGCTCTGATAGCAGAGATAGCAGAGGTGGTGGGTCGTATGGTGGCGGGAGAGGTGGCGGCTCTGGCGGAGGAAGACAGAGAAGATATTGAACTCCCTCTTCATTCATTTCTGCTTGAGACAGACAAAATATATTCATAACTCCGAAGGGCTACTAGTTTAGGCGTTAGTGATAAACAGTGGGCCAAGCCTAACCCAATCACTGAAGAAGGATGGGCGATGTGAATATCTATGTGGGCAACTTATCTCTCGAGGTGACTGAGGAGGAACTGCAACAAGAATTCATGGCTTTCGGCGAAGTGATGTCTGTAACCATTATGAACGATAAGTATATTGGTAGCGGGCAATCTAGGGGATACGGATTTGTTGAAATGCCATCACCATCTGAAGGTCAAGCTGCAATTGCTGCCCTCGCTGGAAAAACACTTAGACATAGGACGATTGATGTTATTCAGGCTCTCCCTCTTTCTGACAACGGTGGCAATGGCCCCTATAGTCACAAGAGAGGAGGCAGGTACAGTAGGAATTTAAGACAGAGAAGAAGCTAAACCTTTACTCGTAATCTATATGCCTAAGGTGTATAACAATCAGCAGTGGGAGCGAATAATCTGATTACGGATGGTAATATCTTGAATCACGCAAAACGCATCACCGGGGCTTGGGCATACAAACCCATGATAGGCAAAGACATCCTCATGGAGGGATTCTCAAACATCTTTGATGTTGTGGGTAACACCGAAACGCTCAACACGAGTATGAGGGTATTAAGAACGGGTGGCGTACTGAGCGTGGTGGGGATCGGCACGGAGGCGATGACCGATCTCACACCCCTTTGGCTGAAACTCCAGACTATAAAGGGTGTATTCTGCTACGGCTATACTGACGTGGCTGGTGAAAGAAAACACATCTTTGAGATAGCTATTGGTTTTGTAAGGCAAAAAAAGGTTCATCTCTACTCTATGGTAACCCATACATTCTCTATTGAAGACTACAAGGAGATGATTGAAATCAACTTGAATAAACAGAAGCACAAGGCATTGAAGACAGTCGTCTCCTTTAGTTAGGCGGCATGGTACACGTCCTTGTCAATAGTCGTGACGTAACCCTAATAGTCCCGGACACCAAACGCCCAGTCTGCAACGATCTCTCTGTGCAACTGGTTGTTACCTTCTCCAACCTCCAGTACCTTTGCCTCCAGCAGATAACGTCCCACTGGGAATTCTTCGGTGAAGCCGTAGCCGCCGTGAAGTTGGATGGCGTCCAGTGCCGCCTTGGTGGCAACCTCACTGGCATAAAGCTTGGTCATGGAAGCAATAGAAGTGACACGTCCAACATTGGCATCTAGCAGGTGCCCAAGCCTGTATACAAGCAGGCGGGCAGTTTCTACGGATACAACCATATCGGCTACCATCTGCTTGACCATCTGGAATTCGCTCTCTTTTCGCCCGAATATCTTTCTCTGGGGGGCATATTTGAGAGTGGCATCCACACAAGCCTGAGCCTGTCCCACACATCTTGAGGCAACGGAATACCTCCCCATGGCCAGATCCGCGCCCACAACAGTCATGCCCTGTCCTTCTTCGCCAAGCAGATTCTCCCTGGGAACACGAACGTCATCAAAAAAGATGTGAGCGATATTCCCCCTCTTCATGGTACTCATGTTCAGGGGAGTTGCTGTCATGCCCGGGGATGGATTCTCTATTAGAAAGGCGCAGATACCCTTGCGACCCACGGTTTTGTCGATAGTGGCCAGCGCAAAATATACGTCCGTATAACTGGCGTGAGAGCAGAAGGTTTTCTGCCCGTTCAGGATATAGTAATCACCATCTCGTCTTGCCGTTGTTTCAAGGCTGACAAGGTCAGTTCCTCCGCTCGGCTCGGTCAGGGCAGATGAGGCTTGCATTTCCCCTTTTGCCAGAGGTACCAGGTATCGCTGTTTTTGCTCCTCGGTTCCGAAATGAAGAATCCCGTTTTCTACCAGCGAATTCTGAACCGAGATGATCGATGCACATACCCAGTCAGCGTAAGCAATTTCCTCACAGATTATCCCGTAGCTTAGATAATCCAGCCCGGCCCCTCCATATTCTTCAGGGATGAAGACGCCCAGCATACCTCGCTCTCCCATCTTCCTGACGATGTCTCTGGGATAGCGCCCCTCTCTTTCCCAGTGCTGCACATTGGGCAGAATCTCTTCTTGGGCAAAATCCCTTGCCATTGCCCTTACCATCTTCTGGTTCTCGGTTAGTTCAAAATCCCGCAATTCCTCAGGTCTCATGATTCTCCTTTCTCTTCAAACGAATACTGTCGCCGAATCACCGGCGCGTTTCGAGCCTATATTTCATATGCCTCGCGCTACGAGGATTGCTATGGTGGTCCCGTATCTTCTCATTGTAGGCTGACGGATTGAATACCTTACCAATCTCTTTACCAAATCTAGCACAAGGTGAGGCATCTGTCGACCTTACCAACGGGAAGGGCAAGCTCAAGCCAGCTCGTGTGACATTTCTGCGCTCATGAGCGCGTCAGAGGCCCTAATCCGTGGATTCTACAGTTGATCGTATACACTTCAGTATTCTGCACCAGATTGCTTCGCTTCGCTCGCAATCACGATGAGCTGTCTTTGCGAGGAGCCTCAGCGACGAAGCAATCTCGTTGTCTATTGACCTTGTGCAACATGAAGTCACCCCGGAGATAAACCTTTTGAACTCGGACTCACGGGTTAGCGAGAGGGAGGTTCTCTTGACGGTCCAGAGAACAAGACTAGCGACGAATCTGGCGCGACTTACAATTGTACGAGATAGCGGTTTGTTGACCAAAAAACTGACTCCCTAAATGGCAAAGCGAAAGGGCGACAGGGTTGGTTAAGGCTTGACGGCTGGTTTCGCATAAGCTAGGATTTGGTTTGAGAGCTTGGTGTTTTCTCTGCACCGCGGGGCAATGATAGTCATTGATAGCAAACATAGCTGGAAAAGGCAAATGATTATCATGCGACAACTTGTAGTTGTGTTACTCTCCGTACTGATGATATTCCCTGCCTGCGCTCAACAGGGCGAGATAACTGTTGCGCCACCGCCCGGCACCCCCTCGGAAATAGAAGTCACCTTCACTGACGCCAGAAACAAGATGGTAGAGGAACAGATCCAAGGGCGAGGCGTCAGCGACCCCAGAGTACTGATGGCTATGGCAAATGTGCCCCGGCACCGCTTCGTACCACAGGAGTATCTCAGCGAAGCGTACGCAGACCATCCATTACCTATCGGCTACGGGCAGACCATCTCACAACCCTACATCGTGGCCCTGATGACTGAATTCCTGGCACTCCAACCCGAGGAGAAGGTGCTGGAGATTGGCACCGGCTCTGGCTATCAGGCGGCTATCCTGGCTGAGCTATCCAACCAGGTCTACACCGTGGAGATAATAGAGCTCCTGGGACAAGCGGCTTCAGCCACATTGAAGGAACTGGGCTATGATGTATACTGTAAGGTCGACGATGGCTACTACGGTTGGCCAGAGCATTCCCCGTTTGACACCATTATTGTAACCTGTGCACCTGACCATGTGCCGCAACCCCTGACTGAACAACTGAAGGAAGGGGGCAGACTGGTCATCCCGGTAGGCCCACCAGGACATTACCAAACCCTATGGCTCATCGAGAAAAAGGGAGACGAGTTCCGATCCACTAACCTGGGAAGTGTGAGATTTGTCCCTATGTTAGGGGAACGCTAGACTGCTCTTCTTCTAGCGCCAACTGCCTTATTCTCCTCATCCACTGACAAACGATTCCTGCTCCCACCACGTAGGAGACAGCAGCTGCCATCAGAACCCAGGAGAAGCCCAGCCACAGAGCTATCATTAGGGACAGGATCGAGCTGAGCACCGAGACGCAGCCGTTAATTCCCCAGGCCCAGGGAACCAAGTTAGGAGACAGGATGCCTATAATCCTTATACCCGAAGGAAAGGGAATGCCCATTAGGAAACTGAGCGGTGCCAGAGCCCCCACCGCGGCCAGCAACCTGATAGGCAGAGGCTGGCCCAGCAATGCGTCGAAGAAATAGGGGAGAAGCAAGGGATAAAGGAAGGCGAGCAGGCCGAGGCCAAGAATAACCTGAGGGAGCACCTTGGCTAACCTGGTAGAAAGCAGGCTTCCAAGGCCGGAGCAGAGAAAAACGGTGAACAGCACTATTGCGAAAGCGTAGGTGGGCTGGTCCAGGAAAAGGATAAACCTCTGCATCAACGGAATTTCAATGAAAAGAAAACCCAAGCCCAGCGCCGAAAAATAGATGAATAACTGCCAGCGTACCCCCGGGGCAAGAGTCTGATTTTGGCCATCCTTTTCTTTGGGACGAAAGTATAGAGGAAGCAAGATAAATATCGCTGAAGCCAGCACTGCCGACAACAGTAGAGCCACGACGATGAGATATCCAGCGCCAGCGAAAGGCTGCCAGGCCTTACCCAGACTGTGCCAGATGTTCGGGGCTTGGCTCCATTTGAAGAAGTGGAAAAAGAAGGGCCTGTCGTCAGTGGTTGGGGTGATGTCATAGGCACAGTCGGCCACGAAATCGTCCCTTTCTGAAGCTGATAAGATGCTGGTGCAAGCATCATAATAGACCTCGTGAGGCAGCACATTGTAACGATTGAGGTTAGCGGGGTCTATCCCTGGGAAATAGACCACATCGAATCCTAGTTTCTCGCAGAAGCCCTTCATCGTGGCGATGTCCTGGGGACTGAAGGGGCTTTGCTTCAATAGCAGGGTGACAGTTTGCAGGCTGCGGATCACAGCCATATGTTGTTCGGGATAGCATACACCCACATTCTCCAGAGTGGCTGTCGCCAGTGATATCAGACGAATTCCCTCGCTGGGTGGTACCTGAATCCAGCGCGTCACGGACAGGATGCCGCCTGGGGCTAGGTGTCGATAGTACTCCTCAAAAGCCTCTACAGTGTACAGATAGGTCTCCGACAGGCTGTAGCTGCCTGCTGCCACTACCTGAAAACTATCGGTCAAAGAGACATGAACCACGTCAAACTGTTCGTCTGAGCGGCTGAGGTAACTCCTAGCTCCCTCGGCAACCACCTCTACCTGGGGATAGTCCAGAAACTGGCCTTTATCCCCAAACTTGGTCATAGCTTCAATCACGAGGGGATTGGAGACCACTGCAACTACCGAGGGGCTTTGATGGTGAAGGGCAGTCAGGATATCTAAGCCGCCCCCAGGCTCGATAACCAGGGCCTTGGGATTGGTCGATAAGCCATAGGCCAAGGCGCCGGGCAAATACTCGGTGAAGTCAGCTTCTGCGGGTTCAATCTGACTTATTGGGCTAAGGTTCGCCCCATCGACAGTCACGCCTAGTTGGGATGGCAGCTCTTGTCTGTAGTTCAAGCTTAGCCCTCGGGCCATGTGAATGCTGCTGCTGTCAACTACATCCACACGAGAGAAGGCATTCCACCTTGTCAATAACGTCCGTGCCTCCGGATGAAGAAGAACCTGGCTCAGGCTCTTATAAGGAGACATCTTGATTTCCAGTATCGCTGGCGAGGGGACCAGCAGGACGATGAGTCCTGCTACTCCAACAAGAGCTAGGCTTAGAAGCAGCTTATAGTGAGGCAGGCAGAAAAGGAAAACCGCCAACAGTCCCAGCAGGGCAGCCAGGACTACCGTGCCACCACCGCCGAACAAAGGTGGGCTTACTAGCACCAGGAGGCAGCCCAGTCCCGACCCCACCATATTGAACCCGTAGAGTTTTCCGGCCTGGGATGGCATCCTGGATAGGGCAGCTCCCAGAGCTAGACCGGTAAAGAAAAAGGGGATGGCCAGACAAAGATAGTACGCCACTAAGTAGAGCAGTTGACGGCCTTCCCATCCTATGCGATAAGAATCGAAAGGGATACTATTTACCCCCAAGTAGCCACCCAAGCAGCTCAAAGAGAACAGGGCGGCACAGACCGCTAGCAGGCGGCTTAGGTTTTTCATCACCACGCGAGGAAATAGGGACAGAAAGGAGCCACTGGCACCGAAGCCCAGCAGGGCCAAGCTGACCACCATGAAGGCGAAGTGATACCACTGAGCTACCGAAAACACCCTGGTCAAGGTGATCTCGAAAAGTAGTGTCGCTGCTGACAGCAGCAGAATTCCCGAATACACAAAGGCCATCTGTGGCTTTCCTCTGCCACAATTCTAACACATACCAATCCGTTGCCTACACGTAACCTGACCGAGGATGCCCTTCAGTTGCCAGCCTTCAGCCTATGTCGTGACTTGAGCGCTCTTTGTGCCTCGTCACTGCACACCCACGTCGAGAGCACTTGGCACCAGGGGAGATTGTTCAGGCTGCAGGAGGGTCTTCACGTATTTTGCCACCATCTTTGTCACCCGCAGGCAGGGTCCCTAATCCGCAGGTGCAGATTGAAAGGGCTCACCTGTTGGGTGGCTTCGTGGTGCTGCGGAGGACGTTAGCAAAGCGTTAGCAAAAGACCTTGGCCTAGATAGCGCGCCTAGAGGGATTCGAACCCACGACCCCCGGTTCCGAAGACCGGTG
>CAZOQG010000010.1:0-31636 GCA_964582065.1 uncultured Dehalococcoidales bacterium
AAGAAAAGCTACTAATAGCGGTAAGTTGATACCAATACCTTCCATCTTGTCTCCTCGTATTTTTGTTGCTGAAGGGAGTACCCTTGTTCGAACGTAAGCTCTCTGCCTATTCTAGCTAGGCTTGGGCCGCAACGGTCTTTAATTCAAACTAGCATGAAGGCAATTATAATAAAGCCCATGGCCACTATAATCCCACTTACTATGACTGCCCCAATAATAGCGCCGATGAAAGCCGGCAAATTGCTATCTTCCATTTCTTCCTATCTCCTTATACTACCAAAGCTAGTAGAATAGCTACGATTAGAGCGTATATACCAACAGCTTCGGCCAAGGCACCAATCAAAATCATGTTGGTCAAAATAGGTCCTCTAGCCTCAGGATTGCGTCCAAGAGCTTGCATAGCCCCAAAGCCAATTAGCCCTAAGCCTATGCCAGGACCAATCATACCTAGCCCCCCAGCCAGCCCCGCAGCTAACAATTTCATTGCTTCTGGATCCATTTATTCTCCCTCCTTTTTTAAATCAAGCTGTTTCTTGGTGCTCCTCTTCATGAGGAGTTAAAGCTATGACGCCGAACACAAGCGTCAAGCCGGCGAAAATCATAGCCTGAAGAAAACCAACGAGTAATTCTAACCCATAAAAGGGGATAGGTGCAATCAGGGGTACTAAGAAACAGACAACTAGCAGCAGTATTTCACCGGCAGTCATGTTGCCAAAGAGACGGAAGGTGAAACTGATAATGCGAATAAAGTGGCTGAGCACCTCCAGACAGCCAATAAATAAGTTAATGAAGCCGAAGCCAATGCCGCTCATGGCAGGTTTCATTTTCCCTTTAGACAAGTTTGCAATACCTTCGCGTAGTTGATTAACATTGAAAAAAGTGTTTAGGTAACGGAAAATACCTAGCGCGCGTAACCCCCAAAATTCAATAAAGACAACGGACATTAGGGCAATAGAAAGGGGCACATTGATATCAGTATTTGCGCCTCTAAACAGTGGTATGATTGACTCACCCTCTTTAATGCCTATAGTGCCAAAAAATGGCAGCAGGGCCAGGTAAGCATTGGTTATAACAAAAAGAAAAATGGTGGCTACTATAGGGAAAACGGTGCGAGCATTTTTCTCTCCAGCCGCACCTTCAATAAAGTTTAGCAGCCCTTCTACGACCATCTCGGCAAAGCTTTGTAGCCTCCCTGGTATAAGTTTCATTTTTCGAGTACAGGCATAAAAGAAAACCACCAAGAAGATGATAGTAAGCCAACAAGCAATGAGAGTATTGGTGATAGTAAAGCCGGCAACAGATAATATCCCCTCGGAAGGGAGTTCAATGTGTGGTTTCGAGATATTCAGGATGCTAGGTGGTTCAATACCCAGGAGAGTGGCGCCTAAAGGGCCAGCAATCAGACCAATTCCCAAAAGGGCTAAAAGAATAATACTTACTAAAACTAAGATTCTGGTAGAGCACCCACTGCCCCTATTCATAGATGCTAGTCTTCTTTCTTATTTTTCCTTTGCTCTTGTTCTTTTTGTTCAGCGTAGAATCGGCGAAGCATGCGGTAGAGACCATAAAAGGCAACCACTGTTCCCAACCCGAATCCAATAAGTGTAAGCAAAGGATGGCTGTCAAACTTGTCTGGGCGGTCAAGCCAGAAACCAATCCCGGTTGGCATGACAAGGCTCAAAGCTACATACCAGCCAACAGTAAGAACGAACCCGAGAGGACGTACCCATTCTCTTGACGTTGGTCTCTTGGGCTTAATCGGGTACATTATGCCATATCTTTCTTTTTGGGTCAAAGGGATGTGCTCGTTTAAGCAAGCTAGCTTGTTCAAAAAAAGCGGCTTTCTGGCCGCTGTATTCTCAATTGGCTATTGACAGACAGACGTTTTATCTCTCGCCATGTCACTTTGGACTGAATAGCTCAACAAAATCTCCGTCGAACTCCTGCAGGAAAGCGTGCAAATCCAGGATGTCGTCAGCACCAATTGGGCTGGCTTCGGCGAACTTAGTTAACTCTGCTTCGGTTAGCTCCGTGACAGCCTCTGATGGTTGACCTTCCTTGATAGTAGCGGCAACCAAAGCTCGACTGTGGCAAGACGGGCAAGAGGCATTTAGAAACCATATGTTATCCCGATGCCCCAAAACCTTGATGTTGTTTGCCTCGTAATGTTCTCCGCAAACACTACATTTGATTGTGGACATTAACTTCCTGATGAAACGTTCTTTCATAGTGTTCACACGTTTATCTAGGATTTGTGCTTGCCAAGGTCGTCCAGGTCTAGGGTATTGATAAAATCGTAGAAAGCGGATAGTTTTTTCAGTTCCTGTTCATCAATCTGGCCCTTGCCTCCTGATTTATCAGACTTCCTATTCAGGGGGATGGGTTTTCCCGTTTCTTGGTCGAGCATAATGCCAGCCTTATCCAAGACCGATTCCTCGACGTATATAGGTACGGTTACTCTTACCGCTAGGGCAATTGCGTCGCTGGGGCGGGAGTCGATTTCCAGTTGCTTACCATTGGTGCTGAGCATGATCTTGGCATAGAAGGTATCGTTATGAAGCTCATTGACTACGATAAAATTGACCGAAGCTCCTAAGGTACTGATTACAGAATCTAGCAAATCGTGAGTCAAAGGGCGAGCTATATCTACATTTTGGAGTTTTATTGATATAGCATCTGCCTCTGCCGGGCCGATCCAGATAGGTAAATAGCGGTCCGAGTCTTTCTCTTTCAAGATTACGACATGCTGATAGTTCATCAGGCTCACCCGAATACTGTCAATTGTCATCTCTATCATGATTGTGCCTCCATACTTGCCACCGCAAAAATCATTCTACTCCATCAAGTTTTGGCTGTCAATTTGTTTTAGGGAGGCGCCTTTCGTAAAATATCCAGAAAAGCCTGTCTAGCAATCCTACTCGTCATTCTGAACTGAAACTCTGAGTAAAACGGAGAGACAGCGAAGAACCTCTGGATTCTTCGCTGTCTCTCAAGGTGGCAGCTGAACAATCTCTTGACAAAGGCTTGTCTGGGCACGGCATAAGATTGGAGGTGTTTTGAGGGCATTATTGCAGCGGGTTACCAAAGCATCGGTGGAGGTAGGTGGTGAAGCGGTAGGGAGAATCGGCCAGGGTTTAGTCGTCTTCATTGGTGTAGCTCAGGGAGACACTGAAAGAGATGCCAATTATCTGGCTCACAAAATAGCTAACCTTCGTATCTTCTCTGACGAAGCCAGCAAATTCAACCTTTCAGCACTGGAGATCGGAGGGGAGATTTTGGTTATCAGCCAGTTTACTCTTTTGGCTGATACACGGAAAGGAAGGCGGCCCAGTTTTGTCCAGGCGGCACTGCCAGAGCAGGCTGAAGCTTTGTTCAACCTTTTTGTCCGTCACGTACGTGACACCGGACTTAGGGTAGAGACAGGACGCTTTCAACAGCATATGTTGGTGGAAATCCACAACGATGGCCCAGTCACCATAGCGTTGGACAGTAAAGAGAAGCTGCGCTGATTTTCAACTACTTGCATGAGCAACCAGTTGCAGTCCTCTCTGGGTTGTGTTATACTTTGTTGAGAATGAGCTGTACGCAGGCCCTTCAGGAAAAGGGCTATCGATTAACGCCGCAGCGGCTGATGGTGATTGAAGCTCTTCACAGCGTTGACCAGCATATCAGTGCTGAGGAGATTTATTCTCAGGTTCGGGCCAGGTATCCTTACGCCAATATTTCTACAATTTACCGGACGCTGGAATTGTTGAAGGAGCTCGGACTGGTCACTGAAATCGCCCTGGGCGATGGGCGTGTCCGCTATCACCCGGCGGAAAAGGGTCATCACCATCACCTAGTATGCCAGAAGTGCGGCAGGATAATCGACCTGCCTGAGTTGGTACTGCTTCCTCTGGAGGAGGCCTTGTCTCGTGATTACCAGTTCAAGGCTGACTTGAAACATCTGGGTATATTTGGCCTGTGTGCCAAGTGCCAGAAATAACTCGTGGGAGGTGCGATAGACCTATGTAGACATAGCCGTGTAGCGGCAGGTGGCTCTCTTTTTTTTGGCGCGGAGTGCAATGAGTTGCAGTTGCAAACACTTCTAACAACTAGGAGGATTTCAATGAGAAAACTAATGCTTGTGTTATCTATTGCTGTATTGTTTGTCGCTGGTATCGTGTTTGCCAGTTGTGCTGGAGGTGGTGGGGCGGTGGGAACGCTTCGGTTCCATGCCAACGGAGAGGAGTTTGTCCGGCAGGGCTTCGTTTCCAAAGACGGCTGGAGCATCGACTTTGATCATGTCTACATTACTCTGGCGGACGTGACAGCTTATCAGACTGATCCCCCGTATGACCCCCACTCGGGTGCTGATGTGAAAGCTAATGTCAAGGTGAGCCTTCCCAAAACTTATAGCGTGGACCTGGCGAAGGGTGGTGAAGACGCTCCACCTATACTGGTTGGTGAAGTAACAAGTGCTGCCGCCGGCCATTACAACGCCATCTCCTGGAAGATGGTAAAGGCATCCTCAGGCCCTGCTGCAGGTTATAGCTTGGTCATTATCGGGACAGCCGAGAAGGATGGTCAAAGTGTTGACTTTACCATCAATGTTGAGGAGGAATGTGCGTATAGTTGCGGCGAATTTGTTGGCGATGAGCGCAAAGGCATAGTCCAGGAAGGTGGCGCGGCGGGCGTCGAGATGACCTTCCACTTTGACCATATATTTGGTGATGCTGAGACGCCGCTGGATGACGAGCTTAACCTTGGTGCTCTCGGCTTTGAGCCATTTGCTGGCATTGCGGAAGGCGGGAAGCTGGATGTGGATATGGCCGGGCTTCAAGCCAGACTTCCGGCAGGGGATTACCGGGCGCTAGTGGATATTCTCCCTACCCTGGGTCATGTTGGCGAAGGCCATTGCCATTGCCACTAGCAGTCTAGAGTTGATATGAAAGGGGAAACCGCCGCAAACGCGGCCCCCCGGTTTAGGAGTGGTGATTGTGAATATAAAGTGGAGATTTATCACATCCCTATTGTTTCTTCTTATAGTTGGTCTGCCGATTACGCTTGGCCTACCGATGAAAGCGTATGCGCACGGTGCCATAATAGAATACACGGTCGACATGACAATTGAGCTTATCGCCACCTATGACAATGGCGAACCGATGGCTGGCGCCCAGGTCGTGGTCTATGCGCCTGATGACCTATCCACTCCCTGGCTGACCGGGGTCTGTGATGATGAAGGCCGCTTCACCTTCATCCCAGATACCTCTAGACCAGGCACGTGGGATGTCCAGGTACGTCAGGCAGGCCATGGTGACATGGTGCATATTCCCGTCGGTCAAGACATGGTAGCGACGTCTGGGCCTGGCGGCTTTGGCATCCTTCAGATTGCACTCATGTCGGCTTGCGTTATCTGGGGGTTTGTTGGCACGGCACTCTATTTCTCACGAAGGAGAGCCTGATGCATATCCCCGATGGTATTCTCCCTGCTGCTGTGTGCGCCGCTGGGTATGTTGCCGCCGTACCAGTAACCTGGTACTCAATTCACAAGATAAATCAGAAAGAGAATCCTCGTGAGGGCGTCCCCAAAGCCTCTCTGCTCACTGCTGCCTTCTTTGTGGTTTCCTGGATACATATTCCGGTGCCGCCTACTAGTGTTCATCTGGTGCTGAACGGTCTTTTGGGCGCTGTGCTGGGTTATTTTGCCTTCCCGGCTATTCTCATCGGCCTGTTCTTCCAGGCAGTGATGTTTCAGCACGGCGGCCTAACCACCCTGGGAGTGAACTCGATAGTAATGGGATTACCCGCATTACTATCGTATTATATATTCCGTATTCGCAACCTTCTTAGGAAGAAGGGCCAGATTACGACCGGCGTTTTTGGATTCTTGGCCGGGTTTGGTGGCATTGGTATATCGGTCATCATATTCGTGGTCATTTTGCTTACCTTCATCCCGGCCGATTTTGATGTCGCCACCGAGCGAGCAGCAATCTACACACTGGCTTTGGCCCACTTGCCACTGATGGTCATCGAGGGTGTCTTTACCGCGCTGGTGACTGTCTTTCTGCAGCGGGTACGGCCGAAACTTTTGGATAGCACATGAGACTTGGGATTGACGAATATGCGCATCTTAGCTCACCACTGCATCGCTGGGACCCGAGGTGCAAATTCATCGGCCTTATGGCCCTAATCTTCGCTTTCTCCTTCGTCCGTGACCTCCGCATGCTACCGGCAATGGTGGTGGTTACTGCGGCCATATATATTGTTTGTAAGCTACCCGTCTCCTTCATGCTGACACGATTGCGTTACCCATCGTTTTTTCTTCTGGTCGTGGTTCTCCTTTTGCCCTTCGTTTCGGGTCACACCGTCGTCATGAGCCTTGGCCCCCTCGATTTGCGGCAGGAAGGGCTTGTTGCGGTGCTCCTGATAGCTACCAGGTTTCTCTGTATCCTGACGGTTGGCCTGGTTCTCTTCGGCACTGCGCCGTTCTTGACTACCATCAAATCGATGCGGGCTTTAGGTCTCCCTGCCATTCTTACTGATATGGCACTTCTGTCCTTTCGCTACCTTTACCAGATTGGCGATGATTTGCACAGAATGGAAACGTCGATGAGGCTGCGTGGCTTTCACGAGCGGCGCTTCAGCAGGCACGGCCTGGGTATCCTGGCCTGGCTGGGCGGGAGCATCCTGGTGCGTAGTTACGAGCGGTCTGAATGGGTCTATAAAGCAATGATTCTGCGAGGCTATGGCAATGCTAGGTCGCAGCAAGACGAATTTCGAGCCTCTTCTCGCGACATAATTGCTCTCGGGGTTACTCTCCTGACCGCAGTCGGATTCGTTGCCGGGGACATCGTTATATAGACATGGAGCAGAGGCCTTGATACAATGCCTCGAATGTACGTAATGAAAGAGCAGATGCAGGAATATTACCAGGAGAGTCCGCCTGAACCCGCGCTAGCAGTTTCCGGGCTATGGCTCTCTTACCCAGACAGGCCCAACGTTTTGCATGACGTGAGTCTCAAGGTGATGCCGCGCGAGCGGGTTGGACTGATAGGCCCCAATGGAGCTGGTAAGACTACTTTCTTTCTAGGAATCTGCGGCGTGCTGAAGCCATCTGCCGGGGAAATCCTTGCCTTAGGTAAGCCGGTAGTGAATGGTGACTTTCGCCCTGAGGTCGGCATGGTCTTTCAGAATCCAGACGACCAACTGTTCTGCCCATCGGTGCGGGACGACGTCGCCTTTGGCCCACGCAACATGGGGCTATCAAAAGACGAAGTTGAAGCCAGAGTACCGGAGGCACTGTCAACGGTGGGGGCGTTGGAACTTGCCGACAGGCCGGCCCACCATCTCTCAGAAGGGGAGAAGCGGATGGTCTCCATTGCCGGCGTGCTGGCGATGCAGCCGCGACTGGTGATGTACGACGAACCCAGCGCCAACCTCGATATTCGCTCCCGGCGCCGTCTCATCCGCCTTTTGCAGGCATCAAAAGAGACAATGCTAATTGCCTCTCATGACCTGGAGCTCGTCTTAGAGGTATGCAACCGTGTCGTGTTGATAGACGAGGGGCGCATCATTGCTGATGGAAATCCCCACGAGTTGATGGGCGATGACAGGTTGATGGAGGCTCACGGGCAGGAGAAACCCCATTCTCTTGTGCCACACCGAGTGTCCCACCTGCACCATGAGGTGTGACGTCCTTTTGTTCAGCGCTCACGGCCTGATACCACCGGCAGATTGAGCTGAAAGTCGTGCGAGGAGGGATATGCGATGGAGAACAGTGAGATGGAGAAACTCAAAATACTGTTAGACCACTGGATTGAGCACAACAAGGAGCACGGTGAGGAATTCAGGGAGTGGGCGGAGAAAGCCAGGGATCTTGGGAAGGCTGTAGTTCACGAAGATATGTTGGACGCAGCTCAGAACATGGACAAGGCCAGCGAGTCTTTGCGGAAGGCTTTGCAAGAATTAAACAAGGCGAAATCATGAGGGCTAGTGGTGGCACTGCGTTGGTGTTAGTCCAGCTCTAAGCTGATATCCAGGGCTTTTGCAGAATGGGTGAGAGCCCCTACCGAGATAAGGTCAACGCCGGTCTCGGCGACAGCCCGAACTTTATCTAAAGTGATGCCTCCAGAGGCTTCGACCAAGGCACGACCTTTGATTAGCCGAACGGCCTGACGCATGTTTTGAAGGTCCATATTGTCCAGCATGATAATATCGGCTCCGGCCTCAGCCGCCTCTGAAGCTTCCTGCGGGGTTTTCACCTCGACTTCGACTTTCAGCTCAGCGGAGGCTTTCTGGCGGGCCCTGGCTATAATCTCTTTCAGAGTTAGCCCCTGGCGGCGGAGTGCTGCTAGGTGATTGTCCTTAATCAGGATGCCGTCTCCGAGGTGCATGCGGTGATTCCTGCCGCCACCGGCTTGCACCGCGTGCTTTTCTAGCGCTCTTAAGCCCGGCGTAGTCTTCCTGGTATCGGTGATTTGGACCGGCAGGCCTTTGACCGCCTCGACGTAGCGGGCTGTCTCTGAAGCGATGCCGCTGAGGTGCTGTAGGAAATTCAAGGCCACTCGCTCGGCTTTCAGTATGCTGGCAACTTTGCCTTCTATTTTAGCTATTATATCCCCAGGCTTGACCTCAGCCCCGTCGTCGACGAGGATATCCACCTTCAGTTTAGGATCGACCCTAAGGAAAACTTGCTTGGCGGCTTCAGTCCCGGCTGCGATTCCCTTTGCCTTGGCTGTGATCGAAGCTTTCCCTTGCTGGTCATCAGTCACCAACGCCTCGGTGGTAACGTCTCCCCAACCAAGGTCTTCAGCCAGGGCCCGGTCTATAAGCTGTTCAATCTGTTGCGTGCCTGTTAATTCCATTTCCCTCCCCTGATTCTACCAGACATCGGGCAAATTACAAACAGTTTCCTAGGACTTTGCCCGGCGCAGCGAATGGGCGCCGATGGTGGGGGGAACATCGCAGGATTCGCTGGCCAGGGTATTCGGCGTGAGCCGGGCAACGGTGGGGGTTAAGAAAGCCTCAGGACCAACCACGGAGGTCGCCGGAGTCCCCGCGAGGCTTACGGCGCTCATGGGGAGGAGGGGGCTAGTTCTGGTGAGTTCTGCGAGACATGGGTGGTGCAATAAAGATAGTAAATTGCTAGTAGCTGAAGTTGATATGATTTGCGTATATGATATGTTGGGTATAGAATTGAACAAATAGCTTATATCGAAAAGTATCTATTCACTGGATATAGGTAATGAGCTACACAAAGGAAGCTTATAACCACTAATGAAATATCGGTATTCCCAAGTCGATAAAGATAATCTCAATTGGTTTGCTAATGACATGACTGTGGCTTCTTTAACAAAAGTAGATATTGAAATTGGTAATCTACGTGGACTGAAGGATTTTAAAGTAGAATTTAAATATCCGATCTCAGTGATTGCGGGCAGAAATAGGTCTGGAAAGTCAACAATATTGGCAATGGTTGCATGCGCTTTTCACAATAATAAAGATGGATTTAAACTGCCAGAAAGAAAATTACCTTATTATACATTCTCGGACTTCTTCATCCAAAGTTCTGAAGAGATTCCGCCAGGGGGTATTTTAATAATGTATAGGATAATGCATAACCACTGGTGGAATAAATCGACACATGCAGCTGATGGAATTGGAAATTTCTGGCAAAATCGTCAAAAAAAAGTAGGAGGAAAATGGATTAATTATAATAGAAGAGTGCGTCGTAACGTAGTTTTTTTCGGCGTCCAAAGAGTAGTACCCCCATCCGAGAAAAGTGTCTCAAAGAGTTATCGCTCCTACTTTTCTGATCAAGCTCCTGCGGGTTGGGAAGATAACGTAAAAGACGTAGTTGGTAGAATTTTAGGTACGGCTTATGATGATTTTAGAATGAAAACCTATGGAAGGTATCATTTGCCAATAGTTAGTTCTCAGGGGACTAGATATTCAGGATTTAATATGGGAGCAGGAGAGAACGCTCTGTTTGAAATATTTTCGACTATCTATGCTACTCCAACAGGAACATTGCTTGTTATTGATGAAATAGAATTGGGACTACACGAAAATGCCCAAAGAAAATTAATTCAAGAATTTAAAGAGGTGTGCCGACAACGACATATTCAAATAGTTTGTACGACACATTCATCAGCAATTATTGAGGAAGTTCCTCCAGAAGCATGCTTCTATGTAGAGAGTTTTTCTGGAAAAACAAATATTATTCCATGTGTAACACCTCTTTATGCTGCTGGCAAGCTTGCAGGAGAAAATACAAACGAATTAGATATATTTGTTGAGGATTCTGATTCAGCTACTTTAATTGCAGCATTCATTGAGACTAGCATCCGAAAACGTCTGAATATAATACCAATTGGTTCACCTATCCCAATTATTCATCAAATGGCTGCTAGATATAGAGATCCCAAGGAATCAGAGTGCATAGCAATAATGGATGGAGATCAGGCTCATGCGCTCGATCTTCACAAGTCGCAATTCTTAAAATCATTAGAAAGTAGTAAGGATGCTGAGCAAGAGGCAGAATGGTTTATGCAAAGATTAGCTTTTCTTCCGGGAAATGTATGGCCAGAAAAATGGCTAATTGAAACACTAAAGTCGGTAGATATAAGTGGACTGGCCAAGCTTCTACATACCTCAGAAGAAGAACTTTTAACCTATATTGATGATGCTTCAAATGCTTTAAAGCATAATGAAATTTATATTTTAGCCCAAAACTTATCGCTTGACCCCGCGAATATATACTACGTTTCAGCTGTTTGGTTACTAGGCATGGGGAATAATGATTTTAAACCGATTCATGAGATAATAGATAGATTCCTTTTTCAGTTTGATTTCAAATAAATTTATCGCGTATTACTCTTCACCGTCAAACCAATAGGGTTATGATGAAATAGCAAGAGTACTAAAACATATGTCTACGATTGCGGCCAATGATCATAGCTCGATGCCAGTCATTGACTTTGACGAAGCAGACAAGAGGTTGCATATTACTGACCCGTTCTTTGCCTTCTTTTTACGCTGGGGAGATCTAACCGTTTAGCTAGTAAGTGAAGTTTGAGTTTACCGCCATTTGCCTTGGAAGTATTTGCGTATCAAGCTATTTGGAGCAGTCAGATACCATCACGGTCATCTTTTTGCGTCAAATATGAACAAAATAAAAAGCACAGTGAAAACTGTGCTTTATTCGAAAGCGTTGGTAGCGGGGGTTGGATTTGAACCAACGACCTTCGGGTTATGAGCTCGACGAACTGCTACCGTTCTACCTCTTGTATTGAAATCTCACCTTAGCCTGTTGCATATTCTGCGACCACCTTGACCGTCAATCTCGCACTTCTTCAGATGATTTCACATGGCTGGTTTCTTAGCTTCGCACGGCATTAAACGAATAAGCTCCGTTGTTCCAGTAAATCAGGCTGTGCTACAATCTAAGCTATAGGGCTAGGCCGGATACCCCTTCAGCTTGCGGCTAGCCCTTTAGATGTTGGAAAATGGATCTGTCCTGTCTTCTTTCTTTAGTCAAACAGGTCCCCGTTTATGAGGAACTGAAGGGCAACCTGCTTGGCTTACAAGAGCGTGAGAATGAGCTGGTAGCGCCTGATGCTGTCAAGCCCTATGTCATAGCGGCTCCGTATCAAGAGCTAGGCTTACCTATTCTAGTAATAACCGGGCAACCTGAGAATGCTAAGAGGCTCTATGACCAGCTTGAAGCCTGGTGTCCCAGCTCAGCCTCGCTGCGGTTCTTTCCTGAAATCGACTTCCCGGCCGATGAGCATTATGCAGTTGACCCTGTCACCGTAACAGACAGGCTGCAAACACTGTCCGCCCTTGCTCTTTGCCGGAACGCATTGCCGGGCAGTCAGAATCCCCCTCTAATAGTAAGCTCTGCCCTGGCTGCAGCCAGTAAGACCCTGCCTCAGTCCGACTTCGCAGCAGCTTGCCATACTCTGGAAGTAGGAATGAACGTCAATCCATTCCAGCTTTTAGAGAAATGGCAGGCTATGGGTTATGAGCTGGAAAACACTGTAGAAGTGCCGGGAACTATGGGGCGGCGGGGTGGCATCGTCGACATTTTCCCCCCAAGTAACGAGCTACCTGCCCGAATAGAGTTCTTCGGCAACCAGATAGATAGCATCAGGCTGTTCGACCCGAAAACGCAGCGTTCATTGAATTTGGTAAGCTCCGTAAGCGTGACTCCTGCCAGGGAGAACCAAACACGCTTCAATACTGACACTATTCTGGATTACCTGCCTGAGAAAGCTATGTTGATTACAGATGACCTTGATGAAATCAAAGCTGTCATTGACAGGGCGAACAGCCAGGCTGAGGAATTCCGGCAGGCGAAGATAGAGCATGGCGAACTAGCATCAGATTCTTCTGCTCCTTATTTGTCCGCGACAGAATTCGAGGCGCAAATGAGACGAATCAAGCGACGCCTGACACTGTGCCCGTGGGATGTCGGTAATGCTGGCGAAACCGGTATTCAATCTTTACCCCTGGTTCCAGTGCCAAGCTATGGAGGTAGACTTGAAGCTCTCTCCAGAGATTTGAAGGAGATGCTCAGGGAAAACCGCCGCATCGTCATAGTCAGCCAACAAACGAACCGGCTCTCCGAGCTTCTCCTGGAATATGATATTCTGGCTCATCAGGTTTCACAGATAGAGCAGGTGCCTCCTCCAGGGTCAGTTACTTTAGTCCAGGGGTCGCTGGCTGAAGGCTGGGCGATAAAAGACATCCTGACTCTGCTGACCGATAATGAGATATTTGGCTTCGTTAAGCAGCGGCGGTCATTCAAGAAAAGACCGATACACCACCACTGGTTTGTGTCGGAATTGACCGCGGGCGACTACGTAGTCCACATTGAGCATGGTATTGCCAGATTTGGCGGGCTAACCAGGATGCTCGCCGAGGATGTCGAACGGGAATATCTTGTTCTGGAATATGCCGCCGGGGACAGACTCTATGTGCCTACCGACCAGATAGAGCGAGTCAGCCGCTATATCGGTGCCGGTGACCGATCACCAACCTTAAGTCGATTCGGCACCCAGGAATGGGCACGCACCAAGCAGCGGATCAAAGAATCTGTAGCCGACATCGCCCAGGAGCTTCTGAGGCTCTATGCGGCGAGGGAGATAACCCCTGGCCTGGCTTTTTCTCAGGATAGCCTGTGGCAGCAGGAATTAGAGTCCTCTTTCCCCTATATCGAAACCCCCGATCAGTTGGAGGCTGTTCTAGCCGTCAAGGCTGACATGGAAAAGACAAAGCCGATGGACCGACTTGTTTGCGGAGACGTCGGCTACGGTAAGACTGAAGTTGCCCTCCGGGCTGCGTTCAAGGCAGTCATGGATAACAAGCAGGTAGCCTTATTGGTTCCAACTACCGTGCTAGCGCAGCAGCACTTCGCTACTTTTCGTGAAAGGCTGCAAGCTTTCCCGGTGAGAGTTGAAATGCTGAGCCGGTTCTGTTCGGAAAAAGAACAAGCCAGCATAGTCGAGGGCTTGGCTGCGGGTGTAGTGGATATCTGCATCGGCACCCACCGCTTATTGCAAAAGGATGTCACATTTAAAGACCTGGGGCTGATAATAATAGATGAAGAGCAACGCTTCGGCGTGGTACATAAAGAACACTTCAAAAAACTGAGACAGGAGATAGATGTTCTTACCCTAAGCGCTACGCCCATTCCGCGCACTCTTCACATGTCGCTGGCCGGGATTAGAGATATGAGCACTATGGAAACTCCGCCCGAGGAACGCCTACCGATTAAGACCTATGTTGGTGGCTATGATGATGTGTTGGTTCGCGAGGCGATACTGCGTGAGTTGGAGCGAAATGGCCAGGTCTTTTTCGTTCACAATCGAGTTCAGAGCATTGCCTTGGTTGCTAGCGGACTGGGCAATTTGGTTCCTGAAGCCAGGGTATCGATCGCCCACGGGCGAATGCCCGAAGAGGAACTGGAGAGAATAATGACAGAGTTTGTTAGCCACAAGAGCGATGTTTTGGTTACCACTACCATTATCGAGTCCGGTCTGGATATGCCGAATGTTAACACCTTAGTCATTGATCAATCGGACAAACTAGGCTTGACTCAGCTCTATCAGCTGCGGGGGCGTGTTGGGCGCGGCAGCAACCATGCCTATGCGTATTTCCTGTTTGATAGAGGGAAACAACTGACCCCTCAAGCTCGAAAACGGCTCAGAACTATCTCTGAAGCCACTGAACTGGGGGCTGGGTTTGCTATTGCCATGAGAGATTTAGAGATTCGGGGGGCCGGTAACCTGTTGGGGGTGGAGCAAAGCGGTTATATAGCTGCTGTAGGCTTCGACCTTTATTGTCGCCTGCTGGCTGAGGCGGTAGAAGACGTAAAGCAGAGACGGGCAGGAGAAGGCAAGAGAAGCATACTTCGACCTCCAGCTTCCGCTATAGCGCTACCGGCGACGGCCTATATTCCAGAAGACTATATCTCGGCCACGAGCACCAGGCTGGCCTTCTATCAGCGACTATCTGTGGCAAAGCAGGCAGAGGAAATAGAAGGCATAGCCCGGGAACTCAGTGATAGATTCGGGCCAGTCCCGCAGCCAGTCAAGAATCTCCTTTATGTAGTAGAAATAAAACAGCTTACTGCGGAGGCAAGGGTAGAATCTATTTCCACAGAAGATAAGCAAATTGTATTGCGTTTCCACAGTGCGAAAGAACTAAGCGGACTGCCTGTGTCGCGGAATTACAAAGATGGGGTTAGGATAGGTACCAGGCAAATAAGATTAGATATCAAGCGGCTGGGCAGCAGGTGGCAACAGGTGCTGAAAGAGGTTCTTCAAGAGGCGGCCACAAATACATAGCTACATTGGATAAGCTGAGAGCGGAGGACGAGCCCTAATCCCCTATCCCATAATCGTGAAGATAATCGATGAGGTCTTGAACTGCAACAATTTTCTGCGTGTCTTCGTCTGATATTTCCAGCTTTCGTCGCGGGGTGCTGAATTCTTGTTCTATGGCAGTCACAAGCTCAGCCAAATCAGCAGGGGCAATATTAAGGTCAGCAACAAGGGATGCTGAAGGCACTATTGATTCCTCTTCAACTCCAAGTTGCTCGGCAATTACCTTCTTAAGTCGCGCAAATGTGGTTGTCACTCTGTATCCCTCTAGGAGTCTGATTCGGTTGCTCTCCCTCAATCAATTCCTGATTTCTTCTTTTCTGAATAGAATCAGCGGCTACTGAGCCCAAAACTCCATTGATGAATCTTGAGGAAGTGTCGCCGCCAAAACTTTTCGCCAGCTCGACAGCTTCATTAATCGCCGCCTTAACCGGCACTCTATTATCGAATAAAACCTCGAAAATGGCAAGGCGGAGGATGGTCCTGTCGATAATAGCTATTTGATCTATGGGAAAAGCAGGGGCGAATTTTCGAATCACGTTATCAATGTCCTGGCTATTCTGAAGAACCCCTGTAACCAGTGTTTGACTAAACTCAGCCGCTTCCTTAGGTAAGGGTTTCTCCCGGAGCAAGCGAGCTGAAACCTCCTCTGGCTTATGAATAGAACAATCAGTTTCGTAAAGTGTCTGTAGAGCAACAATTCTAGCTTTCCGTCTAGGCCCGATCATTGCACTACTCATCCCTTAACAAGTGAATATTGCCTATGCGCAATCGGCGCAATCCCGCATTTTTGGCTGCCTTCAGGCACCGCTCAGCATGCTGGAGCGAAGTAGTTGGCAAATCTGTCATCAGGAAATCAGGGTGAAAGCCAAGAAGGACATAAGGTATGTTCTGATCTAAGGAAGCGATAAAGGTGGCAATGTTAGAAATTTCCTTTTCATCTATATAGCCAGGTATGAGCAGAGTACTAGCTACAAGGAAGGGTATCGAAGGTCTGCTGTTTATATAACCAGCCAGAAGGCGGAAATTCTCCAGTGTCCTTTTGTTGCTTACTCCGCAAAGGGCAATATGTAACTCTTCGGTCCAGGCTTTGAGGTCGAACTTGATACAACCGCCCGAACTAAGAGAAAGCTCGGCAGCTTGCTTGAGCAAAGCTGGATGCATCGAGCCGTTAGTCTCCCAGCAGATACGGAGGATGCGACCTTTGCTTTTGCCCAACGCCAAACGAGAAGCACGCAAGGCATGAGGCAATTGCGGTGTCGGGTCACCACCGAAATAGCAGATGCAGGAGGTGCGGTCATCGACGGCGTCAGCTAGTTCCGCAGCACCAACCCAATTTTGCTGTCCTGCTGCCGATCGATAGTGCCAATTCTGACAAAACAGGCAATCGAAGGAGCACGCCTGGTAAAAAACAGCCAGGTTCTTATAACCATGTTCAGGTCCAGGACGATAGGCGAAGTCAGGATAGCCTGAACCCGTGCCGCCGGGGCAGACCCAGTCAGCAACACAGTTCGTGGGTAGCGGGTCATGATACCAGCTTACGTTGCCTTTGTCAGCGTTGGCACCAGAGAGCTTGCCGGCTGTGGATAGACGTGAGCCGCAATAACTCTTCTCGCCCTCAGAGAGTTGGCATTCATTGAAGCATAGATGACAAGCTGCGACATTCGCTGCCTTTGGTGGTTGTGACGGTAAATTGAAAGGTTGTCTTGACTTTCGATGGGCTTCTTGGATGATAGGCTCGACTTTTTCAAAGTTCTGGCGGATACAGTCAAGACATAGACCGAGGGATTGAGAAATGAGGATAGATTCATTGCCACAATGCTTGCACCTGGTGGCACTCTTGAGCGGTGAGCCACGTTTCAGCATTCTTGACTATAGCTCTGAGATTTGACGAATCTGACGAAGCATGACGACCACTCTTGAAGCTGGCAAAATTGCTAGAGCTTTGGCAAGCCTTGTCTGCGGTCGGGGCAGCAGACAATCATCCTCTGCGCCACCTTGTTATCTCACCAACGGTTTGGGCATTGCTGATGGCGAAAGTCTGTGCTCCTGGGCTAATCCGTTTGATCAACTTGGTGAGCTCCTCACCCGGCCCCATCTCGAAGAAGGTAGTTACACCCCTGGCAATCATGTTCTCAACAGATTGCTGCCACTTCACGGAATGAGTGATCTGACTGACTAGCTCTTCCTTTATCGCTTCAAGGTCGGTCAGTGGTTGGGCGGTGACGTTGGCCACAACCGGGATTGATGGTTTGTTGAACGTAAACCCTGCAATGGCATCTCTCAGTCTGCCCATGGCTGGCTCCATCAATGGAGAATAGAAAGGGCCGCTTACCCTCAGCGGGATAACCCGGCGAGCGCCTTTTATCTGCACTAGCCTTCTGGCTTTAGTCAAGGCCTCTTGAGTACCGGTGATGGTAACCTGATCCGGGGCATCAATGTAGGCGACCTCAGTCCCTGCAGACAAACAAACGTCTCTGACTGTTTCTGCGTCCATGCCAGTCATTGATACCATCCCACCGGGTGTTCTTTGACCAGCCTCGTTCATCAATCGCCCTCTCTCACGGACCAGACGCACTGCGTCAGACAAACTCAGCGCCCCAGCAACTACCAGGGCAGTATATGCGCCTATGTCATGTCCAGCAACGAAGGTGGGAGGTGGCAAGCCATCTTGGCTGACTTCTTGAGCCGCTCTGAGACAGGCAATGCTCATCGTTAGTACTGCCGGCTGAACATTAATGGTCTCTCTAAGCTCCTGCTGAGGACCTTCGAAACACAAACGAGACAGAGCAAAGCCTAGAGTCTTGTCGACTTCATCAAAAACTTCCCGGGCTGAAGAATAGTGAACATACAGGTCTAACCCCATCCCTACTGAGTGAGACTCCTGTCCAGGAAAGACGTACGCAGCCTTTATTTCTTCGACCATGCTTCCTCCTTTGATTCAACTTCACCTGATGTATCAATCATCGTTCCGGCTTCGCTGAGCCGGCAGCTTTGAGCGATGGCTGCCCGCTTAAGTAAACTTACCCTCGCTTAGCCGGGCTTTTTCTTCGGACTCTTAATCTCAATCACTTCCCTGCCATTATAGGTGCCGCAGGTGGGACAAACATGATGAGGCAATTTGAAGCTATGACACTGAGGGCAGTCAACTAGAGCAGGAATGCTTAGAGCCAGATGACTACGCCTTCTCCCTTGCTTCGCTTTGGCATATTTTCTTTTTGGCAATGCCATTTAGACTTCACTCTCCTTTCCCAACCGGACTAATTTTGACCAGCGTTGATTATGAGCGCCAGACAGGCATTGACAGGGGCCTTGATTTAAATCATGCCCGCAGGATGGACAAAGCCCGGCACAGTCCGGGCGGCAAAGCGGCTTGGCAGGTATAGCTAACAAGGTATATTGGCGTATCACTTCCCCTAAGTCTAGCACGTTGTTGTCATCAATAGTAGTGGAGTCATCAGCTTCTCCAGGCAAGGCTAAGTCGCTGGGTATGTCTGCTCTGGGTAAGAATTCCTCCTCGAGGTTAAAATCCACTGTACAACTAATCGCGCTGAGACACCTACAACAGACTCCCATCACATTGGCAGTCATTGCACCTTTTACCAGAATGCTATGATTGGTACGGGCTAGAGTTACGTTGCCCTTAACGGAATCTAAGCCTTCCTTACCAACGCTCTCATTTATTTGGTATCTACGACTTGAGCCAACTGGTTCTTTGAGCAGTTGGGCGACATTAATACGCATTTCAGTATACAGGATTTGCAAAGTTTGTTCATTATAAGTGGAGATATTTTTGAATGTCAAGCTGCCTCCTACCGTTTCAGTAATGAGCAACTTTTTAGCCCAACGCTTCTAGAATGTCCTTGGCTCTTGGAGTATAATTGCTACTTGCAGGGGACGATGTCAAAAGTGGTGAAAAAGGCTTTGGCGAAGTCGGAACTGAAGGCAAGAATAGGTAAGCAAGTCGAGTATCATCGCCACGAACTTATTGAATTAAGCCTGAGAATTCATGCGAATCCCGAGCTAGGTTTCAGGGAGGAAAAGGCATTAACTTGGTTAACCGGTTATCTGGAGAAGAACGGCTTTCAGATAGAAAAAGGCGTGGGTGGCTTGCCTACCGCCTTCAAAGCGGTCTATGGTAGCGGTAGGCCGGTAATTGCTTTGCTCGCTGAGTATGACGCCTTACCTGAACTCGGACATGCCTGCGGACACAATATCATAGCCACCTCAGCAGTAGGAGCTGGCGTGGTTGGTAAATGTGTCGTCGACAGCCATGGTGGGACAGTTGCCGTCATTGGTACGCCTGCGGAGGAGCTTTTTGGTGGTAAGGCGACGATGGTGAAAGCTGGAGTGTTTGACGGAGTAGATGCAGCTATGATAGTACATCCTGGAGTGCGCAATATGGCAACAATCGAAGCGCTGGCTTGCGTCAGCCTGGATATTGAATTCTTTGGTAGGGCAGCTCATGCTGCTGCCCATCCTGAGCAGGGAGTAAATGCTCTGGAAGCCATGATTTTGGCTTTCAATGGCTTGAACTCGTTGCGCCAACATATTAAAGATAAAGCTCGTATTCATGGCATAATCACCCACGGGGGTGAAGCAGCCAATATAGTGCCGGCCTACTCTGCAGCCAAATTATTGGTCCGTGCTCTTGACAACGCTTACCTTGATGAACTAAAAGAGAAGGTTCTGAATTGTTTCGCTGGAGCATCACTAGCTACAGGCGCCCGGTTAGACCACAAGTGGGCAGAAGCGGCCTACTCTCCAATGAAAAACAACTTGTCGTTGGCCCAACTCTTCTCGCAAAACTTAGAATTTCTAGGCCGCAAGATAGTCCCGTTTGAGATGCACTTTGGTTTTGGCAGCACCGACATGGGCAATGTTAGCCAAGTTGTACCTTCTATTCACCCTACGGTTGCTATTGCACCTCCCGGCGTATCACTCCACTCAGTGGACTTTGCCCTAGCTGCTGCCTCTGAGGCAGGACATGAAGGGCTACTGGATGCAGCCAAAGCTCTGGCCATGACGGTGGCTGACCTTCTCGGCGAACCGGAAGCACTAGCCAAGGTTAAGGAGGATTTTGCCGTCCATTCATGACATACTTGGTTATCTCCATAACGGTGGTCTAGCGGCAGAAGTGATGAATAAACACCCAAACCAGGAATATCAACCAGACTTGAGGTTTTTTGTCGACAGGCTGAGTTTTGGGCGAACGAGAATTAGAAATCGAGAGCCGAAGATTGTAAAATAGAGCGTGAAGAGCTGTCTTGGCATCGATGTTGGTTTGATAATTACCAAGCTATCTCTGCTTGACCAAGACAGTCAATTTCTGACAGCAGCTTATTCACACATTCAGGGCAAACCGGTTAAGTTTTGGCTAGAACAGAAGGTATCAAATAAGTTCAGGAGCAAAGTTGAGGTAAGAGAATGAAGGTTGTTTTTCTGCAGGACGTATCAGTTAAGGGCAAGAAAGGAGAGATAAGCGAAGTAGCCGATGGCTATGCTAGAAACTTTCTCTTGCCTCAAGGTCTAGCTGTGCCGGCAACACCTGCGGCTATCAAAGTCGCCAAGACTCAATCTGAAGAGAGGGCACAACGCCAAGCTCGTCAGAAAGAGGAACTAGGTGAACTGATTGAACGTTTGGAGGGGAAAGAGCTGCATTTCAAGGCTCGGGCAGGTGTCAAAGGTCGCCTACATGGTGCCGTTACCAGTGCTGACATCGCTGCTGAGCTCTCTCAACTTGTCGACTTCGAAATTGACAAGAAAAGGGTTGGGCTAGACGAGCCATTGCATCACCTTGGCAGCTATGAAATAGCAATTAGCCTCGGCACAGGTTCAGAAGCCAAGATCAAAGTAGTCATTGAAGAAGAGATTGGAAATGACTAGTGAAAACTTGCCGCCGCACGATGTTGAAGCTGAAAAAGCAGTAATTGGCTCTCTCCTTGTTGACGGCGAAGCCATATTCAATGTTGCGACTTTTCTTGAACCTCAGGACTTTTTCACGCAGGAGAACCAATGGATTTATGATGTTTGTTTTGGGCTATACCAGCGTAATGAGGCCATAAATCAGATAACTGTGGCCCATGAATTGGCTCAGCGAGGCAAGCTGGAAGAGACTGGCGGCGCTGCTTATCTTAGTCACCTGGTATCTATAGTACCGACATCTCTCTACATTGTAGATTACGGGCAGATTGTTTCCAGGTTGTCTGTAATGCGACGACTGATCAGCGCTGCCAGCCAGATTACCACTATTGGCTATCAAGCCGACGCGGATGTTGATGCTGCTCTCGGCAAAGCCGAAGACGTTCTTTTCAAGGTGAGGCATCGGCGAAGTCTTTGGGATTTCATCCCAATACGCGATATTCTTGGTCAATATTTTGAAGAAGGTGGACCAACCCAGCCCGCGGAGGGGAAGATTGCACATATTCTCACCCACTTCGCCGCGATAGATGATGTCTTAGGCGGGCTACAGCGTTCTGACCTGATTATTCTGGGTGCCAGGCCAAGCTCAGGCAAAACAAGCTTGGCCCTTAATATTGCCAGGAACGCTGCCGTCAATCAGAAAGCCTGTGTTGCTATATTCAGCTTGGAAATGTCTCGGCAAGACGTTGTGCGGCGCCTCCTAGCCAGTGAGGCCAATGTAGATTGTAGGAATGTTCGCCTGGGCGTCTACAATGAACGAGAAGAAAGAAGAATCATGGAAGCCAGCGGCATCCTTTCAGAAGCGCCTATTTATATTGATGATTCACCCCAACTGCGAATAATGGAGATGCGAAGCAAGGCACGGCGACTTCATTTCGAACACAATGTTGACTTATTCATTGTTGATTACCTCCAGTTGATGCGGGGAGAAGTTAGGGGCGACAGCCGAGTGCAAGAGGTTGGCGAAATAACGCGCGCTCTGAAGGCACTTGCCCGAGAGATAGATGCACCAGTGTTAGCTGTGTCACAACTAAGCCGAGCTATAGAACAACGGATATCTCATAAACCCCTGCTTTCTGACCTCAGAGAGAGCGGGAGTATCGAGCAGGATGCTGATGTGGTTGTCTTTATCTCTCGAGCTGAACTGCATTTTACCGAAGACGAATGGAAGAAAGACCACGATGTTGAGAGTGAGCCCTATCCCAGAGGTATTGCCGACATCAGCATAGCGAAACACCGGAACGGTCCTATCGGTGACAGTAAATTGCGCTTTGTCTCCAGGGTTACCAAATTCGAAGATCTGGAGACTGAACTGAGCGCGGCTTAAAGATTATCGGGGGGCACGAAGGAGCATGACCAAGAAACCTTTTTCTGGTTTTCCAGCAAGAGCGGAGGTTACCCCAATACCCAACCTGTTCTTCGCTACGGTGATGCCACAGGTTGATGATATCGCTGAGCTCAAGATGATATTGCACGTTTTCTGGCTACTCAGCCGTCGCCGTGGCTATGCACAGTTTGTAACCTATAACGAACTTTTGTCTGACCCCATACTTATGGGCGGCATGGAGGGAGAAACCAAACCCAAAGGCGAAGTACTTCGTCAAGCGCTGGATCAAGCTATACAACATGGCACTATGCTCCATCTGAGGGTTGATAGAGATGGGCAGCCTGAAGATGCCTATTTCATTAACAGCGAAACTGCGAAGGAGACGATTAACAAAATTCAGCGAGGTAAGCTTCCACAGCTGGTTTTGGCACCTAGGAGAAGTGAGGAAGCGGAAATTAAACCGCCATCGGATATTTTCAGCCTTTATGAACAAAACATAGGTATGCTGACACCAATGATTGGTGAAGAGCTTCAAGAGGCTGAGAAACTGTACCCGGCAGATTGGATTGAAAGTGCTTTTAGGGAAGCCGTTAGTCTGAACAAGCGTAGCTGGAAATACATTGCGCGTATTTTGGAACGATGGGCTATTGAAGGGAAAGATAATGGAAAGCTTGGGAGAGATTCTGAAAAAGAAAGAGACCGTGACAAATACATCAGGGGCAGATACGGGCACATGGTTCAGCGCTGAGCAGCGGGAAGAAGGCTCGCCTGATCCCGATTGCCTCCTGTGTAAGGGGGCTGGCTTTGTTTATCCTTTGTCAGCTTCAGGGCGTCCCGATTTCAGTCGAGTTGTCCCATGTCAGTGTACTCGACAGGACCTGAAAAAAGAGAAGCTGACTCAGCTTCAGCAGTATAGCAATCTGGGCGCCCTGTCTCGACTCACCTTCGACAACCTTCTACCTACCGGGAGGCATAGTGAAGCTACATCACAGCAGTATTTCACACAAGCGTATGAAGCGGCCAAAGCCTTTGCCACTGACCCCAAGGGATGGTTAATCTTAGCTGGCCCGAACGGTTGTGGCAAAACACACTTGGCTTGCGCTATCGCTAATCACCGTCTAAGCCTGGGCCAGCCCGCCTTTTACATAGGGGCCGCTGACTTGCTAGACCATCTTCGCTCCGCTTTTAGTCCCAACAGTGATGTTGCCTACGATGAGCTGTTCGAACGAGTGAAAAACACGCCGCTTCTGGTTCTGGATGACTTGACTATGACAGTCACCACTCCTTGGGCTAAGGGAAAACTGGAGCAGTTGCTTGATTATCGTTTCAACACCCGGTTGTCTACAGTGATCACCACCAATGTGCCAATTGAGGAGCTTGAGGAGAACTTGGGAGGCCGTCTAACCGACACTGAACTCTGTCAAACATGTGTAATTCAAGGAGAATCCCCGTCGTCTCTAGAGCGCCTTGGAGATTTAGAACTAGAGCTATTGCGGAAGATGACCTTCAAGAATTTTGATTACAAGCGGTTGAATCTCCCGCCTGAGCAGCGCGAGAATTTGGAGGACGCCTTCCGCCTGGCCTTTGATTTTGCTCAATCTCCCCAAGGGTGGCTGGTTCTTCAGGGGGTTAATGGCTGTGGCAAGACACATTTGGCAGCCGCCATTGCTAATCATCTGCGTCGAGAAGGTAAGTCAGCATTGTTCATTGTGGTTTCTGACCTCCTTGACCATTTACGCTCCACGTTTGGTCCGGAAAGCAAAGTCTCCTATGATAAGCTCTTTGAGGAAATCAAGAAGGCTCCGGTACTGATTCTCGATGATTTTGGTGAGCAGTCAGCCACACCATGGGCTCAAGAGAAGCTGTATCAATTGATTAGCTATCGTTATAACGCCAGACTAGCCACGGTGATTACCACCTGTCTTACCTTAGAACAGATTGAGACACGAATCAGCTCTCGTATGGTAGACCCCAGCCTCAGTCTAGTCTTTGACATTATGGCTCCCGATTATCGGGGGGATGCAAAAGCAGCCCGGGAACCTAGGCCCCAGCAACGATATCATCGGCGAGCTCGCTTCCTGTAGACAGTGCTCTCGTTCCGATAGATGATTGAGATTGCTCTCTTACTTCGAGATTGGTCCAGCATTGTGTCCTTTTCGATGACGAAACAGAAAGAAACATCCGCCGCTTCTATGGGATTAAGAGAAGACAGATGTGATACCAAGGTAGGCAAGGAGTGCGAACTGTTGTAGGTCTGAAACTTTCCTGCTAAAATAGCCTAGATTTGCTGGAAGAAAACTGTGGTAAACTCGCCAGTTCTAGTACTTAATCAGGACTACGAACCGCTCAATATCTGCATAGTGCGCCGGGCTGTCGTTCTGCTGCTTCGTGACAAAGCTGAGGCTCTAGAGAATGGACGAGGCAACCTCCGCTCTGTTTATGATGTCTTTGATGTTCCTTCGGTGATCCGCCTCGTTTACTTCATCAGGAGACCCCGGCGCCAGCGGAAATTGACTAAGCTCGAAGTTTTCAACCGTGACCAGTATGTCTGTCAGTATTGCGGTAGAGAAAGCAAGGAGCTGACTTTAGACCACGTTATACCCAGGCGGCGTGGTGGGGAGCACAGTTGGGAAAACGTGGTCAGTGCCTGCGTACCTTGCAATCGACGAAAGGCCGGGCGCACACCAACCGAAGCCAGAATGCCCCTTCTCCGTCAACCTAAACCCCCGGGCAAGGATGGTTTCTACGTCCCTTATCACTACCTTCGTGTGCACACTGAGTGGCAGAAATACCTTCCTCAATAGCTATCTCCTTCTTTGTTGTCCCTCAATCGGTGGTTTCTTGTGCCAGGTTATCTCGTCAAGAGGCAATTCCACAGTGACCCCGGTTTCCAATTCTAATGCTACCGTTTCTTTCAATGGGTTGCTGCTGACTACTTTGGCCTTTCCCAAAGATGTAGATACTTCTTGACCTAGCTGAGGTAGTTTCTCTTTCATATCACGGTATTGGTCGTATTCATATCCCAAGCAGCAAAGGAGTCGACCGCAAATACCGGAGGTTTTCATCGGGTTAAGGGCGATATCTTGCTCTTTCGCCATCTTAATAGAAACCGGCGCAAACTCACAGAGGAAGGTAGTGCAGCACAGAGGAAAACCGCATCTACCTAAGCCGCCGACCAGCTTGGCCTCGTCTCTAGCTCCGACTTGCCTGAGCTCAACCCGAGTTCTCACGTTGCGACTCAGCTCCCTTACTAGCTCGCGAAAATCAACCCTTTTTTCAGCGGTGAAAAAGACAGTAAGATAGCTGCCGTCAAGGCTGTATTCCGCTGAGATTGGTCTCATAGGTAAGTCAAGCTTTTCGATTGATTCTCGGCACCTAGCCAGGGCTTTGCGCCCCTTTTCCTGCTGATGCTGAGCGCGTTCCATATCCTCAGCCTGTGCCTTCCGTAGTACCGGTTTGAGCGGCTCAGTGATAGCATTGAACAACACCTGGTCTGGAGAAATGACCACTTTGCCTAGCTCTTGGCCACGGCTAGTCTCAACTACCACATAGTCATTTACTTCTACGGGGATATCTGCCGCATCGAAATAATAGACCTTACCAGCCCGGTGAAAACGAACTCCAACTGTCTCTGACATTATAGAGTGACGGGCATGGATGATATTGCATGCCCTTGTTCCCCTTCCTTTCTGGGTATATTAAGCATCAAGATTTCAAACACTAAGCGCAGGTTAGCATTTTCGGAAATTTGGCTCAAGGATTCGTGCAAGCCATTGATGAAATCCTTGGTCTCTGACAAGGTCAGTGTGTGCGCCCACTCTTCAAGCGTTGAGATGTGATCAACGTTGGTAATAGCTTGTCTGGAGTCACATTCAGTCAACATTACATCACGCCACCAAATCAGCCAGAGATTTATCACCTCTTCAGCTGATTTCCGGTCGTTTGCAAGCTGAGCGGCATAGACAAAGCGCTCTTCCCAACCGGCGTTGAGCAAGGAAAGCATTTTGGATAATCTCTGCGTCCGCTGCGCAAGATAGCCATCATCAACTGAAGCTTTTAGTGCCCAGCCAAGACAACCCTGGGACAATCGAGCGAAAAGCCTCGCTCGGTCGCCATCAACCCCACGAGATTCAACGAGCACCTTCTCGACCTCGCCGCTTAACATGGGCCTTAATTCTACCCGCTGGCAACGCGAAACCACCGTAGGCAAAAGTCCTGACTCCTGAGCAGTGAGAAGCAGCAGGATCACCCTGGGAGGTGGCTCTTCCAGGGTCTTGAGTAAGCAATTGGCCGCTTCACTGGATAGGAGTTCAGCGCCATCGATAATAAATACTTTGCACTTGCCCTCGTAAGGTGGCAAGCTAGCACTGCGTTGAAGCTCTCTAATATCGTCGATGCTGACCTCAACCCGTGATTTAGTCTCCCCCGAACCTCTGGGTGAATTCAGACCTATGATTGTGATATCAGCGTGCTTACCGCTGATGATTCTACGGCAAGACTGACACTCGCCACAGGGTGGCTGGTGTCCCTCACAGTTCAGTGCTTGAGCCAGGTCTAGGGCTAGTGTAGTCTTACCTACACGGGGTGGTCCTACAAAGAGATAAGCATGAGCTAAGTTGCTCATCTCGAGGCCATGCTTGAGCAAAGACAACGCTTTCGGTTGACCAATTGTTTGCCACATGTCGAGTCCTAAATTGAATCTAAGGTCATTAAGTCTTGGTAGGTTTCTCGCTTTCGAATGAGCCGAGCTTTGCCACGTCTGATCATGATAATCGCTGGTCTGGGAACCATGTTGTAGTTGCTTGCCATGGGGATGGAATAGGCGCCGCTGACAGGTATGGCGATAATATCTCCTGCTGAAACTGGAGCCACAGTCACGTCCCTGACCAAGATATCTCCCGACTGGCAGTATCTACCGGCAATGGTGACCTTAGTTGTCTCCTCTTCGCTAACCTTATTAGCCACCAAGGCTTCATATTTGGCGTCGTAAAGAGCCGGACGGACATTATCTCCTATGCCACCGTCGACACAAACATATTTCCGCACTCTGGGTATCTCTTTTATCGCACCGACGGTGTACAAAGCGACTCCTGCCTGACCTACGATGGCTCTTCCGGGCTCAATGATACATTTGGGATATGCCAATCCCAACTGGTCGGCCATGCTTGTCAGCCTTGAAGTTATAGCGTCTGCGTAATCAGCTATGCCCGGTGTTGAAGAGTCCACTGTATATTTGACAGCAAAGCCTCCACCAGGACTAAACTCCTTGAGCTGGGAATTGTGCTTCGCTTCCATTTGCTTGGCAAAACGGAGAGCAAGGTCCATAGCCAGTTGATAAGGAGAAGTATCAGGAACCGGAGAGCCAAGGTGAAAGTGAAAACCCACAAGTCTAAGACTAGACGACGACATAGCACGCGCTACCGCTGCTTCAGCCTGCCCATTGGTTAGCGAGAAGCCAAATTTGCTATCCAGTATCCCGGTAGTAGTATAGCGGTGAGTATGAGGGTCAACTCCTGGGGTGAGGCGGAGCAAAATACCCTGGCTGATTCCCATCTCTCTAGCGAGCGCATCAACCAGGTCCATCTCACGAAGGTTATCAACCACGACTCGTCCAATTCGCCAGTCCAGAGCCAGCTTCAGCTCGTCCATTGTCTTATTATTGCCGTGGAAATAGACCTTGTCGGGTGGGAAAGCTACTGATTGAGCCACGCTCAGCTCACCGCCAGAGACAACGTCTAGCCCCAGGCCTTCTTCTTTGAAAATGAGGGCTAGAGCTCGATTCAAGAAAGCCTTGGATGCATATAGAATCAGTGTATCGGAATAGCGCTTGGTGAACTCAGATTGGAACTCCTGGCACTTGGAGCGAAGGGTAAGTTCGTCGAAAACATAAAGCGGAGTGCCATATTCCTTAGCCAGCGCAACGCTATCGCAGCCACCAATATAAAGATGACCGCGACTATCTACTTCGCTCGCCAATGGAAACAAGGAAAGCTTAGGTGAACTGCTCCGGCTCATTAGAACGATACCACCGATATCAACTGAGTACCGTCATTATACTCTCCTAGGAGTCAATCTGTCATCCTCAATTGTGGGCGACGTCATTGTCAGCGCATCTGTCACCCGCTTGTCTATTTCAATATCACTACTTGTCTTACAGGGCGACATTTTAAGTGAATGCTTAGATGCTGAAGTAATCGGAGAACTTCAGCAAGCAGCCGATTTAGCCTTGACACTTGCTCGCGACAAAAGCTATACTCTCTCGTGGGGCCATTAGCTCAGTTGGTTAGAGCACGGTCCTGATAAGACCGGGGTCTGTGGTTCGAGTCCACAATGGCCCACCACAGATACAAACTCGGGATGTCAAGCCAAAATGAATGGTTGTAGACCCGGGCCTTCTTGGTGGCTCGGATTTGATTGTTTATTTGGCCGAACCCCGGCTCTTTCCCAACTGATTGATTCAAAACGTCTCTCCTAGCCTACAGAGCAGAGGAGGAGTCGCCCGCCCACCTCGAGGGACTTGAAAGAACGATCCTGGAGTTTGCCGGTTTTGTAGAGGCGGTCGTGTTTCCCCAGAGGGTTGGGGAAGTAGAGCCGATTCACGTTAGGGACCATCTTGCTTATCCTTAGGAGGTGGGCCTGGCGCCAACCACGAGACATGTTCACTATAGAACACTGCGTAGCTTCCAGACATACTCTTGGGGCGAACTTCCTGAAGAATGGGGGAAGCTTGAGACATCTTCGAGAGATACTTGGCGACACTAACGTGAAAGGACCGGGGTCTTATCTTGCAGCCACTGACTGCGCAGATGAGATGGCAGCGCGCAGCGTGTATGACCGGCTTCAGAACTGACAGCTAAGCTAAAGGGTACTCCCGGCCAGTTCATACTTCGCTGTTGAGTGGGTACCTGAATGAAGGTTGACACCCGCGGTTGGTGGTACTAACATTGGCTAAGCGGAGGGCGGCATGAATGAGATTGTTGTGAAGTTGAGGGAGGTGTGAGGTGATAGATGAAAAGAAGACAAGAGAGCAGCTTCTGAGCGAACTGGTAGCGTTGCGCCAACGAGTTGCTGAATTAGAAACATCAGTGACCAAACGCAAGCAGGCAGAGGCTCTGTGTGAGATTGCGCCAGCGGTGGGCCAGACATTGGAACTAGAAGAGCTGCTGAACAGTATTTTGGGCAGGGTGGCTGAGGTGATCGGTGCAGACATGGGTCTGATATATCTGCTTGATATGACGGAGAAGGCACTTTTGCTGAAGGTTCACAGGGGTGTGTCCGAGAAGGTCATTAGTCGAATATCGGCTGTAAAGTTGAGCATCGGGGAGCTCAAAAACGTGCCAGGATGGAAAATCCCAGATATGTCCTTCTCGGAATTGTTTGGTGAGGCCACTCTCAAAGTGATAGCGGTGGAATTGAGAGAGGACCAAGCACAAGCGGTCGCCGGTATCCCCTTCTCAGGGAAAGGTCGACTACATGGAGTGATGGTCGTCGCCAGTCGCAGCCAGCGCGAATTTAGCCAAGATGGCATGCAACTGCTCGGGGCTGTCGGTAAACAGATTGGGATTGGCACAGAGAATGCCATGCTGCTTGAAGAGGTAAGCAGGCTGGCCATCATCGACAGTCTAACCGGAGTTCACAATCTCCGCTATTTCCAGGCGCGGTTGGGAGAGGAAGTGGCACGGAGCTCTCGCTACGGGCTGGAGTTCTCGGTTATCATGTTCGGTGTGGACGGTTTTGAGTCGTACAGCGCTCGCCGTGGGCAAGCAGCCGGGGACGAACTTGTCAGAACAGTGGGCAAATCGCTCTGCGATTGTATCAGACAGGGAGACATAGGCTGCCGCTGCGGTGGAAGCAAGTTCGCCGTCATTCTGCCGCATACAGGGCTTGCCGGTGCCCGGGTGGTAGCAGAGAAGCTGCGCCTAAGCGTAGAAGGGGTTTTCAAACTGTCGAGCATCTTCAGTCGCTTTAATTTGACCATCAGTCTGGGCATTGCTTCCTTTCCCATGGATGAGCTATCACGAGAGGGATTGGTGCGCCAGGCTGACACTGCTCTAAGCACGGCACGAAAGCAGGGTGGAAACCAAACGTGTCTGGCCGCAGATGTGCCCAGTAGTACCGGCACAGCGAAGAACGGTGTCACGCTGGTCACTGAGAATCTAAGAGAGTCGGGCGTAAACATTGTATATGCCATGGCAGCAGCAGTGGACGCCCGGAATCCTTATACCCTCAGACACTCGCAGAATGTGGCCAGACATGCAGTAGCTATAGGCCAGGCGCTTAACCTGTCGCGCAGGCAGATAAAGCAGCTTCGCATTGCTGCCCTTCTCCATGACATTGGCAAGGTCGGTGTCCCCGACGACATAGTCGGGAAGTTAGGCCCGCTGAGTGACGAGGAGTTAGAGAAGATGCGGAAACACCCTGAACTGGGAGCCACTATAGTAGGCCAAATCCCCGAGTTAGCCGATTGCGCTCCGGCTATTCGGCATCATCATGAGCGATATGACGGCAGTGGCTACCCCGGCGGGCTCAAGGAAAAGCTGATTCCTCTCGAGGCACGCATCCTTGCGGTAGCTGAAGCCTACGATAATATGACTACGCCGTGCCCCCATCGCCAGGTGCTGTCGCCACAGGAGGCGCTCGAGGAGTTGAGGCGGCATGTCAATACCCAGTTTGACCCTATTCCTGTCCTTGCTTTCATCAAAGTAGCAGGCGCTGGCTCCGAAGTTGTAGCGTAGACAGACTATGATATTAGAAAAGAGTCCTCCTCACGTCAGTTAGGCAAAAAGGAGAACCGTAAACGTTGGCAGGCCCATCAAGGATAATGGCGGGAGGCTCTATAGCAGCATTCGAAAACGGCCGAGGCCGGGCCTATCGGTGTGCGCGATGTGATGTATGGTGAAAAGATAGTCAGGTTTTGCAAAGAGGGACTGTCGAGCTTGAAGAGACGACAACAGTTCAGCCCATAGAGGTGCTGCCTGAGAACTCGGTGGGCAAGATATGAAACAGGACGGCGCAAGCTAGGCTAGCTTGCGCCTGTGGGGTAAGCGCTACTTCCTGTAATGGGGGTACGTGGCCGTGGCGTTAGAGCACGGCGTAGCCACAGCGCACGCTCCCAAGGAAAAAGGCTGGGTATCCATAAGGGGACTCCCCAGCCTCCAGAAACCGTGATACCGATAGGTCTAGGTCTTGCCTATCCTGAACATCTTAGTACCGCACGTTGGGCACACGCCCTGAGTTGCCGGCTTACCGTTCTTCATAGTTATGCTCTTGGCATCCTTGATCTCCCTCTTGGTTCGGCACTTCATACAGTACGCTTGCATTCACTTACCTCCTTTTCTGGTTTGATATAAACAATAAACCATTCTGTCACAAAATGTCAATAGTACGAAAGTACCAAACGGACTGAAACTTTCGGCTTCAACTCTATTCTCGTCTACCGGGCCCCCGTTTTTGCCATATTTGAATGGGGAAGAGGGGACTCGAACCCCTACGCCTTGCGGCACATGATCCTAAGTCA
>CAZOQG010000011.1:0-28279 GCA_964582065.1 uncultured Dehalococcoidales bacterium
TGGGCGGAGAAGCACCATGTCCCCTTCACCACTATGATGGACCTGTCTCAAAAGGATGAGGTGGCAGAACTGGTACTGAACGACATTTGGCGGGTAAACAGGGCCTTGCCTGAACCGGTGAGAATAAAGAAATTTGCCATCTTCCACAAGGAATTCGACCCAGACGAAGCAGAGCTAACTCGAACCAGAAAACTGAGAAGGGAATATATGTACGGGAAATATGGAGATATGGCCGAGGGGCTCTATTCCGGTAAGGAGATAATCCGCGTTTCAGCCGAGTTTGCCTATTCTGACGGGTCGAAGGCCACGGTAGCGGCAGACGTCAAGATCAGAAATTTGCCAGCGGAATAGGAGATAGAAGTGAAGCTCGAGGCAGTTGGAATAGAGGTGATGTATCGGGGGATAATACTGGTAGTAAAAGGTATCTCCTTTGAGCTTGATGAAGGACAGGTTGTCGCTTTTCTGGGAGCTAACGGAGCCGGTAAGACCACCACGCTCAAGGCGATATCCGGGCTAATACTCACTGAGGAAGGCAGGGTAACCTCGGGATTTATCTCGCTCGATGGCCAGCGAATCGAAAACAAGGACCCGGAGGAGGCGTCTAAACTCGGGATTATTCAGGTGCTGGAGGGGCGGAGGATATTTGAACACCTGACGGTGGAACAGAACCTGATGGCCGGCGCCCATATGCGAAGCGACAGGGCAGGGGTCAAGGCAGACCTTGAGATGGCGTACGGTATGTTTCCAGCAATTCAGCCTGTAAAGATGCGTAAATGTGGCTACTGCTCCGGGGGTGAACAGCAGATGACCGCGGTGGGGAGGGCCCTGATGGCTCGTCCCAAGATTCTATTACTGGATGAAGCTTCCCTGGGACTGGCACCTATTACCATTCGAGAGATTTACGACGTTGTGAGACAGATCAACCAGGAACTGGGAGTATCCATCATTCTGGTGGAGCAAAATGCCGCCATTGCCTTAGAGGCTGCCCAGTATGCCTACGTGATGGAGAACGGCCGGATTGTCAAGGATGGTCCTTCGGCCGAACTGAAGGACAATAAAGATATTCAGCAATTCTACCTTGGTTTAACCGAGCTGGCTGACAAGGAAACCGGCGAAATAAAACAGAGAAGCTTCAAAGACGTAAAGCACTACAAGAGAAGAAAAAGGTGGCTGTGATTTGGAGCCTTTTCAGCTATTTGTTCTGGTATCTGGGGCAGCCTGTGAAATGGCTGCAGGCGCCCCTTAGATTGATTGTCAATCTTGACTGACACTGTCGGATACCGTGGCTACCAGCTAGCTGCCACCGGCGCGTATGATACTGTCTATACTTCCCAGCCGCCAAAGTAAAGCATAGGAGAACCGAAGATTTGAACATAGTCGTATGCATCAAGAGAGTTCCTGATACCGGCGAAGCTGAAGTCACCATCACCGAGGATGGAAGGAACATCAAGGGAGATAAGCTAGTATACGACATCAACGAGACTGACAATTATGCGCTGGAAGAGAGCTTGCTTCTAAAAGAGAGGCTTGGGGGCTATGTAACCGTTATGACGGTGGGCGGCGAAGATGCCAACGAACAGTTGAGGACGTGCCTGGCAAAGGGGGCTGATACAGCTATCAGGCTGGATGATAACAGGTTTGTGGGATCAGATGGGTTTGCTATCGCCAGAACACTTTGCGCCGCCATCAAGGACTTGAACCCTGACCTGGTGCTCACCGGGTGTATGGCCAGCGACGACGCTTACGCTCAGGTTGGCGTTCAGCTTGCGGAAATGCTTGGGCTTCCTCACGCCACGTTGGTGACAAATATCAATATTGAGGATACAAAAGCACAGGTGAGGTGCGAATTGGAGGGTGGGCTTGTTGAGGTTCTGGAAATCGCGCTGCCGGCGTCCCTGGCGGTACAAACCGGAATCAATGAGCCGAGGTATGCCTCCTTTAGGGGCGTAAGGGAAGCGATGAGTAGGGAGATAAAGGTTCTCAGCTTATCTCACCTCCCTCTGAATGAGGCTGATGTGGGAGAAGCTGGATCCAGAATTAAGGTCGAGAAGCTGTTCATTCCTCCCGTAGACAAGACGGCACAGATTCTCGAGGGCTCCCCAGATGAGACAGCCAGCCGGCTGACAGTGATACTCAAAGAGAAGGGGCTAATTTAGGTGAAAGAAATATTCTGTCTGGCCGAACACAGGAGTGACGAGCTCAGGGACGTAACCTTGGAACTCTTGGGCAAGGCGAATGACCTGGCTGAGAAGCTGGATGCGGAAGTCAACGCTGTGCTGCTTGGCCATGACGTTGGCAGCTTCGCCCAGGAGCTTTCAAGCCATGCCAAAAGGGTACTCGTCGTTGAGGATGAGAAACTGGCTGACTTTAACCAAGCGGCCTATCAGAAGGTTTTGTCCCATCTAATACATGAACATGGCCCTGTGCTCACTTTAATCGGGCATACCGCCTTCGGGATGGACCTGGCTCCATCCCTGGCCGTGGAGACGGACTTGCCTCTAGCGACGGATTGTATAGACCTTGAAGTTGAGGGAGGAGAGCTATTTGCTGTGAGGCAGATGTATGGTGGTAAAGTGAACGCCCGCGTATCGTTCCCCGGAGCGAGGCAATACATGGTTACTGTCCGACAGGGGGCTTTTCCCGCTGGGAAGGGAGAGTCAAAGGGGGAGGTAGTCGCCATACCTTCTCCCCTAACGGAGGAAATCAAGAACAAGAAGTTTGTCCGTTATGTTGAGGCTGAGGCCGGCGAGGTGGACATCACTCAGGCTGATGTAATAGTGTCGGTTGGTCGCGGCATCAAGAAAAAGGAGAATATGCCAATAGTCGAGGAACTGGCTGACTGCCTGGGTGGAGTGGTTGCCTGCTCGCGCCCCGTAGTCGATTTGGACTGGCTTTCCAAAGATAGGCAAGTGGGGCAATCCGGAAAGACAGTCAAGCCCAAGCTCTATTTGGCAGTCGGTATCTCAGGTGCCTTCCAGCATGTAGTGGCGATGCGGGGTTCGGAAACCATAATCGCCATCAACAAGGATGCTAATGCACCTATCTTTAATATAGCAGACTACGGTATAGTGGACGATTTGTCCCAGGTGGTGCCAGCACTTAGTGCCAAGATAAAGGAGGTGAAAAGCGAGTAATCGCGTATGTTATGCAGCAAGTCAAGACAGCAGAAGAAAAGTATGATAAACAGCATATTCTCAAAGAACTGATTGGTATAGTCGGCGCTGAGAGCGTGTCGGCCGAGGCTGAAGACCTTTTGCCATATACAAAGGATGCCTATGCGACTCTACTGCACCAGGATGTTCCTCTTCCAGGCTTCGTCGTGTTGCCCACAAGTTCCGAAGAGGTCCAAAGGATCGTTAGGCTGGCAAACGAGCACAGAATTCCGGTCTATCCCCGAAGCTTTGGTGTGAACATCGCTGGCTCGGCGCTCCCGTATCAGGGTGGGATAGTCATCGACCTGAAAAAGATGAACAGAATCATCGAGATCAATGAGGAAACCATGACTGCCACTATCGAGCCCGGAGTCACCTGGGACAGACTGCGTATGAGGGCAAAGGAGAAGGGACTTGATATAATCCCCATAGGGGGTCCTTACCAAGTGAGCCCAGTAGGGAACTTTTTGCTAACCAACATAACGCCGTATTCCACAAAATATTGCATGGACCGGGCTGTCACTCTAGAGGCGGTACTGCCCAACGGGGAAATCATAAAAACAGGTTCGCAGTGCACAGAGGTGGGTGCTGAGCTGAACCCATACTTTAGATATTCATATGGGCCGGATATCACGGGGCTGTTCAGAGGCTCTCTGGGGAATTTCGGGATAATAACAAGGTTCGTCATCAGGCTGCGCCCGCTAGCTGAAATAGAAAACAATTACTACTTTGGCTTTGACAACCTGAGGGCAGCTCTCACCGCTATGCAGAAAATCGAGAGATTGGAAATAACTCGCTACAGCACCATCACCAATAGAGACCTTTCTGTACGCTCTATTCTGCATCCTGAGAAATTCAAGATAAAAAGTGAAAGACAAAGAGTCTTGAACCAATTGCCACCGTATTCACTTACTGTAGGTCTTGGAGGAAAGGCTAAGCAGATAGACCTGTATGAGGAAATGATAGAAGAGGAAGTCCGAAAGCAGAACGGGAAAGAGAGTAAGCTTGAGGAGGATTGGAGAAAAGACCTCGACGAAGCGGCAGAGGGATGTAGTCAGAAAGCGCTTCGCATGTTTGAGCCCTATGGAAGTTTTGGCACTATTGTCGGTTGTACTCCCGTCAGCTCCGTAGAAGGAATGAACGAAATCGTTGAGCAGGCGACCAAAAAGTACGGCTTGCGAGATGATATTATGGATGAACCGCTTGTGCCTGAACTTATAGTTATACCGTGGGATAGATGCTCAACGGTCTATGTGGAGCATGAGATCCTGTATGATCCCCTGGACGCTGAAGCTGTACAGAAGGCTACGAAGTGCTTGCGGGAGTGTTACGTAGAGTTGTTTACCAAATTCGGAGCTACCCATACTATGCCCAACCGGACCTTCCTGCGCTTGATGATGCCGAGCTACAGCGGGCTTTTGATAGGCATCAAGAAGCTCGTAGACCCCAACGGAATATTCTTGGCTGGCGGACCTTACTCCTTTGAGTTGGGAAGCAAAGGTAAGCAATGACCCCAGACTTTCGTTTGCGAGGCGAGAAAAGATGCTAGAAGATTACAAGGAATATATTTATCACTGTCTAAAATGCGGTGCATGCCGGTCTGCCTTCAGAGTGTACGGGCCTACGTGTCCATCGGGAGAGAGATTTGGCTTCGACTCATACTATGCCATTGGTCGGCTGGGCATCGCAAGGGCAGTCCTTGAAGACAGGCTAAAGTTAACGGATAAGACTGCTCAGCGTGTTTTTACCTGTGCCAGCTGCGGTGCCTGTGATGAACAGTGTTATCCCGCAATGGGGCTTAAGCCACTGGAGGTCATCGAAGAGTTAAAGGCTATCATGGTTGAAAAGGGAGTGGTGCCACCAAAGGTCAGAGATTTCTTGGAGAATGTTTACAAATACGGGAACCCATACGGGGAAGGAAAAGAGAAAAGAGGCAAATGGGCTGAGGGCACAAGTATAAGGCAATATCAGCCTGGCGACGGGTTTTTGCTATACATCGGGTGCGTTGGCTCCTATGATACCAGGAGCCAGGAGGCAGCCAAAGCACTCGGCAGCCTGTTGCTACAGGCTGGCATCAGTTTTGGCACGTTGGGAGCCGAAGAAAGATGCGACGGCAACGAGGTGCTCAGGCTCGGCGAAAAGGAGCTGTTCCAGCATCTGGCACAGGAAAACATCAAGGCACTGAAAGACCTCCAGGCGAAAAGCATCATCACCCTCTCTCCACATTCATACAATGTTATGAAGAACGAATACCCTGAGCTTGGCGCTGACTTCGAGGTAATCCACTACACCCAATTTCTCCGAGACCTTATCAAGAACAAGAAACTGAAGCCGGCCAAGGGCTTCAAGGCGCGTGTTACCTATCATGACCCCTGTTTCTTGGGGAGGCATAACAAGGAATACGATGCCCCCAGGGAGGTTCTATCATCTATACCGGGTGTGGAGCTAACGGAAATGGAGAGCAGAAGAGAGCACTCCTTCTGTTGCGGTGGAGGTGGGGGGAACTTCTACACCGACATGTTAGGTGGCGCGGAGAACAGTCCTAGCAGGATAAGGATCAAGGAGGCATACGCCACCGGGGCTGATGTACTGGCTGTGGCTTGCCCCATCTGCATGACTATGCTCGATGATGCCGTCAAAGTAGAAGGCCTGGAAGATAAGTTGGGGGTAAAGGATATCGCCGAGATAGTTAGGCAAGCCTGCTGAACATTAGAGATTTACCCTGCGTAAGGAGGTAGAAATGCGACAGGAAGTACAAGAACACCATGCCTTATACAACGACCTATGTTCTATCGTTGGGGCAGAGAACGTTAGTGATGAAGAATTCGTCAGGAGAGCTTACACTCGCTCACCTTCTACCAAGGTCTACGGAGGCGGTAGAGGCAAGACACCTGGCATAGCAGTGAAGCCGGTCACTACCGAACAGGTATCAGAGATTGTCAAGTTAGCAAACAAAGTCGGCACTCCCATAGTCCCCAAAGGCGGAGGCGGAAGCATAGCAGCTTTTCCACCACCACACGTGGGGACCGAAGCGAACATTCTCATCGACACAACCGGAATGAACAAGATAATCGAAATCGACACGCAATATATGAGGGTGACAGCAGAGTGTGGAGTCATCCTGTCTCGGCTCGCTGAGGAAGTAAGAAAAACAGGTTTTCACCTTCCTACCGTTGATGTCCCCATCCATATGGACAGTGTTGGCGGGGTTCTAAGTGGCTTCATTGGCGGCGGCGAACCTTCCGACCTGGCCACGTCCGGCACTATGAACAAGTATTTGCTGGGCCTAAGAGTTGTTCTGCCAACAGGAGACATAATATATACAGGCGGAGGGCCTGGTACAAACATACACCAAAGTAAAATCCTGCATAGAGAGGCGGGATCCCCTGATATAACCGGCATGTTCGTCGCCGACGGAGGTGCATTCGGAATAAAGACCGAGGCGACATTCGAAATCGTCCCCTACCCGATGCATTACACAGTCGGGATATATGATATGGGCAACTGGGACAACCTGTGGAAAGCTTTCTCCATTCTCGTTTCTATGGCCCCCTATCCCTACACAAGATTGATGGCGTTCCATAAGAGAAATGGCCCTACGCTTGTCATGTATGTTATCAGGGCGCATTCTGCTGAAGAGATGAATCTGAAGAAAGGAATTGTGGAAGAAACCTTCGCTTCATGTGGGGGGAAGACGGGTGGTTCGGAGGTCGATGCTGGTCTCAAACTGGGCAGCTTGTTTTCAGCTCGTCAGCTAGGTAAGGCAGTACTACCCAGAGCTAGCATGATGAGTTATTTCGGTGAAGCATTGGTCCCGAGAGCACGCACGCGGGAATGGTTGGACTACCTCAACGATAGCGCAGACAAGCTCCTTAAAGATGTCAAAATAACCGAGATGGTCGATTTTGCGCTTCCTTATCTGCGTGCCATGTGCGTAACTGGCATCTTGATGTATTTTGACAAAGAAACTCCAGCTGAGCAAGTGAGCAGAATAATCTATGACTTTACAGCGGATGAACTTCATAAGACGCTTTTCCAGAGATTTGGAGGGTTTTCAGAGCTTGCCCAAGGCTTTGGTCAAGTTCAGAGTGCAGCCGGTTGGTCGCCAACATATAAATCGTACATGACGAGTCTGAAAAAGGCGCTGGACCCGAACAATATATTAATGCCTAATCTATGGGGGTTTTGATAATGGATTCAAAATATCTTGATGAGCTTCGAGAAGGAATTTTTCTATGTCTGGGATGTGGGGCATGTAGAGGCGTATGGAGCCGAAAAGAAGAGGGGATGTGTCCGGTTTTCGCCACTGGAATCGGGTTTGAGGATAGCATGCCCAGGGGCAGGATTACCGTAGCTCAGGATATACTTGATGGCTATGTTACTTACTCTAAGGCGCTTGCCGAGTCTTTGTACAGGTGCACACAATGCGCAAACTGTCTGACTCTGTGCGGTGCAGCCGAGGTTGAAACAGGGCATCCGATAATCGATATACCGAGAATTGTAGAAGCCATGAAAGCGGATGTAGTGGAACATGGCCTTGTGCCACCAAAGGTTAGGGACTTCCTGGAGAATATTCAGAAATACGGCAATCCATACGGAGAGCCGGTGGAGAAAAGAGGTAAATGGGCTGAGGGCACAGGCATTAAGCTATATCAACCCGGTGACGAGTTCTTGCTATATATCGGGTGCGTTGGCTCCTATGATACCAGGAGCCAAGAGGCAGCCAAAGCCCTCGGGAGCTTGCTGTTGGATGCTGGCGTCAGCTTTGGCATATTGGGAGCCGAGGAGAAATGTGATGGTAACGAGGTGCTCAGGCTCGGCGAAAGGGACTTGTTTGAGTATCTGGCACAGGAAAACATCAAGGCACTGAAGGACCTCCAGGTGAAAAGCATCATCACCCTCTCCCCACACTCGTACAATGTCATGAAGAACGAATACCCTGAACTTGGCGCTGATTTCGCGGTGCTCCACTATACTCAGTTCCTCCGACACCTTATCAACAACAAGAAACTAAAACCAGCAGCGGGCCTCAAGGCACGAGTTACCTATCACGACCCGTGTTTCCTGGGCAGATATAATGACGAGTACGATGCGTCCAGGGAGGTCTTGGCTTCCATTTCCGGCATTGACTTGGTAGAGATGCACAGGACAAGAGATAATTCTTTCTGCTGTGGCGGTGGCGGAGGCAACTTCTACACCGACCTCACAGGTGGTAAAGAGAACAGCCCCAGCCGGATCAGGGTTAGAGAGGCCCACGAGACTGGAGCCCAAGTTCTTGCCGTGGCCTGCCCTGTCTGTACAACTATGCTTGAAGACGCCATCAAAGCAGAAGAGCTAGAAGGCAAGCTGGCAGTTAAGGATGTCGCCGAAATAGTGAGGGAAGCCTGCTGACAGCCAGTTTCATGACTCCGTTATTTAGTAACCGAAGGAGGAAAGAGTGCAAATGAGCGCGCAAGCCAACGGGAATAAACTCATAGACAAGGTTGCCATCATAACAGGCGGGGGCAGTGGTATAGGAGCGGCTACATCTCGGCTCTTCGCCAAAGAGGGCGCCAAGGTAGTCGTCACGGACATAGATGAAGCGGCTGCCAAAAGAGTTGCCAGGGAGCTCGAGCAAGAGGGAGGTCAAGCACTAGCAGCTAAGGTAGACGTAACGTCCAAAGAAGAAATCAATAAGACCGTGCGTGACGTGCTAGCACGCTGGGGAAAGATCGACATATTGGTCAACTGTGCCGGCACGGGCGACATTGGGTGGTTTATCGACAGTGATGAAACGGCGTGGGACAGAATAATTACGGTTAATCTCAAAGGGACCATGCTTTTTACGCATGCTGTGCTGCCAAGCATGGTAGAGCATAAGTATGGCAGAATTATCAATATTGCCTCAATAGCCGGGAAGATAGGAGCCGGGATGCAGGTCCCCTATTCGGCGTCCAAGGCAGGAGTATGTGGCTTTACCAAGGCGTTGGCGAGGGAAGTAGCACGCCATCGAATAAACGTCAATGACATTTGTCCCGGGCCAATTGATACTCCCATGTATGGCCAGATAGGTGACCTGAACCCAGAATTGCAGAAGAAGTACGTGCGGGGGGTAGCCCAGAGAAGGATGGGTAGACCTGAGGAGTTGGCAGCGGCGGTACTCTTCCTGGCCTCGGACGAGTGTGAATTCATCACTGGTCACTCACTGGTCGTGGATGGCGGGTCGACCATGATTTAGCGCCGGGATCAGCCCCTCGCCCTCAAAGGCCCCGTTTGCAAGTGCCTGATTCTGTCCTCGGGGCCAAGATAGATGAAGAATCCTTCTTTTCGTGAACACAATTTGTTCAGCCGCCATTTCACCAATGCAGGTTTGTTTAAGGCACCGGCAAACGGCCTATGGCATCCTCAACAAGACTGCCCAGGTAAAGCATCCCTTCATGCTCCTGAACACTGGTTATCTGAGCATACCCCGCCGACGGATCTTGTAGATTATGGATGACGCGGCCATCCATATCCAACCCCAATACGAACCCGTGGTTCTCCGCAGCCGGTAGCATAGCCTCGGGCAGGCGCATGATAATCTTTCTCAGGAACGGTTGCGGTAGCATGGCGTCCACGTCCGCTTTGCGGGGCGAGGCAAGAGCCAGCCAGAACGTGTCTTTCCCGTTGCTGGAGATGCCATCCGGGAAACCTGGCAAATTGTCTATAAAGACCTCCGATTCACCTTGTCGAGGTCCGGTGAGCCAGTAGCGCTGTACCCGATATTTCCCAGTCTCCACAACCAGTACAAAAGATTGGTCCGGGCTGACAGCGACGCCATTGGCAAAATAGAGCTTATCGAGCACCAGCCGCGTAGCCTTGGTAGTGGGATCGTAGGCGAGCAAGCGGCCATTTGGCCGATGCTCCATCAGGTCTGCTGTGTACCCCCCAAGACCGAACTTAAACGAAGCGTCGCTGAAATAGATGTTTCCATCGGTGGCAATGTCAACGTCATCCGTGCACCGGAATGGCACGCCGCCCTGCTCGGTGCTCAGAACGGTTATCGAACCGTCCGGGGCAATTGACAGCAGCCCCTTAAGGGTATCGCCGACCACCAGATTGCCGGCGGCATCGAAATGAAGCCCCAGTGGGCGCCCCCCTGTGTCGGCAAAGACCTCCGGTTGGCTACCATCCGGCTGAAAGCGCATGATACGGCCATCCTCCATGCCGCTATAGATTCGGCCCCGATCGTCCACAGCAACATCTTCCGGCCCAACACCTACCCCCGTTCCCAGCCGTTCCACCGAGGCCAGGCGGGTGTTGGCTTCATAGACCCCTGTTAGCGCCGGTGCCTCCGGCGGCGTCCAGGCAGCCGGGTCAATAGCAACCGGCCAAAACAGCAGATAAATCAGGAGCAACCCCACTATCGCTCCGAGGCCAATTAAAACCTTATGCCACGTCTTCATGATGTTCCTCCTTGTCTGTCGTTGGATGCCACTTTCGGCACAACCACCGTGCAGGCGAACTCCTCGTTCGCCCAAGCCTAGTTCACCTATTCAAAACTAGCATCATTTGTGGCGGCTGTCAACCAGACCGCAACCTAAACCTTTTCCCTTACTAGTCCGTTCTTATATAATAGACACCAGGTAGGCAGAGGTTATCTGGTGTCAAGCGAAGAAAACCTGGTCCGTCAGGCGATAGATGGTAATCAATCAGCCTTTACTCAGCTTTACGATGAGCACTTCGATAGAATATACCGCTATATTTACTTCAGAGTGAATAGCCGCGCTGAGGCGGAGGATTTAACTCAGGAGGTGTTTCTCAAAGCCTTACAGGCAATCGGCTCCTACAAATGGCGGGATGTGCCATTCGCATCCTGGCTATTTCGTATTGCCCATAATCAAGTGATTGACCATTCAAGGAAACAATCAAAGCAGAAAAGGGCACCTTTGGAGGAAGCAGCTGCAGTTAGTATGGAAGACCCGGTAGCTATGACCGAGCAGAAATTTGAAGTCGAGGAGTTGACCGCCGCTCTGAAGAAACTGCCTTCAGCTCAGCAAGAGGTGATTTCGCTTCGTTTTATCGCTGGGCTGCCCATCGCTGACGTAGCGAAAGCCCTAGGCAAAAGCCAAGGCACGGTGAAGGCCTTACAGTTTAATGGTACGGTATCGCTGAGGAAAATCCTTACCGGGACATGGAATGGCTAAGAAATTAGAGAACATCTTCAACGAATGCCTGGAGCGGATGGCTCGGGGCGAAAGCATCGAGAGTTGCCTTCAAAGCTACCCCGAAGAGGCTGCGCAGCTCGAGCCACTGCTTAGGACAGCCTTGGGTTTTAGCTGGAGAGCTTCGTCTCTTCAGCCTAGACCTGAATTCAAAGCCCGAGCACGGGCTCGCCTTGAAGGGGCACAGCTTTATGCCAGGGAACAAAAGCAGCCAGAAAGGCCTGGCTTTTTTGCCTGGCAGCGAGGCTGGGCATTCGCTTTGACTGCAGTCCTTGTTATCCTGTTCACCGGTGCTGGCACGGCAGCCGCCTCCTCGGACGCTTTGCCCGACGAGCCTCTTTATCCGGTAAAGCTAGCTACAGAACGGGTAAGACTAGCATTTACTTTCTCCGATGCCGGCCAGGCCAGGCTACATGCTCACTTGGCCGAAAACAGAGCGCTGGAAATCGCAGCCATGGCTCGTCAGGGAAACACCGAGCAGGTTGGCATGGTAACAGAGAGGCTGGCCGAGCACTTGGAGGAAGCTAATTACGCTATCCAGAAGGTAGAGAAAACCGGAGGCGGAGCCCCGCAGTTAGCGGTTACTCCCCAGGAAGCAGCCAGAGCGCCGGAACTAGTGGCAGTTCCTGATTCAGAGGAGGCTGAAGATGGAAATGCCCAAGAGTTGAGGAAATTCATTGGAGACAGTGCTTCTAAGAACCTGGCCGTGCTGGAGGATGCTTTGGAGCAGGCGCCAGAGCAAACCAAGCCCGCCTTGCAGCGAGCTATCGAGATAGTATCAGAAGAGAGACTCAAAAGCTCGCCGCAGCAACCGGGCGCTGAAGGTGACGACAAAGATGACGATGAGAATCGGGATGACGACAAGGCCGCGCCAACTCCCGTTCAGCCCAACCAAAATCGGCACTCTTCCCCAAAAACTGAGGATGATGATCAGGCAGAGTCAACTCCTGCTCAGCCCAAGCAAATTGAGCTTTCCCCCCAAGAAATAGCGCCGCCATTCAGCAATCGCTAAACCTCGGGGCAATTCTTTCGTTTATATAGAGTAGAAATCCAAAAACCTGGCTCGCTAGAGACAAATTCTTGCTGCCTGAGGAGGTACTGAGATGAAAGTTGCCAAAATCGTTACGGCTATTCTTGCCGCTGTGGTTGTCTTTGTCAGCGGTTGTGCAGTTGAGCCCTCACCTGCACCGCAGACAATTACCTTACCCCCGGCAAGCCAACTGTCCAATCCCAAGCTGACTATGGCTTCGGCTTCTGAGCCAACTTCGGTCAGCTTCACTCCGGGTAGCCTGCTTTACTCCTTACCCCTAAACTCAAATCAAGTGGCCAACTCAAGCCAGATAGAGGCCGAGTTCAAATTGAATGCGGGGCAGGAAGGACTCCTCAACCAGAATGGCTTTGTAGTTATCCCTTGGAGCGGCGATGACATAGTCGAACCGTATAAAGCTCTGAAGCACAAGGAAATCCCTATCTTCGTTACCACAGACACTCTGCTTCACCTGTATCACATTCAGTTCAACGAGATTTTGAAACGCATCGAGGAGGAAGACTTCTTCGACCAGCTTATCGATATGAGCCAAGCCATGCTGGAAAGGGCCGAAAGCGATTACCACGCTTTCACTGAACCGAAGCTGAAAAAAGCTGCCCGGAGAAATGTCGCCTATTTCGTTGTGGGCCTAAAGCTGCTTGAGACACCTTCGAGAAAAATAGACTGCCGCATCCCCAGCTATGTGAAAAAAGAAGTCAAAGAGGAAATGGAGAACATCGAAGCGCACCAGGGCTTTATGCCAAGCGCTGTTTTCAACTCGCCCGATTCCCAGAATCTTTATCAGGAGGACTATTCCCAGTATGTGCCCAGGGGGCATTATACCCGGAGCGAGACTTTGAAGAGCTACTTTAAGGCTATGATGTGGTACGGCAGGATGGCTTTCCTGTTGAAGGGAGGAGCTGATGGATTGATAGCTGAGGAAGATGCCGAAATCGCTACCATTCAGGCGTCTCTCATTTCGGCTGAGCTGCCCAGTGTCAAAGCCGACGGGAATAGCGCCAAGGATATCTGGGACAGGATCTATGCAGTCACCTCATTTTTCGTTGGCACCGCCGACGACCTGACGCCTTATGAATATTTGACTGCTTTAGAGAAGGTCTTTGGACTGGATTTCGCCGCCACCCAGCTTGCTGATGAAGTCAAGCTTCTTGAGCTGAGAGCTGAACTGGCTCAGATGAGAAATCCAGAAATCTATGGCGGCTCAGGAGTTTGTGTTGTCTACCCTCCTGTAACCAAGGAAAAGCTTTACGAGTGTCTATCCAAGACCAAGGGCATGAGATTTATGGGGCAGAGGTTCGTTCCCGATTCCTATATGTTCCAGAACCTGGTGTCACCGGCAGTGGGCCTCTATGTCGGCGATGATAAGCCGTTCACCATGAAGATGACACCGCTGGGTCCAGCCAGGTGCTTCCCCAGAGGCCTGGATGTCATGGCAGTCCTGGGCTCAGACAGGGCCTATGAGATATTGAAGCGGGAAGGAGATACCGAGTACCAGGGCGAGGATACCAGCTACGACGAGCAACTCGGACAGCTTAGAAATGAGTCCAACGCCTTCACCAAAGAGGACTGGAATCGCAATCTATACTGGTCTTGGCTCTATGCCTTAAAGCCGTTACTTGAGGAATACGGCGAAGGCTATCCGACATTCATGCAGACCGAAGCCTGGCAGGACAAAGAGCTCAATACCGCATTAGCCTCGTGGACCCAGCTCAGACATGATACCATCCTCTATGCCAAGCAAAGCTATACCCCACGTTTGGCAATGGCACCACCGCCCCCAAAGCCGCTGGTTGGCTACATCGAGCCGGTCCCTGAGTTCTATGCCCGAATGCTTGACCTGACTAGGATGACGAGACAGGGGCTGTCTCAGCTTGGAGCCTTAAGCCAGGAAGAGGATAATCGGCTGGGAAATCTGGAAGCTGTTCTGGACAGGTCGCTCCGGATTGCCATCAGCGAGTTTGAAGGTACTGAGCTGACCCAGGACGATTACAATTTCATCAGGGACTTCGGCAAAAGCCTTGAAAGTGTGATCTGCGGCGTTGAGGCCGAGGGCAAGGAGACGACCATTGTGGCTGACGTCCACACTGATGCCAATACACCGCAGGAGGTCCTGGAGGAGGGTGTGGGGTATGTCGACCTCATTCTGGCAGCCTACAGAGTGCCTGACGGCAGAATCATCATCGGCGCTGGACCAGCTTTGAGCTATTACGAATTCAAACAGCCGATAGATAACCGGCTCACTAACGAGCAGTGGAAACAGATGCTGGAGTCAGGTCAAACACCACCAAGGCCGGATTGGGTGAACAGCTTCTACAAGCCGTAAGGAGCTAAGGTCGCGCCGGTTCTTGCTCAAACCCGGGCGCCCACCTTTTCCAGATACTCCTTGTACTCCACCAGCTTGATCAGAACCCTGGCGGCTTGTCTGCCAGAAGGATAAGCATAGTGCGAGCCACGCAGGCGAGGTAGTCCCTCAGTAAAGAAGGTGGTAGTGAGCACTGGCTTGTTGTAGTTTTCCACCCACTGCTCGGCCAAGGCTATCAGAAAACGAGAGATGGCTTCGCCAGGCGTGGGCGTGCTAGTAGCGCCTGCCTCCACAGTGGCCCCGGAACCAGGTGGAAGAAAAGCGCTCATCAGAAGGGGAGCATCGATTCTTCCAGCAGCGATCGCGGAGGCAACCAACTGGGTCAGTTCCTCCGTTTCTTCTTCATTATAAACGCCCATCACCGAAGCCAACCCCGAGATAACAGGACGTATGGCCATGCCAATCTCCGAGACGTCTTTTGAGCCAAGCGCTGTGGCAAATGCTGGGGCAAGCTCGCGGAATGTTTGGCGGGAAGGAATCCACGAAGCAAGTGTAGCCAGGTCGCCAGAGTCCCCGGAAAGGAACATGGAGGCAAAAATGGAGAAGCCACCAAATCCCATGAAAATCAGCGAATCCACCTCATCCACGCTCAACAGCTTCGTCGGAGCCGTAAGGTAGGTAACGAAGTTCCTGTCACCAGCGGGGTCCACAGGGTTACCACGACTCCACCGCGGTGGGAAGACCTTATCAAGTGCAGCAACGGTCTTATCGGGTAGCTTAATCACGTTGAGCCCTTCGGAGGCACAAGCATCAGCACACAGAACGCCATAGCTTCCACCAGGGGTCAGGATAGCAACGTTTCTGCCCCTGGGGAGCGGCTGGGTCAGAAATCCGATGGCAACATCGAGTAGCTCCTCTGGGCTTTCCACCCTGCTTACCCCGACGCTTCTGAAGGCTGCATCATAAGCCTCATCAGAGCCTGCCAACGCCCCAGAATGGGCTATTATGGCCTTGGCGGCAGCGGTCGTTCTGCCTGCCTTTAAGACAATGACTGGCTTCCTTGGCGTCACCTTTTTCACCTTCTTCAGGAAACGCTCGCCGTCACTCAGGCCCTCTATATACGCCAGAATGACCTTTACCTGTGGATCCTCGCCGAAGCATTCAATGTAATCCTCAATCTGTATGTCTGCCGTACAGCCGCAACTTATGTACCGGTGGAAACCCACTCCATGCTGGTACCCGGACATCACAACGGCGCCACCGACATTCCCTCCCTGGGACACGAAAGCCAGGGGGCCGTCCCTGACGGGCAGGGGAAACATGAAGGCCGTCAAATTGGACGATGCGCTCCAGTAGCCCATACAGTTGGGGCCAATGAAGCGAATCCTGCCTTTTCTGGCAATCCTCAAGACTTCATCTTGCAGCCTCTTTCCCTCTTCTCCAGTCTCGGCAAAGCCAGCCGCAATGATTACGCATGCCTTCACCCCTTTGGCAACACAGTCCTCCATGACGGAAGCGACGCTGGCCGCAGGGATAACAATGACGGCAAGGTCAACCGGACCCGGTATATCCGTTACTCGTGCAAAAGCCCTGCGACCGAGAACCTCGCTCTCCGTATTATTCACCGGATAGACTTCCCCGTGGAAACCATCCAGCACGCTGGTGAAAGTGGAGAATCCCCACTTGTTCCAGTTATTTGTGGCTCCGATTACGGCCACCGCCCTGGGATTGAATAACGGTTCTAGTTCTTCGAATAAACGTTGATCCATTGATGTCCCCCTGTCCGCTACTTTAGCCTGCACCTACCAAGGCCCGAGTGGCTACCGGGTCGCTTGGCGCCCAGCCACAATACCGGCTTCATCGCCCCCTGCTTCACATACTAACCCGGCCTTTAGGCCTCTTTAGCATCATTGCCACGAAGGATAGCAGAACAAGACACACCATTCAACAAAACGCCTGCCTGCGAGCAAGAAAGCCACCGCTCAACGGGAAATGGCATCTGCATCCGCGGGATGCCCCGGCCGCAATCATCCTGCGACTGGCGAGAGAGAACGCTACGTCTTCCTGCCCACTGGTATCACATACAGCGGAATCTCATCTTGGGACATGCCAACGATAATCCTTACCCCGGCATCGTTAAAGGCGCCAACCGTTACCAAGCCCAAGCCTAGAGCCGTCGCCTGAAGGCAGATATTCTGGGCAGCGTGGCCAACTTCGATGTGGACGTATGTCTCGCCCCTGGGGCCATATTTGCGTGTTGTCCTTTCGTAGACGGCTGCGATGACGATATCTATCGCGCCCTCTCTGACGCAAGCTTGGCCCCAGGCTGCCGCAGCCAGGCCAGCCCGCACGTCTCCATCTTTGACATGAGTCAATTTATTCTCCTCGGGCTTGTATTTATAGACGCCTGGTGCCAGGTTCTCCACATTGCCAGCCACCAAATATAGCTCAAGCGGATAAAGTGCGCCAGCCGAAGGAGCAGTTCGACCACCCCACGCTCGCGTTGTACCCTGCCCCGCCCAGAGGAGCTTCAATACTTCGTCTTGTGTCAAAGGTGCATCCGCATAGTCTGTGACCGACCTTCTCTCACGTAGCAACTCCTCCAAAGAAGCGGCCTTGACTTCAGCGAGCTCGGCTTTTGCTTTGTCTAGCTCAGCCTTCACCTCCCTCAGTTCGCTTAACTCAGCGTTCGCTTTGTCCAGCTCCGCCTTCACGGCATCACACTCCCCATCTGAAACAGACGGCGTGCAGTTAACCACGCCAACCATGAGCACCAACACAAGGCCGAGCACTATAACCGGAAAATGCTTGCCTCTTAGCATCTTAGTCCACCTCCTCCTGCCTTCTAATTGAAATGGCCCTGGTGTCTAAACCACCAACCTTTTCTTGTAACAGCCGATTCCTGGCCCACACAAGTGTAACCAAAACAACACCAACCACACAACATCTCGTCTCCCACTGGCTCGGTCCGGCCCCCTTGCCACTAAACTATTGGCCGGAATGGAAATGCCCACTATTCTACTTTTCTCCCGTCTGGATGTATAATAACGATAAACATACGGCATAGGTCTTGAGCTGATAGCAGGTTTTGCGGAGGAAGTGGTGAAGGCAATAGAAAGACTAACCGGACGCATCAAAACAGTTGAGGAAGGCCGGTAGCATGCAACAAACGTTCCCCTGCCCCAAGTGCGCTTCGCACAATGTGATAGGTGAACCGTCCTGCCTGGCTTGCGGCGAGAGCTTCAAATACACTTGCCCTCAGTGCAAGGTCATTGTCGATACCAAACTCAAAGCTTGCCCAAAGTGCGGCGCAACCCTGGATTGGCCAATACACGACAAGGTAAAGCCTTCACGTGTAGCCAAGGGGACGTCCTATCAAGGGCCGGACAGGATTGGTGAAGAACGAAGCCCAGAGGAGAAAAAGGTAAGTCCAGTAGTCATCGGTGGCCTTGTCGTAATCGCTATTTCCCTCTTAGCAGGCTTGGGCATGTATATATTCTTCCAGGAAGTGCCATCTGCTCCTCCGCCGGGTGCTTCACCACCAACGCCAGAGGCAACCCCGGCCACAGCAGAAGCAATAGAGATAACGGCTGAGGAACTGCTTCAAGCCTATCGGGCAGACGACAAAGCGGCCGAAGCCGAATATGAGGGCAAGATACTTAAGGTGACGGGCGTAGTAAGCGGCTCAGGCAAGAACATGGTTGGCATTCCCTTTGTTAAACTGGCTGGCACTGGCATAGAAGCTTTTCGAGTCCAGTGCATGTTTGATAAGGAATATGAGCTGGCTCAAGTGACGCCAGGGCAAACAGTAACGATACAAGGTGAGTGCGACGATTACCTGTCCCCGGACGTCACCATGAAAGAATGCGTCTTGGTTGACTGAAGACTAATCTGCTCCGTGCAGGCATTGGTACGTAAGGGGACAATCCACACGTTCATCAGATTCGGGCAAGTGGGCTGATTGGTTGACCGTGTTTGCGGAATGGCAGTTCAAACACTGCCCCAAAAGTCATGTCCGGCGACAAACGCGGGGAGCAACACTATCCCCACTCTATTCCATATCCCCCTATTGTAAGTCCCCCAGCGATTGCAATAGCCACCGCTACTACTGTCAGCAAGAGACTGAGACACAATATACCTATTCCCCAGTACATCCATGTTCTCTGCGTCCTCTTGAAGCGCTCAACGCTGTCCCATTTCCTACTTTGCCACGCCCATTCACTTCCCTTCACTCCGAGCACTATAGACATGGCGAAGGCAGCAAGAGGAATAGGCAGAAAGACGAGGAACGCTAGCCAGACTCTATTGCCGATCCCCCATATCCAAGTTAGCAAGAATGCTCCCCAGTTCCACCCACGAATCTCTTGAGGAACCACAGCTGATTTACCTTGACCTGACGTGTTTTCCGCTGCTGTGACATCCACTTCAGGCTTGCCTGCCCTTGCACCTGACGGCTTTTTGGCTGTTGCAAGGTCTGCTCTAGGCTCACTTTCCTGTAGGCCTGCCGTGCTTTCTACCGTCGTGACGGCCACTTCAGGTTCGCTTGCCTCTACTTCAGCCTTATCCAAGAGCATTTTCTCGATGCAAGGATTGCAGTGGATTTTGCCTTCCAATTCCACCTTGCATTCAATACAAACTAGCCGTCCGCAGTGAACACACGCCCCGACAGCATCGACTTCTGGGTGATAGGCACACGTAACTGCCATTGTTTGTCACCTCCGTATTTTATCTTCTTACTGCCTTACCTTGGCATCAAAGACCTGGCATATCCGCTTTCGGTTGCAGCATTTCCCATTCGCTTGCACCCCTCCGAAAATTTCAACGGCTGCACCGTATATCTCCCCCAATTATACACTCAGCCAGAGCCAAATAGAATACCCTGTGCCCCGAAGAGGGTACCTCGGGCGTCTCGTCTTGGCGAGCCAGGAACTATCTCTCCAACGCTTCTGTCAACTCGGCGTAGTTCCTCATCGCGGCAACATCGTCCAGGAAATCCCTGAGCGAAGGGCTTTCAGCCCTGAGTTGCTTCAGATCTTCGTAGATCGGACTAACTGAGGCTGGATCCTGCCCATAGATGCCGTGGAATGCAAAGTAGGCCTGGTTCAGCTTCCTGATATAATAACCATTTGCCACAAATTCCTTTCTTCTTTCCTCCATATAGCGCTCCGCCTCCTCCATCTTTCCCTGAGAAAGATAGCAATCCACGGTCCTGCGGGTTTCTCTCATCTCAGCGTCAAAATCAAACTCCAGGGCAATGCCGTGCGTTTTGACTTCCTCCCGGCCATTGTAATATCTTGCATAAACCTCAAACCCGATCTCCTCACTGACCATTCCCGCCAGGGTTTCATTCATGGTCACCACGTCAGCGTCTCGTCTAATGCCAACTGAGTCAAGCAGGTACAGAAAGCCCAGCGGTCTGAAGACAAGGTGTTGGTGAAGCCATTCCTCAACCGCCGTATTGATGGTGTAAGTCAGAGCGGCATCGTCGCTGACTATTGGTGGATAGGTTGCTCCAAAACCTCCAAGCTCAACAACAAGGGAGGACAGGCCTAGTTCGTCAATCTGGGTCTCGACTCTCTCCATCTCCTCCACGCTGAGCTCTTGGCGCAGCATCCTTCTATCGAGATACACTATCTTCTCTCGCGGCGACATCACCAGCAGATGAGGCGGCTTTTCCAACCTAAATATGATGGGTGGGAATGCAGATATGCCCTCGCCTGCCAGTACAGTCCGTATTTGACTGCACAGTCTTGTTTCCCGATTGGCCTCAGCCCCTTTACAAAACATTTCCTTTGGTAGACAGGACAGGGCGCGTAGCTCCCAGGAGAAAAAATCAAAGGCGTAAGGCTTGGCTATCTGCTGCAATTGGTGATGGCTGTCTTCTTTCTGAGGCATATTCACAACAAAAAGCAGAACCACACCCGCCAGGGCGACCATAATGCCTAAGAAGACTATCCCTAACCGAGGCAGATTCCGCATGTCTTATCCCACAAGGTCGCAAAGACTAGCTAGCAAACAATACTTGGCACGAGCATTACACCGCCATTCATTATACCGGTGGCAGCAGCCGGTTGAAAGCCATCGCCGTTGTTGGATGAAGGGGGAGATCGCTTATCCGCATGAATTAATCCCCATATGAGCTAAACTTTCAGCCTCTCTGCCCGTTTTTATGTATAGACCAGAAGTTAAGGAGGGCATGGAATGAAACAAGGATTGACTCTACTTGCTATTCTAGCAATTCTCCTGGGCGCTGGCTGTCAGGCGGCGGCACCTGTACCACCGTCACCTGCACCACCAGAACCACCGCCGCCGCAGGGGTTCTTTTTGGAGGTAACAGAACCACAGGACGAGTGTGTGGTTAATGTCAGCCCGATTCGCGTAAGTGGCAGTACCTCCCCAGAAGCTCAAGTGAGTGTGAATGGTGAGTTGATTGACGTCGACGGAGAGGGCAACTTCGCTGCCATGGTCGGGCTGGAAGAAGGACCAAATGTTATTGAGGTCATTGCCACTGACTATGAGGGGAATGAGGGAAGTTGCATATTGGCAGTGATTTATGCCCCATAGACCTTAGCCAAACCTAACCGAGCTAAACCTTTTGGGGAATCTACCGTTCTAAACAACTAGAAAAACTTGCAAAGGAGGAAATGAAATGGAAGTACTACGAGCTATGATTGCTTCAGCAGTAGTTATTGGACTAATGCTAAGCAGCGTGGGAACAGCTCTGGCTGAGGAACCCACGGAGACCACAGCCAATGTCTTTGGCAAGGTGATAGCTAAAGACCAGGCAAGTTCAACCGAAGGCTTCGTTGAATTGAGCACGAAGCAAGGGAACGTCAAGGTCAAGGTCGCTACGAATACCCAACATAAGAATGGTGCCTTTGGGGATATAGTAGTGGGCAGTAGGGTAGCCTTGGTGGCTGACAGGGCCGATGGTGTTCTTGTCGCCAGGAAAGTCCTGGTGGTACCTTCCGAGCCAACTTATCTGCATCTTGTCGGCGTTGTCACCTCAGCATCGGAGACCACTGCGACCGTCAGTATTAGTGATAAGCAAGGTGCCGGCAAGGCCACTTTTACTATTGCTCCCCAGCCAACTAGCGCGGCACCAACTCCTGTACCTGCAGAGCCAGGACAATATGTTACTGCAGTTGTCTCCAAAGACCTGAGAGCAATGAAGTTTATGATAGTACGAGTCGCCCCTATTACGGGCCAAGCTGAAGTTCCGCCTAGGGAAGTTCCACAACCTACCGAAGTCACGCCCGCTAAGGTTGAGCCTACTGAAGCTACGCCTATCAAAGTTGGCCCTACCAAAGTAGCCCCTGCTACGGGCAAAGCTGAAGTTCCGCCTACCGAAGCTACGCCCTCTGTAACCTCAGCTGAAGCCGAAACCAGCACCAGGGCCATTGCCAGGGTAACCTGTATAGAAATGTCGCCTGAGCTGGTTAAGCAAGTATGCATAGCAACGCCATCTGAAGTGAGCCGCGGAACCTTCATGGATATGCCGCCCGACAGGGTCATGGAAGTATGGAAGAATGTGCCGCCTGAACTGGCCAAAGAGATCTGGATGAGCCTTCCACCTGTATTAGCTAGAGAGCGTTGGATGAACTTGCCGCCGGAAACAAAGAAGATCTGGATTGACCTTCCCCCAGAGTTGGCTGCAGAGGAAATTTGGCTCGACATTAACTCTGAACAGCTTAAGCAAATCTGGTTGAATATGCCGCCTCAGTTAGCTAAGGAAATCTTAAGGGATATGTCTCCTGATCTCGTCAAGGATGTCTGGATACACATCCCCCCCGAGCAGATCAAGCAGATCTGGATGCATCTACCAGCTCAAGACGTGAAGCAAATCTGGATGGAGATGCCAACTCCAACAGAAGCTACTGAATCTTCCGCCGGTGGTGGTGCCAGTGCTGGTAAGGTGGAATCCATTTCGGTGCAACCTATGCAAGCAAAGCCCGTTCGTGCGGTTGAGAAACTAAAGGGGAAAGAGGCTGAGAAGTAGAATACTGAGAATGACTCTGAATTCACGCCCGCCCACCCCGTAATCAGTGAGTGCAGATTCGGAAAGCTCGCCTCTCGCTGAAGACGCCGGGCAGACATTATCCCGATTTGACGGTTGATTTCCTTAAGTCACAAAAGGGGAGAAAACCATCACAGTTGCTTGTGAAAAAGGCAGTAACCTATTTACCGCCGGAAAAGAAAACAGAAGTCGAGGCGCTATGGGGTTAGTCCCAAGACACATTTGTCGCTCCCGCGTTCTTCCATCCCCCTGGCCGGGACAGGGCTGGTAACAATTTCTCCAACGTTTCTGTTAGCCCGGCGTAGCTCCTCATGGCGGCAAGATCGTCCAGGAAATCCCTGAGCGAAGGGCTTTTGGCTCTCAGTTGCTTCAGGGCTTCGTAGATCGGACTGACCGGGGCTGGATCCTGCCTGTAGATACCGTGGAATGCAAAATAGGCCTGGTTCAGCTTCCTGATGTGATAACCACGTGCTACAAATTCCCTTCTTCTTTGCTCCATGTAGCGCTCAACCTGCTTAATCTTACCCTGAAAAAGCTAGCAATCCACAGTCCTGCGGGTCACAGGTGTATAATAACTTTTGGTAAATGAGGTGTGATACTTTCCTTATTTCATCGTATATATAAACAGAAGCAATCTCGGGAAATGCTTTGACAAAATCGGAGGGAAAGCCAGAGGCGCACGCTGGTGAGAGTGCTGCCGAGGCCTTCGGCGAGATTTACGAGTGCACCATGCCCAAGGTCTTTCGATACATCAGCTATCGGGTAGTAGATACCGATTTGGCCCAGGACCTCACCTCAACCGTGTTTGAGAAGGCGCTGAAGGGATTCAGCGGCTATCGCGCGGATAAGGCGTCTTCCTCTACGTGGCTCATAGCCATTGCTCGAAACACGGTCATCGACTACTACCGCAGTCTGAATAGCAAGCAGCAAGCTATAGCTCTTGACCAGGTAGACGAGATAGCGTCGAACAGGCCATCTCCTGAAGATGATGCTATCAGAGGTGACGAGCTGCGGAGGCTGTACATAAGTCTTGCAGGACTTCCCCAGGAGGAGCGGGAGATCATCTCGCTTAAGTTCGGGGGCGAGCTTACCAACCGACAGATCGCCCGGATGCTTGGCTTCTCTGAATCTAAAGTCGGAACTAAGCTCTATCGAGCTGTGTCGAGATTGAGAGATAAGTTCGAGGAATAGGGGAGATGGACAAGGAACGTAACACGGAGAGAAAGTTCACACAGGAATTGGACAAAATGCTGGCGGGAGAGGAACCTGGTCCCAGCAGCACAATCGATGAAGACTATCAGACAGCGATCGGCTTTGCCAGAAGACTGATTGAGCTCAGGGCCGAGCCCTCCCCCGCCTTCGAGAGCCAGATCAAAGAGAGACTGCTGCTGAAGCTGAGCCGGCGTGAGCAGGAGACAGAAGCCCCGGTGCAAGCAAAGAGGAGTTGGCTCTGGGAAGGTGTAAGACGGCTGGTTCCAGAAAGCATGGTATTACGTGCAGCAGCGATCACGTCGCTGGTTGCCATTATGACTGCCGGTACGCTCTGGGGGCTGGGGATGTTCACCCAGTCTCAAACTCCATCACTCAAGCCTCCACTGCCCCCACCTCAGCCGCCGGTCACGGTAGAGATAACCACGATAAGGACCACCTCCCCGGTCGACGGCGAGGTTGAATGCGTAAGAACAGAGACCGTAGAGGTGATGCCTGCGCCTTCTCCAGGGACAGCCGGGCCTCCCGTGATATACAATTGTGAAGAAACGACATGGAATTTCCCATCATACCACAAAAAGTCGAACATGGAGCAACAGGAATCAATAGAATATGACTACTACAGGAGATGATTGGGATGTGTACCGCAACAGATGCTCAGAGATTACAGATGATAAGGAGGTTGAACAAACATGAATGAGCGTTTTCCAAGACGTTTAGCTTCACTGGTAGCTCTTATAGCATTGGTACTGGTTGCCGCTGGCTGTGCTGCCCCTCCTTATCCTGCCCCCTCAGAGAGTGCTCAGCCACCCCCTTCTAGGTCAACCGGCGGCACAGTATCAACCAGCCTGGTCGAGCGCTACCTGACTTACCCCGGCGTCCCCTACGAGGAGATTGAAATCCTACAAGGTAAGCTGCCCGGTGACCTGCCTGCTGATATACCCGTTCCGGAGAATTCCAGCATTGTTGGCAGCATCGTGCGCTCGGGTAAGTACACAGCCATCGAGATCGTCCTCGATGTGCCTCAGCAGCCTGAGAAGGTTATAGGGTTCTACCGCGAACACCTGACCGGAGATGGATGGGAGGAAATGGAGCAGCCTTCCCCTGGAGGTGGGTTTGTGTCCTCAGCAATGCTCCATTATGTCAATTTCTGCCTCAAACAGGAAGTTTCACTCAATGTTATGGCCTACCCAACAGAGGAAGGCAGGCCCAGCGATGTACGCCTTGTTTTGAGCGATGACCCCCAGCGGTGCCGGATTTATGGTGAGAAGGCTGGGGCCGTTTATCCAGGGGTTTATCCAGGGGGTGCTGGAGAGGTTCTAGCTCCGCTCCTGGCACCTGAGGGTACTGTTCAGAGAAGTGGAGGTGGCGGCAGCAGCAACGACCGGCAATATTCAATGGCATTGATGGAGACGAGTCTTACCACAGACGAGCTTCAGACCCATTATCAGGTGCAACTCCTGGAGGCCGGCTGGAAGCTGGTAGAGGAAGGGGCCGGTAAGACCCTCACTTGGAGCACCTGGGCATTCGCTGATGACTCGGACAATGATTGGTCGGGGCTTTTGCTCATTCGAGCACCGGAGGAGGATTACCGGATACTTTATCTGGTAGCAGATCTCATCCCCTGAACTTCTACTACGAAGGGAGAAGCTACGGCAGTTTCTTAAGGAGGTCACAATGAACAAGCTATTTAAAACATCGATACCGATACTGCTGATTGCAGGGCTGCTATTGGGTGCCGGCTGTGCCGCAGCACCAACCGAGGAAATGGTAGCACCCGAAATGGTAGCACCCACTTCACCAACGCTACCCCCTGCGCCGATGCCGCAGGGTATGAGCGTGGACGAGGGAAGCTATGAAAGCTATAAGGATGACCGAACACAGTTGGCTTATGAGCCAACTGTTACCATGTCTACGGTGGGCCAGCCCTGGGCTACCGAGCGTATGATCGTGCGCACAGGGAATATATCGCTGTTGGCAGAAGATATACCTGCCGCCGTAGACCGGATTATCCAGTTCACCAAGAGCCTCGGCGGATACGTAGTATCTTCCAAGACCTGGCGGGAGAGGGAAAGGCTCATTGGCACAATCGCCATCCGTGTGCCTGCCGAGCATTTCGACGATGCTATGGGGAAGCTGCGCGAACTGGCGGTCGAGGTTGTCTCCGAGAGCACATCAAGCAAGGATGTGACCGAAGAGTACGTTGACCTGAGCGCCAAGTTGAAAAACCTCGAGGTAGCCGAAAAACAGTTGCTCAAGCTGATGGAGCAGGCTAAAACAGTAGAGGAGATACTCAATGTCCAGCGTGAGCTTACCAAGACAAGAGGTGAAATCGAGCAGACCAAAGGCCGCATGGAGTACCTGGAGCAGACCTCAGCTACCTCGCTCATCGAAGTGAGCCTGGAGCAGGCCAATCTCGAGGTCGAGTTCTCCGCCAATAAGGCCAGCCTGAAAACAGGAGAGAAAATACGGTTCAGTAGCCAAGTTGCTGGCGGGTTCTCCCCTTACAGCTATGACTGGGACTTTGGCGATGGCGACACCAGCACCGACAATAACCCAATCCATTACTACAGGTCTGCTGGTAAATATACCGTCTCTCTCAAGGTAACCGATGACCGAGGTGGTGAAGATACCGAGATTAGAGAGGATTACATCACCGTACTTCCTAGCTGGAGCCCTGGCAATGTCTCCAGTGTAGCCTGGAACGCACTGGTCACCTTTGGCCGGGTGCTGGCGAATGTATTCATCTGGATCGGTATTTTCAGCCCTGTCTGGATAGTTGTTGGTGGCATCCTCTTCTGGTGGTTCCGTCGTCGGAGAAAGGCGCTTTAGGAACCAAGAACTTATCCTGAGGAGGTTAAGGTCAATATGAAACGAAGATGGTTTTTATCAATAAGCTTGGGACTAGTATCAGTGCTGGCAATAGTCGGGTTAGGAAGCTGTAGTCCAAGTGTTGCTGCGATAAGTATACCCCCGACTCAGCAGGAAGGGATATGGGTTAGCAGCACCGGAAAAGTTACTGTTATCCCCGATATCGCCATCCTGAGCCTGGGCATTGTGGCACAGGAGGCAAGCGTAGCTGAGGCCCAGACGAGGGCATCTGAAGCCATGCATCAAGTCATAGCAGCAATGACCGACAATGGCATCGAAGCAAAGGACATTCAGACCCAGCATTTCAACATCCACCAGAGAACGAGATGGGATGACGACGATGAAGAGGAGGTCGTAATCGGCTACAGAGTGACCAATATGGTGAGTGCCAAGATAAGAAACGCAGATTATGAAAGCCGACCTCTCGATTACAGAGCAGGTATCATTATTGACGCAGTCACCGAGGCCGGAGGAGACCTCATCAGGATAGACCAGGTAGGCTTCTCTGTTGATGACCCCACAGCATATTACGCCGAGGCCAGAGAAAAGGCTATAGCCGACGCCAGGGCCAAGGCAGAGCATCTCGCTGACCTGGCCGGAGTTTCCCTGGGCAAACCGATTTACATCGTCGAAGGGTCTCAATTTCCACCTATCTGGGAAGCATATAGCTATATGGGAGGAGGAGGAATGGCACCTCTAATGCCTACAGAAGCTGCCGCATCGATCAGCCCGGGGGAAGTCGAAGTCAGCCTCGTAATCCAGGTAGGTTACGGCATAAATTGAGCCGAGTCATTCAGATAGACTGCTGACCAGAGAATTAGCATACGAGGAGATTGTCGCATGGATTCGGATGTCATGCTGATACTAGCTTGGTCTGTAAACCGGCTTGTCCCGGCAGCTATAGTCGCTGTATCAATATATTTCGTTGGCCTGGACGTTATGGGGTTAGCCCCCGTATAAACTGGGGGCGAATAGAATACAAACCTTAGGCACATCACCCCTTTAAATAGGTTATAATAGCTGTATAGGAGGGATAAATGAACACACTACTTAAAACCATGATGCCGGTACTGCTAAGCTTAGTTGTGGTACTGGCTATAGGCTGTGCTGCTGCACCACCGCCAGCCCCACAGGCAGAATCAGGAGCACCATTACCGACAGCACCATCAGGAGCACCATTACCGCCAGCGGCGGAAGAAGCGCTGAAAATGGAGCAATATCGCGGCGAGGGGCAGGCTTACGAGTACGAGGCAGATGCAGATATAGACCGCAAAATCGTGAAGACCGGCTACCTGACTCTAGAGGTAGAGGACGTAGCCGAGGCTATGAATGGCGTCGCTGCGGCAGCCAAGGAATTGGGCGGCTATGTGGTTTCTTCCACCAAGTATGAAAACGATAGCAGACCCCACGGCAGAATCTCCATTCGAGTTCCGGCTGAGCGTTTCGATGAAGCCTTCGACAGGCTTCGCCAGATAGCCATAGATGTGCCTCGCGAAA
>CAZOQG010000012.1:0-25540 GCA_964582065.1 uncultured Dehalococcoidales bacterium
CAAGACCGTAGCAGGCACGGTGAAGCTGTCTGAAGACTGCTGGAGAAAGGAGAAGAAACTTCATGGACCTTGTCGAAGCCATAAAGTCGAGGAAAAGCATCAGGGGCTATAAGCCAACTCCGGTACCAAAAGAAATCCTTACCGAAATCTTGGAGATAGGAATACGCTCTCCTTCAGGGCTAAATTCTCAACCCTGGGAGTTTACTGTCTTGGGTGGTAAGGTGCTGGACGATTTGAAACAAGCTCTGCAGGAACAGCTCCTGGCCAAAGTGGAGCCCCAGCCTGATTTTCCTATTCACCCTCTGACAGGAGTTTACAGAAAGCGCCAAGTAGAGCTAGCCATCGCTCTATTCCAACACATGGGCATTGCCCGCGAAGACACGGAAAAGAGAGACCAGTGGACGCTGAAGATGCTGCGCGCTTTCGATGCTCCTAATGCCATTATAGTGAGTGTGGACGAGGAAGTCAGCAGTTTCCCGGCAATGTTCAGTCTGGGCTTAGTAACTCAAACTATAGCGCTGGCAGCAGTGAACTTCGGCCTGGGTACCTGTATACAGCGAGTATTGGTGGACTCTCCCGAAGTAGTAAGGCGGATTGCAGGCATCCCCGCGTCCAAGAAACTTGCCATTGGCATAGCCATCGGATACCCTGACTGGGACTTCCCAGCGAACAAAGTGCAGAGCGCTCGTGAACCACTTGCCAACATAGTAACCTGGCGGGGAATATAACGTCAACTCTGCCCATTCCCTTGAACTCTTACTGTTTGGGTCACCGGTCAGGTACTCAGCGTTAACGGTGGCTACTCTATGGTAGATTAAGAACTAAGGAGGTTTGATTATGGCCTACGAGACTATTATCTATGAGAAGGAAGACGGCGTAGCTCTAATTACACTTAACCGGCCTGATAGTCTTAACGCCCTCAACTCAAAACTAGCCCAAGAGTTAGAGCAGGTAACTGATGAGATTGCTGCCGATGAGTCAGTCAGGGTGGTGATTATAACCGGGGCCGGTCGAGCTTTCTCGGCTGGAGCTGATATAAAGGAAATGGTGTCTCCCGGAGAGGCTTCTTTGGGAGCGGCACTAGCTAAAGGTAAGCCGCTAGCCTTTTTTATTAAGATTGAGAATTTGGATAAGCCAGTTATCGGAGCTATTAATGGTTTGGCAATAGGAGGCGGTTGCGAATTAGCCATGGTGTGTGACCTGAGAATTGCCTCAACCACAGCCAGATTTGGGTTTGGAGAGATAAAGATAGGCGTTATTCCTGCTGGTGGAGGCACCGTCAAGTCACCCCGGTTCATAGGTATAACTAAGGCTAAGGAACTGCTTTTCTTCGGCGACCCCATTGATGCCGAGGAGGCTTATCGCCTCGGGTTGATTAATAAGGTAGTGCCACCAGAGTCGCTTCTTGACGAAGCCAAGAGTTGGGCCAAAACACTGTCTCAGCGGCCGCCCCTGGCTATAGCGGCGGTCAAATCATGTGTTAATGTAGGTATGCAGATGCCTCTGCCAGCGGCCATAGACTTCGAAGCCAAGCAGGCAGCTATTCTGGTCAACACTGAGGATAGATTGGAGGGGATGAAAGCCTTTGTTGAGAAGAGGCAGCCAGTATTCAAAGGCAAATAGAAGGAAAGGATGGTGAATACGATGGTTGAGAGGATTCCTGTTAAGGAAGGTGCCTTTATGGAGAACCCGGAGGGCGGAGTATTACTAGCCAATAAGTGCAAATCCTGCGGGCAAGTCTTCTTTCCCAAAGCTGTTTTTTGCTTGACTTGCTTTAATGAAGACATGGAGGAGTTAAAGCTGAGCCAGCGGGGGAAACTGTATTCCTATGCTATTGGGCGCATGCCTTCGATGCATTTTGAGCCTCCCTATGCCATAGGCTATGTAGATATGCCCGAGGGAGTAAGAATCTTCGCTCCACTCAAGATGATGGAGGACAAGCCCTTTGCTATAGGTATGGACATGGAACTAGTCATTGAAAAGCTGTGGCAGGAGGCGGAGAACGAAGTCATCGGCTACAAATTCAAGCCTGTTTAGCCGTTTACAGGTATCGGTTTTCAAAGAGGAGGATTAATCATGAGAGACGTTGCTGTAATAGGAGTGGGACAAAGTACGTTTGGCAAAGCTCCTCAGAGAACTGCAGCTGAGCTGGGTCAAGAGGCGGTTGTGGCAGCGCTTAAGGATGCTGGCATCAGTCCCAAAGATATCCAGGTTGCCTATGCCTCCCGAATGTATGATTGCTGGGTCACAGCGCAGTGTATACTGAAAGAAGTGGGCGTAAGGGGCATAGAGATGGTAAATGTGGAAAATGCCTGTGCTGGTGGCGCTACCGCTTTCAGGGGGGTGTGGAAGGAGATAGCCGATGACCATTATGACGTTGGAATAGCTATCGGTGTGGAATCGATGACTACCAGCCCCATAGCCGGCAGGTTGATCCCGCCGACCAAGGATGATTTGGACGGTCAATTGGGATTGACCATGCCCGGCGTCTTCGCCATACTTGCGCGGAGGCAGATGGAGCAGTATGGAACTACCGTGGAGGATTTTGCTCAAATATCAGTCAAAAACCATCACCATGGCTGTTTGAATCCTTTTGCCCAGTATCGGAAAGAGTTCACCGTAGAGGAAATCCTCAACTCCCGAATGATATGCGACCCGATTACCTTACTCCAATGCTGTCCCAACACGGATGGGGCTGCCGCGGCGATTCTGTGCTCCATGGATGTAGCCAGGAAATATACTACAAAGCCAATAAGAGTAATCGGCTCGGCGCTGCTGTCGGGCGACTACGGATATGTTATGCAAGATATCACTATCTCTCCCCTGGGCAGCAAGACAGCTAAGATGGCTTATGAGATGGCCGGAGTTGGGCCTGAGGACATAGACGTCGTTGAGCTTCATGATGCTTTTGCTAATGAGGAGATGTTGCGTTACGAAGAACTTGGGCTGTGTCGGCAGGGTGAAGGGACAAGTCTTATCAGGGAGAGAGCAACCTGGATAGGGGGTAGGATACCGGTCAACCCCAGCGGCGGGCTACTTGCTTTGGGACATCCATTGAGTGCGTCTGGTGTGCGCAACATAGCCGAGATTGTCCTGCATCTGAGAGGACAGGCTGGTGAGAGGCAGACTCCCAATGCCAAGGTTGGACTAGCTCACATGCTGGGAGGCTCAGTAGCTGGTCTCGAGGCAGGCGCCTGCGGTATCCATATACTGGCACGATAACATCACGTGCTTCGTAGCCGTTGCCACCGGAACTGTTGCATCAACTCATTCTTGGAATCGGGTAGGTCAATATGGCAGTCGCTCTTCAGAGAATAGAGGTTCTAGGTCTTTCTTATTTGGGTCTGGGGATGTATTGCACCATGTTTTTGGTTGATTTCGGTGCCGATGTATGGCGGGTGGAGCGACCTAATCACGCTGTTGGCGCAAAGGGAGCAGACGATTTTGCTTGCAGCTTTGAAGGGGCGATGGCTGTGGGCAGGCGGGCTTTCAATCGCAATAGGAAGAGCATAGTCCTCGATTTCAAGTCGGAGGAGCTCGGGAGATACCCTGCAAGATGGTAAGAGGGCTCGGCTGCCAAGGTAGCATAGCTTTGGCTGATGCTTAGATTCATCCCAATTTCTTGAATAACAGGAGGTTAGTTATGGATTTTGAGCTGACTGAGGAACAGAAATTACTGAAGGCAAATGCTCGACAGTTCATGGATAGGGAGATAATACCTATTGTTGATGACTATGAGCGTAAGTACAGACCGTTGCCTAAAGACATAGCCATAGATATGATGAAGAAAATAGCGTCCCTGGGCTACACTGGTGGGCTGGTACCTGAGGAATGGGGTGGTGGAGGGATGGACATTGTCTCCTACGGCATTTTGACTGAGGAACTGGGTCATGCCTGGGGGAGCCTGGGTATTATGGTTCTGGTTCATGCCGCGGGTGGGATGGATCTAGCCAATTCGGGTACTCACGAGCAAAAGAAGAAGTATCTGCCATCACTGGTGTCGGGGGACATAATAGCCAGTGGCGCCATAACCGAGCCTGACGCCGGGTCTTCCAACAGGGAGATGCAGACCACAATTACAGCTGACGGCGACTATTACGTTGTCAATGGGGCCAAGACGTGGATCACCAACGGCGGCGTTTCTGATTTCTGTGCCGTGGTAGGTTATACCGACAAAAGCAAGGGGATTAAGGGGATAGACCGAATCATAGTGGACGGGAGAGAATCCCCTTTTGAGGCAAGAGAACTGCCCAAGCTTGGCTTTCGCTGCTGTCCCACGGCCGAGTTGGCATTCAACGATTGTCGCGTGCCTAAGGAAAACTTAATCATGGGCGCTGGCTATGATGCTACCATGGGTATACTTCTCTTTCCTCGGGCTATGATAGGTGTCTTATCAGCTGGACTAGCTCAGGCAGCTATAGATGAGGCAGTGAAATATGCCCAGGACAGGAGTCAGTTTGGCAGACCCATTGCTAGATTTCAGCTTGTTCAGCAAATGCTGGCTGAGATGACGGTGGAGACGGAAGCGGTGCGTTTGTTGGGATACAAGGCTTGTCAACTTCTGGACAAAGGCCAAATGTGCTTCAAAGAGTGCTCTGGCGTAAAATTCTTTGGCTCAGAGACGGCAGTCCGGGTTTGTTCCAAAGCTATGGAAATCCTTGGTGCTTATGGGATTTCTGAAGAATATCCGCTGGAGCGCTACTTCAGAGACGCCAGAACATTGCTGCCCCCGGACGGCACTAACCAGATTCAGAGGCTCATTGTCGGGCGAGAAGTGCTTGGTGTGCCCGCGTTTATTTGAGCAGGAATAAGGCTTGGCCAAGGCGGTCAGGGTCGCAGGCAGAAGTAAATCATTGCTATGCAGGCTCGCCTTGCAACTTACCAAGCTTCTGCTGACAACGGAGCAAGTCCGGGATGAGGCCAGATTTCAGGCAGGTTCAACACGGAAATCGGTCATCCTGCCCTCGCGCTGCGCCTTGTCCTTGAAAACAAGACGGACAGGCATGCCCACTTTTATTTCCTGCCGCGCTCTCTCCGCATCAGAAAGGTCAATACCGGTGAGGAAATGGGGAATGGTAGTATCGGCCCCGTCAAGCCTTATATAGGAAATAACGTAGGGTGGGTCTGGAAGCCCCTCAAACCTGTTAATGACGAGAGTGGAAGCTTCTGCAGTACCCTTAGGAGGTAGTGACCTGCCCCAACTTACTGCCTCGGGACGGTTCATCGTAATCTTGGCTATTCCATCCTTCTTCTCTAGAACGATCTTTGTAGATTCCATTTCATCCGCTCCTTCTGCAGTTACTTGTTCAGGCTTTTGATGCTGGTTTCGCTTTGCTGCTCTATCCTATGCCAGTCGTCGGCTTATGAACCACCCCATTATGAAGTTCATTGGCTCTGTTGGGAGATTATCCGATGAGAGACTCTTTCTTGCCAACTTGAATGTCGCGCTACTCCAGATCGTGTGGGCATAGGTAGCGTTATTCTCCTAGCCTTGACTATAGTTACGCCAGAAAGTAAGATTAGGGATGTTATTCTGGCCAATTAATTCCAAGATGGAGGCAATATGTTAGCTTTGGAAGATATCAAGATTTTGGATCTGGCCCATTTGGTACCCGGTTCTTTGTGTACCATGATTTTGGGTGACTTGGGGGCTGACGTAATCAAGATTGAGGCGCCGCCTGAGGTTGGTGGGCGAGGCGCTGGATTGGGCTTGTCACCGAGGGGAGAAGAGGGGAGGAGGCAAGCGGCCTTTGATGCTCTTAATCGCAACAAAAAGAGCGTCGGACTCAATCTTAGGTCTGAGAAGGGTCGTCAGATATTCTACCAACTGGCGCAGACAGCCGATGTCATCGTGGAAGGTTTCAGGCCCGGGGTGGTCAAGCGTTTGGGGGTAGACTATGAAGCAATAAAGGCCATCAATTCCAGGGTTGTCTATTGCTCTCTAAGCGGCTATGGACAGGATGGTCCGTATAGTAGCTTCTCAGGCCACGATGTGAACTACATTTCTATAGCCGGTGCCCTTGACCTAATCGGCACCACCGGGGGATCACCGGTTATCCCTCTGAACTTGTTAGCCGACTTTGCCGGCGCTTCCTTACACGGCGTTATGGGCATTCTAGCCGCTTTGGTAGCCAGGGGTAAAACGGGTGTGGGACAATACGTGGATATAGCCTACACAGACGGAGTCATTTCTCTTCTAAGTTGGTTCATTAGCAATCATTTTTCCAACGGCGCAATGTATAAGAGAGGTGAAACGTGGCTTCATGGCGCCTATCCCTATTATGGCGCATATGAAGCTAAGGATGGCAAGTATGTTAGCATTGGTTGTGTCGAACCCTGGTTTTGGGAGAACCTGTGTCGTGCTCTAGGCAAGGAGGAATACATTCCATACTGCGTTGCCCCTGAGCACTTTATTCACAAACCTGAAGATGATAAATGGGAAGAAATCTCTTCTTACCTTAAGCAAGTCTTTCTAACCAAGACCAGGGATGAGTGGTTTGAGTTTCTAAGCAAAAAGGATGTGCCGGTGGGCAAGGTCCACACATTGGATGAATTCTCGAGCGACCCGCAAGTGCTGCACCGTCAGATGGTGATAGAAATGGACCACCCTACTGTGGGCAAAGTGAAACAACCAGGCATTGCCATCAAGCTATCTGAGACGCCAGGTAAGGTAAGGACTTTTGCACCTCTCTTCGGCGAACACACTGAAGAGGTATTGCTGCAGTTGAGCTATACGGACACGCAAATTAGTGAGTTGCGTCAAGCCAAGGTAATAGGTTAAAATTTCAACTGGAGGAGGTGAGACCATGGCAGCTAAGGCTTTTGTGCTTGTAGAGACGGATGTGGGCAGGACCAAAGAGGTTGTGGCGGCCCTTCAGAATCTGAAAACTAAGGAGATTAAGTCGGTTGACCTTGTAACTGGCCCGTATGATATCATCACCGTTGTTGAGCATGACGACTTCAATGCCATCGGGAGTCTGGTTACTGAGAAGATCCACCCTATACCTGGTATAAAGAGAACCGTGACCTGCCTGTCAATTCGCGTATCCTAGCCACAACTGTAGGCTCATGGAATGTGTTTTCTGCGAGATCGTCGCCGGAAAGATACCTGCTGATGTTGTTCACCAGGATGGCGAATTCTTGGCTTTTCGGGATATCCAGCCTCAGGCGCCTACGCATCTTGTTATTGTACCCAGGTCTCACATTGGTTCGATAACACAGCTCACCAACGAGCACCAGGGCTTAATTGGTCGCCTTATTTTGCTAGCCAAGGAGCTAGCTGAGAAGGAAGGCGTATCAGCAAACGGTTATCGCTTGGCAATAAATTGCGGTGCTGAGGGCGGTCAGCTTGTGCCTCATCTTCATCTCCACCTCCTTGGCGGACGAAGACTAGATGACCAGCTCGGTTAGGGGCTCTAACCACCGCTGGTGAGGGATTCTAGCTTCAGTATTACTTCCTCTATGGCTTCGTCTGGGGTCGAAGCGCCAGCGGTAACACCGATATACTGCTTTCGTGAAAGCCAGCCCTCTTCTATTTCGGCTGCCGTTTCTATGGAGTGGGTCTCCACTGAGGATGAACATACCTCGGCGAGACGCTGCGTATTGGCACTGTTACGCCCGCCAACCACTATCATTAGTTCACTTTCTCCAGCTAGCTCAAGGGCAGCTTCTTGACGCTTCTGTGTTTCTAGACAAAGGGTATTGAGAATGCGTAATTCTCGGACATAGAGGCAAACACCGATAATGACCTTGTGGGTGAACTCGGCAAACTGGGAGACACTCTGCGTAGTTTGGGAGAGAATGCCCAACCGGCGGGGCAGCCGCGAATTGGCTATCCTCTCTCCGTCCAGAGTGGCTACAGCTTTATCGCCCGCCCAGCCCAGTAGGCCTTTGACTTCAGGATGGGTTGCCTCACCAAAGATAACAACGCCAAAGCCAGCTTCAGCCAGCTTGTGAGCCGCTTTCTGGGCACTCCGGACTATGGGGCAAGTCGTATCAATTACGCTAAGCCGGTGAGCCTGAATCTGTGACAGCAATTCGGGAGAGACACCGTGAGAGGCAATAGCAACGATTCCGCCCTGAATCTGGTCAAGGTCGCTTACCACGTTGACTCCCATTTCAGCTAGCTTGGCGACCACCAGTCGGTTGTGCACAATTGGTCCCAGCGTTACTATTCCTTGGTGTTCCTTGGCTGCTGTCTCGATTATTTTGATAGCTCGCCTAACACCGAAGCAGAAGCCGAGCTCACGAGCCTTTTTAACTTCTGCCTTCGCCATGTGCTCCGGTTGTAACAGGTGGCTCGACTGGCTCATATTTGCCTCGGTATTCCGGAGGCAGGCCGCGAGCAAGTTGTTGCATTATGTAGTCGGTTAGCGATTTCAATTGGTCCTTGGTTGGCTCACCGTCGACGGGTGGAAGATTGAACGGCTGGCCGAAGCTTATGGTTACCTTTGGGCGACTTAGCCAACCGATTCCTTTGAGCCTCTCCGTTCCCCAGATGCAAACAGGAATAAGGGGAGCTCCGCTACGCAAGGCGATGATTGCGCAACCGTGATAGGCCTCTTTGAGGCGGCCAGCCTTGCTGCGCGTACCTTCTGGGTAGATGCCGAAGACAAGACCTTCTGCGAGTACCTTTTCCGCGTGCCGCATTGCCTCCTGTCTCTCCTCGGTACTCCCACGACGGCGCACCGGAAAAGCTTCAGCGATGCGCATCAAGATACCGAAGATAGGGATGGGCCAGTAACGAAACAACTCCTCCTTGGCCATAACAATGCTGTCACGGGGCATAATACTGATTATGTGTAAGGGCGGGTCTATCAGATTAAGGTGGTTGAAGACGGCGATAATTGGACCATTTCGGGGCAGGTTTTCCCTGCCTCTTATCTGGAGACGGATTATACTTCTGAGCGCAGCTTCAACAGTGGGTTGGGCGATTTTGAAAGACAGCTTAGTAGTCGGCCTGACTATCACCTCTTTCATTATTTCCTCCTAAAAGTGGACTTGGCTAAGAGATAACCGTGATGGCTGTTGTTTGTCGTTATCAGGATGTCTGTCAGCGTTAAGCCCGGAGCGTGGCGTTCTGGCTTATTCGGATCATATCATACCATTATAAGCCACCGTGTCAAGCTGTCGGCGCTGAGGTTAGCGCAGCAGAAACAAGCTAAGAGCCATAACCAGCATACCAGCCCCTATCCCTAGGAGCACCACGTGCTCTTTACCTTCACAAAATCAGATTCTGCAGGCCGCCCATGACGAGTGCTGCCGTTATCATTATTCCAGTAGCTTTAAGCATGTCTCTGGCCCCCAACTCTCGTGCCAGTATCACAAAGGTAGCCACACAAGGGAAAAACATAGCTAGAACGGTGCTGCTTATGACCAGTTGCTTGGCGGTTAATGCTAAAGGAGCTAGCATGCCTATAGCTACATCTTTGCGCAGAAATCCCATAGCCAGGGGAACAACTGTCTCCTTGGGCAGCCCCAACAGGCCGCTGACAACAGGGGCAGCAATATTGGCTAAGAGATCGAAAGCCCCCAGCGTGTATAGAACATTTATTACTAGCACAGCGCCAAGGACTATGGGCAAAGCCTCCCTGATGAAGCCCGAGACCCGTAGCCAGAGCTTCTCACCAACCACCCGCCACGGCGGGAAGCGATAAGGTGGAATCTCTACCAAAAGCTCGGGGCTGAATCCTCTTACAGCGCGATTAAGGATAAGCCCTATGACAACCCAGGATACAAAAAGGCTACCGTAGACCATAGCTACGTACTGTCCACCTTGCTGCCCCACCAGTCCTATTATCATGGCTTGCAGTGCGGCGCAGGGAACACCAATAGAAATCAAGGTCGCCGCAATAAACCTTTGCCTGCGGCTCTCTAAAATACGGGTTGCCATAACCGCAGGCACGTTGCATCCAAAGCCGAGGATAGTAGGGATGATGGCATAGCCGTGCAGTCCCAATCTGTGCATCAATGTATCCATCAGTACTGCTAAACGGGGCAGGTAACCGACGTCTTCGAGTATTCCTAATGCCAGGTAAAAGGCGATGATATACGGTAACACCGCAGCGAATGGAATGTAGAGTCCGGTGCTAAGCAAGCCGAAGGACTGGAAATAGTCAATTCGCCCATCGATAAGGTTGCCTACCAAGATGCTGTGCCAGAAACCTCCCGAGCCTAAAGCGAGGCTCAGTTTCATCAGCAAAGGGGTCCATAGCCATTCGAAGAGAGGGTCGGTTACATAACCAATGATACTCTCACCAATAAGGCGGATGACCCAAAAGGTGGCAAAGAGAACCACCAGGGCAATGACAGCCCCACCCACCGGATGATTGCTGACATCTTCTAAGACCTCGCGCCAGGTATGGTGGTGATGGCTCAATGATTGTGCTTGACTCACTATATCGCCAACCTTGGCCCACCGTTCGTCACTGCTAGAATAGGTTGCTTGGCGTGCCGCCGCTTCTGGAAGACGGCTTACTAATTCTCTTACTCCTTGTCCGGTTACCCCGACTGTAGGGATGACTGGTACCCCAAGCAGCTCTTCCAGCTTGGCAACATCGATATTGATACCACGGTGATGGGTATCGTCCCACATGTTGAGGGCAACTATTACCGGCACCTGTCTTTCCAGCAGCTGCAAAGTGAGATTGAGGTTTCTCTCCAAATTGGTGGCATCAACAACATTGATAACCAAGTCCCCATCTTTAAGCATCTCCACAGCCACCTCTTCTGCCTTGGTAGTCGGTTCAAGCGTGTAGGTGCCAGGCACATCAATAATCTCGTCCTGCTTTTCACCCAGCTTTAAATAGCCTTTAGTGAACTCCACAGTGGTGCCGGGATAATTGGAAGCGATTATGCGTGTACCAGTAAGCCGGGAGAAGAGGGCACTCTTGCCCACATTAGGGTTACCGATGAGTAGAATCTTCATCGACGTGTCTGGAGCCATTTAGGTGGATATATCGACTTCAACTAATATTCTATTGGCCATACCAAAGCCAATAGCCACCTGGGCATTATCTACCCTGAGAGTAACCGGCCCGCGAAAGAACATAGAACCTACCTTGGTCACCTTCTTCCCAGGCCTGATACTCAGAGCTTCGAGGCGCCGCGCGAAGCCTGGGCCGTGGCTCTGCATGAGCCCCGAACCTCGACGTCGCATGAAGCCTGGACCTCGGCGCCAGCCGAAGCCTGGACCACCCAGAACTTCAACTACCGTGCCGGTCTGCCCGGCCTCCATCTGAGCTAAAGTCAATTGTCTCTTCTGCGGCATTAGTCTAGTCTACTCCTCATCCTGTAGCCCTTAAGCATCGTTAATCACTAATGCATCCCATTTGCAACATTGCGCGGAAAACAAAAATGCTACTTCTGTTCTTATGACCCATCGCTTCTCTTGCGACAGCTTGAGCACAGGCCTGTCATGCGGACTTCCACTCCGGTAATATCGAAATCGTATTGTTTGCCAATGTCTTTCTTGAACTTCTGGCTCAGTGGGCAGGCGAATTCCACGATTTTGCCGCAGTTGAGGCACAAAAGATGCTGATGCTCAGTTGCTGGTTTTACCTCATAGTGATGGTGCTCTTCGGCGAAGTGATGCTCTTCTATCAGCCCCAGCTTCTTGAAAAGCTGCAAGTTTCGGTAGACCGTGGACAGGCTGATCCGGGGGTACCTCCGCCGTGCCCGGCGATACAACTCATCGGCATCAACATGCCCCTCGCTCCGCCGAATAAGGTCAAGGAGCAGGGTGCGTTGAGCTGTCACTCGTTGACTTGAGCTATTCAATGTTTGCTGGGCGCTCATCTTTTGCTTGGCTTTACTAACCATATTTCGGCCTCGAGGCTGCAAGTTAGGCTGGGGCTTTCCTGCCAACCTCTCAAGTAAGTCAACTGTCTTGCTCCCACACTGTGAAGCTAATGCAACTCATTTGCATAACAAATTATAAACACCTCTTCAACAAATGTCAAGGTCTGCTGGTTCAGCTTGGGCAAATCGGTCGGTGTAGACGATTTTCAGAAGGCCTCGTGAACACGGCAAGCAGTATTGTGTGAAAGGCGTGGAGGTGAGCCAGGGTACAGATACCTGAAAGAACTCTGGAACGAGCTGCCTAAGGCACGAGCACCGAACCTCCGTTCGGATGCCCTTCTTCGCTTACGCCTAGTACTCATACTTTCTGCTCGAATCTTCCTGGCTGCGGTCTTGCATTGATTATACACCTAGCCCAAAAGAGACGGAATAGCCAGCACAGAGTCTGTTGGGGGGAAATCATGTCCGAGAGGTGGCGGTGTTATGCACAAATAGCTCTTTCGGGAGGGATTTAGCCTTTGGTCGCGACATGGCATCACGCTATTCCGTGCAGTTTGCGCTACTCTTGCACGTCAGGCAACACGTTGGCACCGATGAGACGCCGAACTGATTCTGGAATCTCCATTTTGGCACGCCCAGCAGTGCAATAGTCAATGCTTCGCATCACGCCAAGGAACCGGTGATACGGAATCGAGACCAACAGGTCTTCTGGCTTGTAGCCGCGAATGCGCCGACTAGTGTAATCCATAAGGCTGACGTTCAGCTCACCAGTCACTACCGGATAAGCAACTGCTTGGTGGCAGGTTGACCCGGACATCTCGATCCGCGGAGGGATGCCCGTGCCATAGCTATCAAGCGTGACCAGCCGACATGCTTGCTCGGCATTGCATATGAATAGCACAACGTCGGGCCGGAACTCGGCTTTGTTGAGAGGCGACAGAATAACGTGGTCGGCTAGGCCAAGAGGCGGCGGGGCACTCAAAGCTTGCCCCCGGTGGAATGCCGCTATGGAGCAGTAGATCTTCTCTCCGTCCACCAGAAAGCATTTGAGAGTTTTGTCTCCTTCCCCCTTTGGGCGTTCACCCAGACCCAGGTGCCAGGTCCCGCCAGGGCACGCAGATGTTGAAACTGTGAGATCAATAACCTCACCACCCCTAGCGCGCAGAAACGCATCGCACACACGATGTTTTCCCTTAACCGATGTCGATGGTGGGTTCATTGAGTAGGTAATGCCCACCGCATTTCCTTTCAGACGCAGAAGTTCACGGATCTCATCCCCATGGGTTGTCCAGTCCATGTTCATACTCCTTCTTTTGATTCTGAAACAAGTCCTTCGGATTGAAGCATCTGGTCGGCCGATGATGTGGCGGCACTATTTGAAGGGACACTACCTCAAACTCCGCCAGCGCCGGCGCTGAACCTTCTCAGTTCCCCCCATCTCAAAGGCCTCTTCTCTGTGCCTGCCTGACTCTTCCAACTTCCATTCCACAGCCATTGCGTACCTGCAAGAAATCTCCGAGCTTGTAAAGATACCAACTTGTCAATCAATCCATGTAATGCTTCGGTCGTCTTCCGACCAATCTACCCTGCCAGAATGGTGGGTTCCGTTGCATCGGGCTTCCTCTGTGGCTTGGCTGGCGATAGCTCTGGATTGCCCTTATGATACTGTACAGTATGTAGACCCTTCAAGGCCGAATGTTGCCATTCTTCGTTGACACATAGCTGTAGAGTAAGATAAACTTTTGTCAATTGTGGGCGCGAAACAGATATTCGGGGCAAGGTGAGTTTGGGAAGTATTCGTGTCATCACCGCCCGAATAGCTATTCAGGGCGTTTGAAATGTCTTCTGGAAGAAAGAAATCAGGGCCGAGCTGGCTCGACAAAGCCAAGATTCGCATCAAGAAGATGTTAGGCATGAACGCCTTCCTTTGCGATACTTGTAAATGGGACTGGCGGGGTGCTTGCCATCATCGAGAGCGCCCCAACGCCACATGGTGCCCGGACTACGAGAAGAGAGGCACATAAAAGGGCCTCGACAATCTGCCCAAGGAAAGACACGCCTCAGGGACATCAGCCAAGGTAGGTATTTGGTCGACTAGCAGGGGACTAGCCTGTACTTGGTTTCCCCTTCCTGTCGGTACAAGATGAACTTGATACTTCGCCCTTCCAACAGGTATCCTTCGCTTTCCTTCCGCAGTTTCTTGAAATCCGCCGACTCCAAGAAGGTGTGAAGGAGTTCTACTTTCTCTTCAAAGTCGGAATCACCCTTGCCAGCCTGGAGATAGCTTCCTAGCAGATTCTGATACTCTCTTTTGGCTACGGTTTCAATGCAGTGAGAAAGGTCCGGGACAAGTTCTATCTGAACCATTTCTATATCGTCAATGATGATACTGCTTAAAGTGTGGAAATGCAAAGTAGGCGACCGCCTGGAGGTCTGTCCTTACATTTTGGGTAAATAACACATGTAGTGCGAGGCTTTAGCCTCGCCCAAAACCTGTCCAAGGCGACCTTAAAAGGTCGCACTACGTTGTTGAGAAATGACGACATACGCTAGCATAAATGTTATTGCGAACCCTTCACTTTGTGTCACCCTGAGCGATAGCGAAGGGCCTCAAAGTCGGAGTGTAAGAGTCAAATACGAAGATGCAAAGACGCAAGTCAAAGCTGAAAAAGGAATGCGGAGGGTCGGTTCTACAGAGCAAAGAACAATGTTTCAATTTTCATTTGGCATTTTAACTTTTAACTTTTGACCTTTGGCGTTACGAATTGTGAGTGTCAGGTCCCCTGACCCCACCTGGTGGGAGAGGGGAAAAGGTGGAACGTCGCGCTGCGTTTGTTTCTTTGACACTATGAATAGCCAATGTTATGATGATATTGAATGGCCCAGCCGGGTATTCGGTTGGGTAGTATATGGAAAACATTGATAGTTGGTATTTAATACTTTTTGCGGTTTGTCTGGTGTTGTCAGCTTTCTTCTCCAGCGCCGAGACCGCCTTTATTTCTTTGCCTAAGCTCAGGGTCAAGCATCTGGTGAGCACCGGCAAAAAGGGAGCTGAGCGACTGGAGAGGATGGTGGAGCAGCCAGGCAGGTTACTGGCAGCTATCCTTCTGGGCAACAATCTTGTCAACGTAGCGGCAGCGGCTTTGGGCACGATGATGGCGGTTGCTGCTGTCGGCCCGGCCTGGGGAGCTCTGGTTGCTACTATAGGGGTAACCACACTGATTCTGGTCTTTGGTGAAGTCATTCCCAAGACCTTTGCCTTCCAACATGCCGAGCGAATTGCCTTTACATATATTGGGCCCATTAAGCTAGTAATCTGGATTTTTTATCCCTTTGTATGGGTTTTGAATCATATTGGCTTGAGCTTTACCAGAATGGTGGCTGATACCGAAGAGGACAAAAAGCTGGTAACTGAGGAGGAGATTCTCACGGCTATTAGTGTGGGCGAAGCTGAAGGTGTGTGGGAAGAGGACGAAGCCGAGATGCTGCAGGCGGCCTTTGAATTCGCTGACCGGCCAGTGAAGGAGGTAATGCAGCCGCGAACCGAGATTGCCTGGCTGGAGCAGGGAACGAGCCTGGCCGCATTCCTTGATGTTTATCGCCAGTCTCCCTTCTCTCGGTTTCCCGTTTATAAGGGGACTCCTGACAGTGTGGTCGGGGTTTTATCTATTAAGGATGTACTCATGGCTCAAGCCAACAATTCATTGAATGCGGACAGCCCTATTGATGAATTGGTGCGGCCGGTTCACTTCGTGCCTGAATCCAAGCTTCTGGGTGAGCTTCTGGCTGAGATGAGGGATAGCAATTATCATATTGTAGTAGTTATCGATGAATATGGGGGTGTAGCTGGCATAGCCACTCTGGAGCACCTGACCGCGGAAATCATGGGTAGCATTGGCGATGAGCTGGCTAGTAGGGAGGAAGACTTCGTAACCATCGATGCTAACACCTTTGAGGTTGATGGCGGGCTCAGGGTAGAGGAAGCCAATGAGGAACTGGAATTGGACCTGCCTTCTGGCGACTATGATACCATAGCTGGCTTTATTCTTAGCCATTTGGGGCGCATTCCAAAACAAGGCGAGCAGTTAAGGTATAAAGATTTGAAGCTGGCTATACTCGAAATGCGGGGGACGAAGATCGAGAGAATTCTGGTAACCAAGGAAAAGGATGCAGCGCCTGCGCCTTAAATTCGGCCGTGGTGAAGAGCTCAAGTTTCTTTCGCATTTAGATTTGATGAGGCTTTGGGAGAGGGCCTTGCGCCGGGCTGGGTTGCCTCTGGCCTATTCGGAAGGTTTCACTCCTCATCCGCGGATCGCTCTGGCAGCCCCTCTATCAGTAGGTGTAACTAGCGAAGCTGAGCTAATGGATGTTTTCTTGTCCCGCTGGATGGCGCCGGACTCTTTTGTCGCTCAGGCAAAGAAGCAGTTACCTCAGGGCCTTGACTTGCCGGAGGCTTGGCCAGTTGGACTGAATATTCCATCACTTCAATCTCAAGTTCGCTTTGCTGAGTACAAGGTTGAGGTAGACACGGAGAAGGCGCGTCAAGAAGTAGAGTCAGCCGTACGGTCTTTGCTTTCAGCCGAGGAGCTACCGTGGCACCATTTCAGAGATACAGGCGCCCGCCATTATGATTTGCGTGCCCTGGTAGATAACCTGTGGCTTATCGACTGCCGTGATTCCCTGTGTGTTCTGGGAATGAGATTGCGCTGTGATGCCAGGGGCAGCGGTAGGCCGGAGCAGGTGGCTAAAGCTCTGGGTTTCTCACAGCGTCCAAAATTCATCCACCGCACCAAGCTGATTCTAAGCTGAACCAAATTTGGTTGAAAAATGCAGCCGGTTGAGTCTTCTCTCGATATGGAGCGTCAAGGGCTGGCTAAGGAATACGCCAGGCTTACCAGGCGGTTGTCTTTCGTCGAGCTGGCGGTAGTTGGTGCTTTGCTGCTGATGCTTGTTTTTGGTGGTGTCTCGGCCAAGCTGAGTCACTTCCTGGCTTTTCCTCAACCTTGGGCGTCAGCTTTGTATTTTGTTATTCTGGTGATTGGTTTGGGGATAATCACGATGCCGCTGACCTATTACCAGGGCTTCATCCTGCCGCGTCGCTACGGTCTATCGAATCAAGGGTTTAGCGCTTGGCTGGCTGATGGACTCAAAGCCGCAGCGCTGGGCATTCTATTGGGTTTGGGAGTAGTCATAGTTGTTTACCTGTTATTAGACCGTTTGGCAGATATCTGGTGGCTTTTGTCTGGCATTCTGCTGTTGTTCCTCAGCATGCTTCTGACCTGGTTGACACCCACTTTGCTTCTACCCCTTTTCTTTAGATTGGAGCCTCTGGATGATGTGGAGCTTAAGCAAAAGCTGACCAATCTGGCGAAACGCGCTCGGACTCAGGTTTGTGGTGTATTCACTATGGACTTGAGCAGCAAGGGTACCACAGCTAATGCCATGTTAGCTGGTTTGGGCGATAGCAGACGCATTATCCTCAGCGACACTTTGCTCGAGCAGTATTCTCCTGAGGAAACAGAGGTAATCCTGGCTCACGAGTTGGGTCATCATCTTCATCGACATATCCCAAAGCTCATTGCCGTTCAAGCTGTTATAGTTTTGCTTGCCTTGTATTTGGCTGACCTGGTTTTGAAAGCTGGTGTTACCCCTTTAGGTTTCCAGGGGATTGCCGATGTAGCGGCTTTTCCCCTGCTGGTTTTGTCTTTAGCCGCCTTTAGCCTGGTGATGACACCGCTGGTTAATGCCTACAGTCGTTATTTGGAGACATCGGCTGATGAGACTGCCCTGGAACTGACGGCTAATCCCCAAGCTTTCGTTGCGGCAATGACCAAGCTCACCAACCAGAATCTAAGTGTGGCTCAGCCTAGCCGCTGGGTGGAGTTGTTACTATATGACCATCCTCCATATACCAAGCGAGTGAACTTGGCTGGACGTTATTTTCGGGAAAGTTCTTGAGGAGGTGAGCGATTAGGCTTGTTTTAGTTCGGCATGGTGAAACCGTTTGGAATCAGCAACGGCGGATTCAAGGCGGTGGCAGTGACATTGAGTTAAGCGAAGTGGGGAGAACGCAGGCGGAAAGCCTCGGGCTATGGTTGAGAGAAATGGAGGTCAGCGCCATTTATTCCAGCCCGTTAAAGCGCGCTTTGGATACAGCCCAGGCTGTTGCTAGCCACCATAACTTGGCAGTGCAGGTTGAGCCTGATTTGAGGGAGATTGAAGCTGGTGAACTCGAAGGCGTGGCCATCACTGAGCTCGGTGCCAGTTTGAGCCAGTTTTTGCTGCGCTGGCGAGAGGGACAAGGCTCGGAGAAAATGCCGGGTGGGGAGAGTGTAGTTGATGTGGCAAACAGGGCCTGGCCAGCCATTGAGCGCATAATTGACAAGCATAAAGAGGGAACAGTAGTAGTGGCCAGCCATTACTTTGTTACTGTCATCATTATTTGCAAAGCTCTGGGATTGCCGCTCAACCACATAGAGCGAATCAGAGTGCAGAATGCCAGCGTGAGCATACTCGATTTTGGAGATAATGGTGCTTGCCTGGTGTCCCTTGGCGATACCTGTCATCTACGAGGAGGCTGAACTTGGCTAAGAAAGAGAAGACTGTGGGACAGAGAGTCATTGGCTTTGTTCGGGAGCACAGTCTTGTTTCGGCGGGCGAAAGGCTGGTGGTGGCCGTGTCGGGGGGTGCCGACTCGGTGTGTTTGCTTCATATTCTGGCGCAGTGGCAAAGAGAGTTGGGTGCGGAACTGCACATAGCTCATCTTGATCACGGACTCCGTGGCGCCGAGTCCGACTCCGACGCCAGGTATGTTTCTGATTTGGCTTATCATCTGGATATTCCGGCAACAGTTGAGCGGCAGGATGTGGCGGCCTATCGCAATCAAGAAGGCTGCTCTCTTGAGGAAGCTGCTCGAGAGGTGCGCTACGGCTTTTTGGCTAGGGTGGCGGGGGCAGTAGGTGCCTCCAAGGTGGTGGTGGGGCATACCCGTGATGACCACATCGAAACTATCCTGATGCACTTGCTGCGGGGGACAGGCATGACGGGATTACGTGGTCTGCAGCCTCGGTCGCTGCTGCAACATGGAGAAGACAGGGGACGAATTGAGGTAGTGCGGCCGTTGCTGGAAGTCACCCGGCGGGAGACATTGGACTACTGCCAGCGATATCACCTGGAGCCGCGGAGCGATTCCTCCAATACATCGCCTGCTTTTCTTCGAAACCGTATTCGCCTTGAGCTTCTGCCCGTACTCAAAAGCTACAACCCTAGTATTGACAGAGCTTTGCTGAGGCTAGCTGCTATTGCTGGTGACGATGTTTCTTTTATCGAGGAGCAGGCCTCGCGGCTGTGGAATGAGGTAGCTAAAGAGGAAGGCGGCGCAATTTGCCTGGACGTGGGCAAGATTGCTGGCCTGCCGCGAGCCATGCAAAGGCAGATGTTTCGACTGTCAGTGGCGCAGCTTCGAGGCAGTCTCAAAGATGTTGAAGCTGACCATGTTGAGGCAATGGTGGATTTCTTGTCGAGACCAGCCGGGAAGAGATTGTGCCTGCCACAGGGCTTGACACTGTCTGCAGACTATGGTCGTCTGGTTTTGACTTCAGGTCCTGCTTCTTTATGCCCGCTGCCTCCCCTTGCAAGTGTATCCAGCATCAACGTTCCTGGGGAAACGGTCTTGCCGGGCTGGCGAATCAAGGCTGATATAGTCCAGGGGCCGGTTGACAGTGCTGACAATGGTCTTCTCGCCAGCTTTGATTTGGATAAGGCCGGCAAAGAATTAACGGTGCGACCGCGCAGACCAGGCGACCGCTTTCAGCCGTTGGGCATGAACCAAACCAAGAAGCTTCAGGACTTTATGGTCGATGCCAGGATTCCGCGGTCTTGGCGAGGCCGAGTTCCACTTGTTTGTTCGCCTGGAGAAATCTTGTGGGTGGTTGGCTGGAGAATCGATGATAGTGTTAAGGTTACCGAAACCACCCGGAAAATCCTGCGTCTGGAGTTTGAGAGGTTAAGTTGATGGAGGTAAGTTCAGAGTTGCGTCTGCGGCGGCTCAGGGTGGATGAAGCCTTGCCAAAGCTTGACCACTACCTTAACGCTGCTTTCATGGACGGCTTGCCCTTTGTGAGCATCGTCCATGGGAAGGGGACAGGAGTGCTGCGTCAGGTAGTGCATGAGGCGCTGGCAGAACATCCTCTGGTCAAGTCCTTCCGCCCCGGTGGTTATGGCGAGGGAGACGCCGGGGTTACAATAGTTGAACTGGCAAATCATTAGATGACGGTGTTGCTACAAGAAGCTATCCCCAGAAGCGACTGAAAGGAGGCAAATGATGAGCAAAATAGGTGAACGGCGTCAGCGGCTGCCCTTACGTTTTCCCTTTGAAAAGGCGGTGGAGAACTTTCGTTCCAAAGCCTTAAGTCACGATGACTACGACCCAGCCACCACGTTTGTCTGGGGTCAGATGATGGCCGTGGCCGTATTACGACTTTTGGAGGCGGTTGAGGAGCGCTTTGGTGCCGAGGGGCAGGAGCTGTGCAGGGGTGCAATAAACGAAGTAGGAAGGGATGTTTTTCTTCAGATGGCTTCGGGGGTTGAAGTCCCCCCTGACGTCGGCAACATCGAGATGGCTTCGTTGATAGGCAGTTGGATTAATGAAGTCATTTATGCTTCCATAGAAGAAGCTTTTGTTAAAAGCGAGGACGAGGCAGGCTTTCATATTCTTTATTGCCCGCATCAGGACATCTATCGTCCCTTCGACTGTAGAGTGCAGCGATATTTCGTCGAGGGAGTTCAACAGGCTGCGCGGGAGCTATGGGGCGACAGAGCCGACTTCGATGCCTTCTTCCGCTATAGCATTCCCCAAGGTTATGATACCTGTCTTTTTGAAATGAAGCCGAGGGAAGAGGGGGAAGACCGCTGGCGGCAATATTCTGAGGAGCTTCAGCGACGTGCTTTGGAACGTATAAAACAGAAGAGCGGCGACAAGGGTGAGCAGAAGTAAAGCTTGGCTGAGCAACTTCCCGGGATTGCCTGGTTTTCAAGCCTTTGCCGGGCCTTTACTTGTCAGCCCACTACCTCATAGCAGGCCCTATAACCGGCCTCGAAGCAACGAAGCAGAGCAAATTGTGGGTGAATCCGCCTTTGTAAAGTTGGGTGGTTTCATGCTACGGTACAGTGAACCCAAGCCAATTCAATCATGGGGATGTATAGCCGAACTAGTGAGGATATACCAAAGGGAAACGCCGTAGTCTCAAAGTCGAGCTAGAAGTCAGTTTTCGGTTGACAGTGAAGGAGGAGATGAAATGGAAGCTCTCTTACAATGGGGCCTTGACCTGATTCTCGCCATCCAGCAAATCCATGGACCGGTGTTGGACGGTATCTTCCGTGCTATCACCTTCATGGGAGAGGAAGAGTTCTATCTTATTCTCTTGCCTTTGCTCCTCTGGTGCGTGGACTTCGGATTGGGGGCACGCCTGGGCGCCCTCTTTCTGCTCTCCAGCTGTCTCAACTTTGGCCTAAAGGACCTGCTCCAGCAGCCGCGCCCCTTTGATCTCGATCCGAGCGTAAAGCTCTCCAGTGCCGAAGGCTACGGGTTGCCCAGTGGTCATTCCCAGGCGGCCGTTGTCGTATGGGGTAGTATTGCTGCCTGGGCACGCCGGAAATGGTTCTGGGCAGTGGCCATCGGGCTCACGGTGCTGATTGGCTTCTCGCGTGTATACCTGGGCGTGCACTTTCCTACAGATGTGTTTGCCGGCTGGGCAATAGGCGCCGTATTGCTGGTTGTCTGCCTGGCTGTGCAAGCGAGGGTCGAGAAGTGGTTGGCAGGACTGAACCTGGGCGCGCAGATTACACTTGCGCTCGCCATTCCTCTCATCTTGCTCCTGGTCTATCCCACCAAGGACAGTGTGACGACACTGGCGCCGTTATGCGGGCTTGGGTTGGGGTTGGCATTGATGCACCGGTATATTTCCTTCAGCGCCCGTGGACCGTGGTGGCAGCGCGTCCTGCGCTTCCTCGTCGGCGGCATAGTGATGGCGGTGCTGTACCTGGGGCTCAAGATGGTGTTTCCTGGCGAGGAATCGGCACTCTACCTGGGCTTCCGCTTCCTGCGCTACTGGCTCATAGGGGTGTGGATTACCCTGGGCGCGCCATGGCTATTTCGGCTGCTGCGGTTAACAACGGAAGCCGAGAGGCTCGCTTGATCTTATTCTGCCTTGGAGTTCAGGATTACCTCTCCTGTCCCTGCTGACCGGAGCGGCAGCCCATTTCTCGGCAGCGGTGAAATAGATTTGAAGCGAAGAACTGAAAGAAGCCGCAGGTGAACCCACGCCCGGGAGGCTGAATTCTCTGGCTTGCATCCTCCCAGAGTCTCAGCTACAGTTTTTTCTGGCTCCATAGTATCCACCCATGGGGTTGACCCGCCCCAAATAATTGTACCTCTTGTTAAGTTAGAGTTGCTGGCGTCAGAGCTGGGAACTAGGATTAATGGTGATAGTGCCAGTACCAGGTAGTCTTGCAACCCTCGAGTTCCAACAAAGGAAGGAACGCATATCAGGGCAATTTCAACGACTCTCGAGGCACCAAGAGCTACTGTGTGACACGAGCCTCCATATGAAAGCTAATAAAAGGCTAGGTATCTTTTGCAAGTACCTAGCCTTCAATAGTCCTGATACCTACCCTAACTCTTACCTACCCTAACTCTTACCTATCCTGAACATCTTAGTTCCACATGTCGGACATACACCCTGGGTCGCCGGCTTGCCGTTCTTCATGGTTACGGACTTGGCGTCCTTCATTTCCTTCTTGGCGCGGCACTTCATACAATATGCTTGCATCTGTTCAATCTCCTCTTTTTACTAGTAAACGTAACGATAGACTATTTGTTACTGCAATGTCAACAACCCTGAACTTGTTTGCAGGCAACAAAAGCCCGTATTGTGTCATCTGGCCAATGTGAGTACCCCCTCCAGCCTTGTAACTACACTCCGCACGCACAGCGGGAAGGATACTAGGTTCGATTGTCACCGTTGGCCTGAGGCAGATGCGGTTGACGTTTAGGTTAATCAAGGTCAAGCGGGTTGCGGCACTGGCGACATCTCTTGGCCCCCCTGAATGCCGCATAACCGCAATGGGGGCAGACGTAGCGTTTCTCTTCCTGCTCCATCCACCTCTCGGTCCCCAGTTCCCTCCATGTCGGTATGGCGCGTAAAATCACTTTCTTGCCCACGTCGAAAGGGAAATCCTCTATCCACTGGCAGGGGAAATCAGAGCACTGATGACAGCCTTCAATGCCTTTTGTTGCGCTACAGGACCTAATGGGACACGTAACGCAGAAACCGAAGGGTCTACTTGAGAGGCATCCCTCGCAAGCAATTTCCTCGACCGGTACATTGTATACACTCGTCAGTCTTTCCTTGAACTTGATATTACTATTTCTGTGTGCTATGTATACTCCACAGACCCCACAGTAAAGGCCACAAGGTGCAGCAAGTTCCTTCTTGGCTTCTATAGTCTCTCTCCTTGACGATGATTTGACTCACCCTTGGCAGTCTAGTCAACGCAGATTATATGTGTAATAAGGCTGGATAGCAAAACACCAGTTGAAGTCACAATACCCAGATTGTGTCATCCCGCCAATGCAACTTTGCTTCCAATTGTTGTAACTACGTTCCGCACGCACGCGGGTTCACCTCCGCTTTTGGACGTATTGAGGGGTATTCTATTCTGCTCTGGCTGAGTGTATAATGGCGGCAGAGATGGGACCCTGTGGGGATCTGCAGTGATGAACATGCCCAGATGGCTTTTGGCTGCTGCCGAGGGCTTGGCTTTGTTAACGGTCTGCTCACTTATTGGTTGTCGGCCGGCCCCGCCAGAGATTCTTGCCTTCGATGCCGCTCCTGCCGAGATTAATGCCGGCGAGTCAGCAACCCTGCGCTGGGTTGTTAAAGGAGCTGATAGCGTCGATATAGACCATGGTATAGGTAAGGCTGCTGCTGCTGGAAGCGGAGAGGTATCACCAACCATAACCACTGCTTATACTCTGACCGCCGCCAATACAGCGGGTACTGCCAGCAAGTCCGTGGTCATTGTCGTTAATCCGGCGCCGTTGCCAACTCCGGATAGCACAGCGCCCGTAATCACAAATGTATCAGTTTCCTCCGAGACGGAGATGAGCGCTGTTGTGGGCTGGTTAACGGACGAGCCGGCTAGCAGCCAGGTCGAGCATGGCAGGACCGTCGATTACGGTTCAATTACTGCTTTGGATGAACAGCTAGTTGCCAGTCATATTGTTGGCCTGGACAGCTTGGAGCCTCGTCGGTTCTATCACTTCAGGGTAAGGTCAACAGACCAGGCTGGCAACGAGGCCTTGTCAAGGGATTATACCTTCGCCACAGCCGCGCCGAAATCACCATACGTGCTGGAGTTGCTATCGTCCGAGTGGGGGAGAAGGGTCGAAGGACACCCAACATTGGAGACCTCAGTTCTTTTCATTAGAGGTACAGTGAGGAACGCGAGCCGCGCATCGGTGACAGGTATGGCATGCGTAATGCAATGTTGGAGCGGGGACATCCTGGTGAAGTCCGAAGTACGTGTCTACCCTAGCCACATTCTGCCAGGGTATCATTTCGATTTTGACATTGACACCGCCGATGACCCGGCTGTTGACAATGTCACCGTAGAATTCACGGACTCCTTGGGCGATGAAATCAGCCTTATTGTGGAATGACTCTGTATCACGTGGCCTCGGCATCGGCAACCAAGCTTCTGATAGCGTATTGACCTGCCTCAAATGATAGCACCGCTTCTTAAGTTAGACTTGCCCGTATGAGAGCTGGCAGCCAGATTCAAACCGACGACCGGCGATTTACGAAACTGCTAGCCAACAAGGATTCCTTCGATTTCCCGCTTCACCACTAGGCTAATCAAAACATGAAAATGGTGTTTTTGATATCCTGACTTGCATCCCCCTAGAATTCCAGTTACAGGTTTTGATGCCTGCACAGTATCCATGTGTACGCAGGTTCATCTCTGCACTTGGAGGTATGGTGTCACTAATCCACTGGACGACTACACCGACATGACGTGTTCGCCCAAATGTGGTATCATGGTGGCGTCCAGTTGTTGACCCGAATGAAACGTTAGTGTCTCAAGTCAGTTATCCATTGAATAAGGAGGAAAAATGAGGACAAAGGAGCAATACATCCAAGGCCTGGCCAAAATGACGCGGAACGTCTACTTCGACGGCGAGCTGATCAACCGAGCAGACGAGCGCCAGATGGACTGCATCAATACCATCGGCACCCCGTTCGAGGAAGCAGCCAAGCCAGAGAACCAAGACCTGTGCACCGCCATCTCTCATCTCACCGGTGAGAGGATCAACCGCTTTACCCACATCCATCAGAACACCGACGACCTGCATAAGAAACAAGATATGACCCGCATGCTCTGCCAGAAGGTGGGCGGCTGCATCCAGCGGTGCATGGGCATCGATGCCACCAACGCCATTTACAACGTGTCCTACGAAGCGGACAAGACGAACAACGGCGCCACCCAGTACCATGAGAACTTCAAGAACTGGCTCATCCGCTTCCAGACCGAGGACTTGGTAGGCTGCTGCGCTCAGACGGACGTCAAGGGCGATAGGATGCTAAGGCCTGCCGACCAGCCGAACCCCGACGCCTACGTGCGGATCAAGGAGAGGCTTAGCGATGGCATCGTGGTCAGCGGCTGCAAGGTGCACATCTCC
>CAZOQG010000013.1:0-1227 GCA_964582065.1 uncultured Dehalococcoidales bacterium
TGGCGAAGAGCATTATCAGGTTGCTCGCGGAGTACAAAAAGTTCTCCAGCGCTATAAGGACTTACAAGATGTAATCGCAATTCTGGGTATGGAAGAGCTTAGCGAGGAGGACAAGACAACCGTAAACAGGGCACGCCGTATTCAGAGATTCCTTTCCCAGCCGATGTTTGTTGCTGAAGCCTTCACAGGTACTGAGGGCAAATATGTTCCAATTAAAGAGACTGTACGCGGCTTCAAGGAGATTCTCGAAGGCAAACATGACCAGCTTCCTGAATCAGCCTTCTATATGGTAGGCAACATCGATGAGGCGATAGCCAAAGCCAAGAAGCTTGAGGAATAGTAATGGCAACTCTAAAACTTGAGATTATAACTGCCGAGCGTGAGATTTTCGCCGATGACATCGATATACTCGTCGCCCCGGGCATCGAGGGAGAGCTAGGTATCTTGCCTCATCACGCTCCTCTAATGACCATGATTCAACCTGGCGAACTACTCGTAAGAAAAAATGGCGAAGAAACATACATGGTCGTTACGGGTGGTTTCCTTGAGGTACGCCCGGATAAGGTCATAGTTCTGGCAGATGCCTGTGAACGTGCCGAGGAGATCGATGTCGCGCGCGCTGAAGAGGCTAAACGCCGCGCTGAAGAAAGTCTCGAAACTCGACCGCCAGACGTGGAGGCTGCTTCGATTGAAGCCGCTCTTCGCCGTTCCCTAACCCGCCTCAAAGTAGCCGAAAGAAGACGTCGCAAAGCCAAGCCAGGTCTGTAGTTACAGCTCAGCTATCTAATCAGTCACTGTCCGTATAAAAAGTAGCAACCTACGATAAGGAATTGGGAATCTATTGTGGAGCCAACAGCCCACTCATACGATTTCAAGTCTAACCCGAACGCCGGCCTTAGTAGCTACTACTCGAAGCAGCGTACGCATTGCCTCAGCAACACGCCCTTGCCTGCCAATCACTCTCCCCTTGTCATCCGCAGCGACTTCTAACTTCACTACCACCACCTGGTCATCATCAGCCTCTTCAGTAACCTTTACCTCTTCAGGTGCACTAACAATGGATTTGGCAATATACTCTATTAAGTCCTTCATTACGATGTCTCCTCAGCGGCTGATTCGGTCTCGGTCTCGGCCTTGGCTTCAGTCTCGGCCCTGGCTTCGGTCTCGGCCTTGGCTTCAGTCTCGGCCCTGGCTTCGGTCTCGGCCCTGGCTTCGGTCTCGGCCTTG
>CAZOQG010000013.1:1327-24953 GCA_964582065.1 uncultured Dehalococcoidales bacterium
GCTTCAGTCTCAGCCTTGGCTTCAGTCTCAGCCTTGGCTTCAGTCTCAGCCTTGGCTTCAGTCTCAGCCTTGGTCTCGGTCTTGACCTTAGCCTTGGTTTTGGTTCTGCTTGTGGTTTTCGGGCTTGCTGACTCTGACCTTTTTACAAAACTCGGTTCGGCTTTTTCTATAATCCCTGACTTAGAGAGCAGCCTAGCTACAGTATCTGTTGGCTGGGCACCATGCCCGAGCCATTTCTTCGCCCTCTCCTCATCTATAGAAAAGGTCTCCGGGTCAGTTAGTGGATTGTAATGCCCAATAACCTCGATAAAAGCACCATCACGTGGCGACCGGGCATCAGCTACTACCACTCGGTACATCGGTCTATTCTTGGCACCCACCCGCCTTAACCTTATCTTTACCATAATCTACCGCCTTGGTTAAATCCCCTTTGTATATTCTATTGGATATTATGCATCAAGTCACTACCCCTGTCAATAGACAGTCTCTTAGCTGGCCCTAATCCGCATCTGTGTGGTGGCGCAATTCAACATATTGGTTAGGATATGGTCACCGTACTGGCATGCTCCTGTTTCCAGACGGCGGAAAAATAGTGCCGAGCCCACTCATTTGCCAGCTTTCGATTGCCACAAAACACAATGCGAAGCCTGGGGTGTAAAGAGTATATCTCTGCGATGACTCGAGCACAAAAGCCAGCCGTGTAATACTGAACCTTCTTGGGATTCAAGAAGTCGGAGTATAAGGCCTCAATCACGAGACCATGGTTCTCATGAGTAGTAAGCTCTGCCAATCGCTGATGAAGCACCGGCATGATGCCAAAGTCAGCAAGAAGATTATCAAAAGTCTTCCGCTCTATTATAGCCAAGACCCGGTCTCCATCCATCAGAGCATAATCACCGACCGAAAGTGGTTTACGTTCGACGTGGGCGCCGGGGAAACGCCATGGGTAACGCTCATCGCTGGCAACGCGAACAGTCATATTGGCCACAATCGGACGCTTGGTCAATTTAGCTGACGGTCTATGTTGCTCGACGGACCTCTGAGTCAGCCAAAAAATCTGCTCATAGGTTTCACTGGACTTACGCTTGTAGGACTTGGTCAAAAATAGAAAATCGCACCGTTTGTATCGTTTCCGCTCCAGAACAATTGACACACGGCGACCACGCTCATGGAAGACAATAATCGGGACCCGTTCGACTTCCTCAAGTACTTCACCTGCCACCGGTGGTTCTTCCTCTCGGAGACAAAAGATATTTCTGCCTGCCGCAGGCCAGCGGTCTTGGGTTCGAAGAACAAGCCACAGGTTTTCACCCTTGATAATCTGTAGGCGGTAAGGGAAGTGATCGCTAACACACCGCTCAAGGATCCAGGTTCCTTGTGTCATCTACAGTCACCTAATCGTCAAGGCACAGCGGCAGACACTCACCTTACCTGCTTTGGAGCAAAACGTCAACCTGTAAGCCGCCACATTAAAACAACAACGTACTTCAATGCCTGAAGACCGACAAAGAAGGCCTGACAATCAACACCGCTTCGAAAACCGATGAATGTTGCCACCGAGCAACATAGCCAGTATAATCAAAAGGCGTGAAAGTACAACAATTACATGGTTGGCAAATAACTATCGCCGAAGCCCAAGAAATGCAACGGAAGCTGGCAAGCCAAGTATCGCAGAAAAACGAGGTCACTAACGCTCGTTTTATTGCCGGTCTTGATATATCAGCACCAAATTCCACAGGGCTGGCTCGCGCGGCAGCAGTTGTCCTCAGTTACCCTGAACTCGAAATCACCGAGGTCAAGATCGCCGAGGATAAACTCAATCTTCCTTACATACCTGGCCTCTTATCTTTCAGAGAAGCTCCCTTGGTACTAGCTGCTTGCCAAAAACTATCTACCAACCCTGACCTTATTCTAGTAGACGGCCAAGGAATTGCTCACCCCAGACGCTTTGGACTCGCCTCACATCTAGGTCTGCTGCTTGATACACCTACTATAGGCTGCGCCAAATCCCGCCTGTGCGGCAGGCACGAACCGCCAACTGTTGAAGCTGGCGCTTATGCCGAGCTTGTCGACAGTGATGAGATTATCGGGGTTGCTCTCAGGACCAAAGATGATGTAAATCCCATTTATGTCTCCATCGGTCACAAAATCGACCTGCCCGCAGCCATAGGTTGGGTATTGGCATGTTGCCGCGGTTATCGGCTTCCTGAGCCTTGTCGATTAGCCCACCTTGCCGCCGGCGGTAGCTCGATAACCCCACATCATAGTTACAAACAAAGATTCTTCACCTAGTTCTTGACCCAGGTAAGCAACACACAAAACAGGAGTTAGCATGCAAGAGGAAAAAGACAAACTAGAAACCCTGCACCGGCGAATCTCAGACATAATGGTGCATCTTTGACATCGCTGGGAAAGAAAAGGAAATCGCCAGATTGGAGGCTGAAACCACTCGTCCCGCTTTCTGGCTTGATTCAGTCAGGGCGCAATCAACTATGCGGCAATTAAGTGCCGCCAAAGAGGTGGTCCAGACTTGGCGCCAGTTAGAGATAAAGATCACCGAACTTCGTGATGTGGCAATTTTGGCCATTGAAGAAAACGACCAGTCCCTTCAAGAAGAGATCCAACGTGAGACAGGCAAGGTAGCATCCCAACTCGATGGGTTAGAAATTCGATTAATCCTCAGTGATGAATACGACGCCAGAGATGCCATCCTAGCTCTCCACGCCGGTGCTGGTGGGACCGAGTCCCAGGATTGGGCAGAAATACTGTTGAGGATGTACCTACGATGGGCGGAGCGGCATGAGCATCAAGCCGAAATATTGGACACCTCGCCAGGTGAGGAAGCTGGCATTAAGAGTGCCACCATGGAGATTAAGGGTGATTACGCTTATGGCTATCTAAAATCAGAGTATGGAGTCCACCGTCTGGTTCGTTTGTCCCCATTCAATGCTGACCACGCCCGGCATACTTCCTTTGTTCTGGTTGAAGTCCTTCCTGAAGCCAAAGAGGAAACAGACATCCAGATAAGTCCTGATGATTTGAAAATCGATACCTTCAGGTCAAGTGGGCCGGGTGGACAGCATATGCAGAAAACAAGCAGTGCTGTTAGAATAACTCATCTTCCCACCGGCTTGACAGTCAGCTGCCAAAGCCAACGCTCTCAGTTTCAGAACAAAGAGAGCGCCATGAAAGTGCTTTACGCCCGTCTTTTTCAACTGGAGCGCGCTAAGAGAGAGACGGAAAAAGCCAAGCTCAAAGGCAAACGAATTGACGCCGGCTGGGGTAGCCAGATTCGAAGCTATGTCCTCCACCCTTACAGAATGGTTAAAGACCACCGCACTAATCATGAAACCAGCGATACCGCTGCCGTCCTGGATGGAGAACTGGACGAGTTTATTACCGCATATCTGCGGTCCAAAGTGGGCGAGGAAAAATGATTAGACGGTTCCTTCCGATAGTTCTCATTGCCGTTCTATTCCTTACTCCAACCGTCGCCGATGCGCAGGAGGAAATCTCATTACTTGATAGCACTGCTCAAATCTTTTTTCCTTCTGCCCTAGTCTTCAATATCAATGTTGAAAGCACGAGTGATATCACCAAGGTTCGCCTCCACTATCAGGTTGATAAGATGAACTATGCCCAGGTTGTTAGCGAATCCTGGCCCGCTTTCACTCCAGCACCCGAGGTGAAAACACAGTGGATATGGGATATGAGAAGAGTCAGCTTACCATCTGGAGCAACAGTCCACTACTGGTGGACAATTGAAGATGAGACTGGAAATAGGCTAGTAACTAGTGTTGATACGGTACGCTTTGAGGACCTCCGGTATTCGTGGCAAAGCTTGACTGCAGGACAGCTAAACCTGTTCTGGTATGAAGGTAATCACTCTTTTGCCGAGGAGCTAATGGCTGCTTCTCAACAGGCGCTGGAAAGGCTAGCCAAAGATACTGGTGTTCATCTTGAAAACCCGGTCGACATCTATATCTATGCTAATAGTACAGACCTGCGAGGGGCAATGATTTTCCCGCGAGAATGGACAGGCGGTGTTGCTTTCACTGAATACGGAATTATCGCCATCGGTGTTTCCGAGAAACAATTGGATTGGGGAAAAAGAGCTTTAGCTCATGAGCTGGGTCACTTAGTAACTCACCAGATAACCTTTAGCCCCTACGGAGCTATTCTACCCATCTGGTTGGATGAAGGGTTAGCCATGCACGCCGAGGGCGAGCCCGACCCCTATCTTGAGTCATGGCTTGAAAAGGCAATCTCCGAGCAAAGACTCATCTCAGTACGCAGCTTGTCCAGCCCGTTTTCAGCTAAACCGGAAGAAGCATATATCTCTTATGCTCAAAGCCAGAGTCTGGTTGAATTCCTTATCCAGGACCACGGCAAAGACAAAATACTCCGTCTCCTAACCCTATTAAAGGAAGGAAACACCTGCGATGAAGCCCTAAGTGAAGTCTACGGCTTCGACCAAGATGGGCTTGATGAATTATGGCGAGAATATATAAACAGTCAAACGCTATCCCAATCTGGACTCGGCTGCGCTCCTGTGTGGGAAATTGGCCAGGGCAAGGTTTTCGAGGAAGAAGTGCTGCGCAAACTAGTAGCCTCAAAGGCATTAACTATACCACTAGGGGTCCCTTAATTGAAAAAATCCTTCACCGTTCACGACCTACCGCTTTCCGAACGGCCTCGAGAGAGGCTTCTAAAGCTTGGCGCTGAAGCCCTCTCCGCCCAAGAAGTCTTGGCATTAATCTTAGGACGAGGGATTAAGGACGAATCAGTAACGGTCATCGCTCAGAAGCTCCTGAGCAGATTTGGCAATCTCAAGAACATTTCCACTGCCTCTGTGGAAGAGTTGACCGAACTCAAAGGCCTCGGCCCAGCCAAAGCCGCTCAGATTAAAGCCGCCTTTGAACTCAGTAAACGGCTAGAAGACTCCTTCAACGAAGGGCACAAAACCACGGTCAAATCTCCCGAGGATGCAATTAAATCAGTCAGAAGTCAATTAAAGGGCAAGAAAAAAGAGCACTTCCTGATACTCTCTCTGGACACCAGAAATCACCTGATAAGCGTCACCCCAATCTCCATCGGAAGTCTCGATACCAGCATCGTCCATCCCCGAGAAGTATTCAAGGAAGCCGTCTCTTCCGGGGCCGCCTCAGTCATCCTTGCCCACAACCATCCTTCCGGTGACCCTACACCTTCTGAAGACGACATCAAACTAACCAAGCGCCTTATCGAGGCTGGTGAAATCATGGGCATCGAAGTCCTCGACCATATTATTGTCTGCGATAAAGAGTATTTAAGCATGAAAGGCCAAAATCTGTTTTAGGAGGTCGCTCACTAACGGCAAATTGTCACTCTGAGCCCTTCGCTCGCTGTCATTCTGAGGAAGCAGAGCGACCGAAGAATCTCGCCCAGGACAGGCTCCGCGAAGAATCTATAGCAGATTGTTGAACAGTGTCGTTTTAAGGCTGAAAGACCAATGAGAAAGATTTGGCAACTAACATTACTACTTGTTCTCCTTTGTGCTCTCATAGCAGTACCTTTAGCCACAGGCTGCCAGCTTGCCAAAGAAAAGGGGGTGCTCAACCTATGGGACACCGGGCCGATAACCCTTGACCCTGCGATTTCCGGTGAGATGACCTCCCATACCTATATTATGCAAATCTTCACAGGTCTAGCCTGCCTTGACGACGAGTCAAAGCCAGCACCAGATATCGCTGAAAGCTGGCAGAGAAGCAATGACGGGAAGACCTACATTTTCTATTTACGCAAAGGGGTAAAATTCCACAATGGCAGAGAGGTTACTGCTCAAGACTTCAAGTATTCCTGGGAACGAGCTTGCAACCCCGAAACTGGATCCCAAACGGCAGCCGTCTATTTGGGTGATATCGTTGGCGTAGACGATGTATTGGAAGCCGAGGCGACCGAAATCAGCGGGGTTGAAATCATCGACGATTACACCCTCAAGGTCACCATCGATGCTCCCAAAGCTTATTTCCTGGCTAAGCTAACTTATCCTACCGCTTTCGTTGTTGACAAAGCTAATGTGGAATCAGGCAAGGAATGGTGGCACAAGCCAATCGGAACTGGTCCGCTCAGACTCAAGGACTGGAAACCAGGCGAAGTATTAGTACTGGAGCCAAATGAGTCCTATTATGGGCAGCCCGTTACCATCAACCGTGTGGTCTTCCACCTCCTGGCTGGTATGCCTATGGCAATGTATGAAATGGATGAAATCGACGTGGCTCCAGTCTGGGAATATCATATCGACCGGGTGCGAGACGAAAAAGGTCCTTTCTACAAAGAATTAGCCATATTCCCCGAGTTAAGCTTCTTTTATATAGGCTTCAATACGCAGAAGCCACCTTTTGACGATGTCAATGTCCGCCGGGCTTTTTGCCACGCGGTAAATAAACAGCGAATTATCGAACTAACCCGCAAAGGAATGGTGACTAAAGCGGATGGTATTCTGCCCCCAAACATGCCTGGCTACAATCAAAACCTCTGCGGGCTCAACTATGATGTAGCCAAGGCGAAAAGCCTTATCGCCAATTCAAAATACCGTAGCGTAGCTAATCTACCTCCTATCACAATCACCGACTCTGGCCAGGGAGGTAATATATCAGAATACCTCGGAGCCATTATCCAGGACTGGCAACAGAACCTTGGGGTAGAAGTGACTGTGAGGCAACTTGAGCCCGAAATATTCCCCTACCATTTGAAAGAAGAAGCTGATGAGATGTTTATGTCGGGCTGGATCGCTGACTATCCCGACCCGCAGGATTTCTTGGATATCCTATTCCGTACTGGCACTGAGTATAATTACGGTAACTATACTAACCCAGACCTAGATGCCCTGCTTGACCAGGCGGCTGTAGAATCGGACGAAGTCACCAGACTTATCTTGTACCAGCAAGTTGAACAGAGGATGATAGATGAAGCCGCCTGCTTGCCTTTGTGGTTTGGCACGAGTTACGTTCTGGTCAAACCTTATGTCAAGAACTACAAACTCGATGCTCAGGGCATCCCAACACTAAGTGAAGTCTATATAGAGGACTAACCGGCCCTAGGTTGGCCACAGGTCGTCTATTTCTTTTTCCGTTTGTCTTTTCAACTCGGCAGCCTCAAGAAAACCAAGCTCTTTGTATGACTCAGCCGAGCCATATTCTCGAGTCTTAATCACGACTGGCATAGGCACAGCATGACCGAAGATAAGTGCTTGCTGCTTCGTTTCTAGCCTTGACAATACCGACTTCAGTTCGCTTTTGCCCGCCACACCGGTAAGCACACTATCAACATCCCTCTCATCATCCAGAAGACAGGTTATCTTGGTCCCCAATTGCGACATCACTTCATCATCGATACCGCTGGGACGCTGGTCAATCACCAGCAAAGTAACGCTATATTTCCTCATCTCTCGGGCGATTCTGCCAAAGATGGTTCGGGCCGACACCTCGGGATTAAGAAAACGGTGGGCTTCCTCGATAGTGATAACCAGAGGGCGGGATGTCGCCACGTCTCCACCCATCGCTTTCTCTGCTTTCTCTCGATATTGAGCGTAGATCCGGCGGCTAAGCAAATTAGCTACCAAAATATAGGCTGTGAAATCATCAAATCTGCCAAACTCGAGAACGACATTTATACCCCGGTCGAGATACTCAAGGATACGCCGCACCGAATTGTCCTGAGCATGAGGTACCAAAAAGGGAAACCGCCGCAAATTCTCCAGCCCACGGCGCAAATTGCGGTAGGTGCTATCATGGATATTAAGCTTAGAAATAAGCTGCTTGCTGTCGTCTTCCTCTAAATTGAGTACAGTTTCCAGCCATTTCCTATCGCCGAGCTCCCGTGCCAGTTGATACACCGCTTGAGTGGAAGCCTCAGTGAGGTTCAGTGTTTGTCTCAGCAAGTCGATATCCTCAGGCTCAATCTCATCATAGCCTATCCTGACCACGAAATCAGTGCTTACTTTCCTCCACCGTGAACTTTCCTCATCCAAGGCAAAAACCGCTACTTTGGACGGGAAAAGCTGTTTTAGCCCCTTTACTTTGTAGCCTTTCTCGCTTCTCCCCTCCCAACCATATTCACTATGCATATCAAAAACCAAGCTCACCGCCGCCTGTTTCTGTAGCATACCAACAAGGAGCAACCGAGTAAGAAAAGTCTTTCCCGTACCACTCTTACCGAAAACCCCGTTAGAGCGCTCAACAAACTTGGATACATCAAGGCAGACCTTGGTCTCCATATCTAAAGGTGTGCCGACAGAGAACCGCTTGTCATCCTCAGCACCGAAAACCAGCTCCACATCCCGTTGAGAAGCCAACTTCACCTCAGAGAAATGAGTCGGCACTGTCTTCACTGGCTGAGGCCCCTCAAGTATGCTTACCGCATCACCGCCGATGGTCAGCATTGGTAAAACACGAAGCTTTCCGTAGATAGTTGTCCCTGCAATTACCTGTGCAATGAAAGGGTCAGAGATGTCAGGCGGTGTGAACATCGCTTTAGGGTCAATAGCTTCGAGGCTAACATCGGTAATCATGCCAAAGAAACGGCGTTTCTCTCCCTCGATGGCTACATAGCGTCCCACTGCAATATCTTCTACCGAAACCGAAGCATCGAGCTTCACCTCCACACCTCTGGTCAGAGAGCCCGAAATGACGGTACCCAAACAGGTTGTTTCATTCAAATCGTGATCGCTCATCATCTAAGCCTCTTGAGAACTGAGTTCAGTCTTTGCACATCACTGCTTAGTAGCCGAGCCAGCTCCCTACCAGCTTTAATCAGAAAAGCCTCAGAATCAGGATAAGCTCGACTGGCATAGCGAAGACAAGCAGCGATAACCTCGTCTACAGAGATAGATAACCTGGCATCCACAAGCAAGCTAAGAAAATCCAGGGACTGAGCAAACAGTTCCACCTCCTCAAGCTGACAAACGTAGACAAAGCCGTGAATAGGTGCTGGCTTCGGTGGTAGATAATGGTATAGGCCATTCCCCTGACGATGCCCAACGACCAAAACCCTGAAATCAGTGGCCAAAAGCTTGGCTAGCTGAGGATTAGCCCGAAAGATTTCCTCCTCCGTCTCCATCCCTTGACCTCGAGCAACCACACGTCGCCCTGCGTCAAGGCTATGAGTTTCAACATCGTAAACAATGGCGTAGATTTCGCAAAGCTTGTCCTTCGTCCTCACCAGACTGCCTAAGGGAGGCGCTTGCTCAAGCTGGTAACACTGAGCCACAAACTCAGCACTGCTGGCTTCAATAACCTCAGCTACCCTCTGTGCTTTATCCATTTTTGGTTTCTTATTTCTTCTTTAGCTTCTCCTCCTTTTGTTGCTTCTTGGACTTTTTCACATTCTTCCTTCCCTTAGTTCCCATCCTTTTCCCTCCTATTCTAATAAGCTATTCTAACCTCTTTTTGCCCTCGCTTACTTCTCTGCCGCCGTTTTATTAAGGGAAGTTTGAAGGGGCTTCGCCCTTCAAACTCTAAATCCATCTGGTTCTCTTGCTTTGTTGCTTGGCCGAGATATCCAGGTAGAGTCTATCCTGAGCTAGAGTCTGCTCCACGAGTCCCCAGAACTGCTCTCGGTCGGCGCCAGTCACCACCGCTTTCTCATGAGCCTCGCTCAAGGCAACCGGATAACCTAGTCCTCGCTGACATTGGTCTAAAATCGCCGAATGGACCAGCTCAACCAACTTCTTATCCTCAGCCACCCAAAGAGGAAGTTCCACTCGAGCTATCTCGCCATCGAGCTTAATGTAGAAGAAATTGACTTCATGAACTCCATAATGTTTCTCCACCACTGAAGAACGACTGCCAAACATAGCTGACCGTTCCCCCGGGGCCAGCAGCGCGCTGAAAAGGTCACGGTCAAGCAAGCCAGCAACGGCGTCACATTCCCTGCCCTCGAACCTACCGGCGCAATAATGGTCACAATCAACAGGCTGGTGAGGACAGATAGCCAAACGCAACGCATTGACCACATCAGTGCTGCGCGGAAAGCTGATGTAGCTGGCTACGGCCAGTTGCCTTTCTCGGCTCAGCCCTCTCAGGGCATCAAGGTGCTTCAGAAAGCCATCTACCAAGAGTCCGCGGATCACAAAATCAGGATAAGCCTGTCCCGCTAGGCCCCAGAGGATAAGTGACCCGTCGACCAATGCCACAACAGGCAAGTCTGTTTCTATCCCGCTGGCTCGCTCGGCCAACACGCGGCATTCCTCAACACTACGCTTTACCCCCAGAAGCTGTCCTTCTATCGGAACTTGCCGGCCATCTGAAGAGGAAATGACCACCTCGTCATCTTTGAAATAAAGGGACGGTGAACTCGAAAGCCAGGCGTCAGGATTTTGACCGTATTGAAGCTGAGCAGTGCCAATATTAATCAGAAAACAACGGGCAGAGTGGTGACGGTCAACGTCGATGTGAGAGCCATCTGTAGCCAAAACAACAAAATCTTGAACACAGGATGGTACTGGCTGACATAGGTCGATCCTTTCCTTTAAGTCGGCTACTAGCCAGGTGGTTTTGCTTGTCTCAATCTTCTGTCTCAATTGATCAAGCTCAGCAGCTGGAGACTGAAGGGTTTCCAAAGCAAAATCAAGTTTAGCTCGTCTCTCCCCTTCCCGATCCTTCAAACTCGCTGCCAAATCCTCAATCTGGGCAACCACCTGAGCCAAGTCTAATGACACCTCTTTCTCCCTGGTTCTCCAGTATAGCACGAGGCCTAGCCCCGAACAATCATTCCCAGAGCCGGATAACCCCAATCATTGCCCACGTCACCAAGGTCTGGTATTATGGAAACGTACTCGCAGTTGAATCACTAGCCTTATGAAGGAGGCAGAGCTACGATGGCAGTCGGCTTGATTTACGACCCAGTCTATCTGGAGCACGATACCGGAACCCATCCCGAGAATGCGCAGAGACTGATAGCCATTATGTCCCTCCTCGAGCAGACTCAGCTTAAAGACAAGCTTGTTCTATTACCACCACGCCCGGCTACAATGAATGAACTGTCCGCAGTACACGCTAAAGAATATATCTCCCACATACAGAATCAAGGCCAAAGAGGCGGTGGCTTCCTTGACACCGATACCCTAATGTCACCAGGTTCCTACAAAGCGGCTATCCATGCTGCCGGTGGTGTTCTAACAGCAGTTGATACAGTGATGAACAAGAGGGTCAACAGTGCCTTCGCTCTGGTTAGACCCCCAGGACACCACGCCACCTGCTGGCAAGCAATGGGCTTCTGCTTGTTTAACAACGTAGCCATAGCCGCCAAGTACGCTCTAGCAAATTATGATATCGAACGGGTTCTTATCATCGATTTCGACGTCCATCACGGCAATGGCACTCAGGACACCTTCTATGCCGACCCGCACGTCCTTTATTTCTCTACCCACCAATATCCCTTTTACCCGGGAACTGGAAGTGTTACTGAGACTGGAGCCAGGGATGGTGAAGGATTTACCCTCAACGTTCCTCTTATCGCTGGCTGGGGGGACGAGGAATACCAGGCAGTCTTCGAAGATGTTCTAGCACCAGTTGCTAGGCGCTTCCAGCCACAGCTTATTCTAGTCTCCGCCGGCTATGATGCCCACTGGGCCGACAGCATTTCACTAATGCAGGTAAGTGTCTCCGGCTTCGCCCGCTTGGTAGAAATCACAAAAACCCTGGCCGATATATTATGTCAAGGACAACTGGTCTTCACTTTGGAAGGCGGTTACCATTTCGAGGCATTGTCCTCATCCATTGGCGCCACACTTGATACTCTTCTGGGAAATCATGAAATCACCGACCCTTTGGGTAAACAACAGACAAAAGCGAAGTCGGTCAACTTCGATGACTTCATAAGAATGATAAAGGACACCCACCAAATATAGGCTTAACACGCAACCTGAGCCGGTTTGGCGAGGCTAGCCGCCTCACGCAGGCTTCTTGGCAAAGGGCAGCCAGGAGAAGAACCTGCTCCACTCACCCTTATCCCATATTACCAACAGCGGACCAGCAATGCACATGGAACTGTAGGTGCCAGCAATGACACCAATAAGCAACACCAGGATAAAATAGTGGATAGTGACTCCGCCAAAAAGGAAAATAGCCAGAATCACAAAGAGCGTAGTCACGCTGGTATTTAGAGACCGACTTAGTGTCTCCAGAATACTTGAGTTTACCGTAACTTCAAGGTCCTTACTCGTGCCCTTGCTTACATTCTCCCGAATCCGGTCAAAGACAACGACAGTATTATTAACGCTGTATCCAACGACCGTAAGCATGCCGGTGATAAACAGGGCATCAATCTGAATCCCAACCACCCAACCAAGAATGGAGAAAATACCCATGACCACCAGCACATCATGAATCAAAGCTACAATGGCACAGGTGCCCCAGCGAAGTGGTCTGGGCATACGGCGAAATGCCCAGGCTATATAGAACAACATGAACACAGCGGCAATCCCCACGGCAATGGCTGCATTCCGTCCAGTTTCAGTAGCTATAATCGGAGAAACCGTGTAAGAATCACGCACGGTGACTTCAGTATCTAGCTCTGCTCTAAGCCCGTCGACTAGTTCCTGCCTCACCTCGGCAGATATCTCCCTAACACGGACAATGAAATCGCCATCGCCGGTGCGTTGAATCATCGCCTCGTCATAACCCAAGTCAGCCAGTTGCTGGCGCAGTTGGTTTTGCTCAACCTCAGCATCAAAACGAAGCGTCATGGTACTGCCACTGCTGAAATCAACCCCTGGCTCGAGTCCGAAAACAGCCAGCGAGATTATGCCCGGGATAATTATCAATGCCGAAATAAAGAAAAACCAATATCGCTTGCCAACGATATCCATCATTTCTGAACTCCATAAGCCGATGGGCTAGTCACTGCGCGGACTACAAAACGCAGGAATGTGCGCGTGACGATAATCGCCGAGAACATACTCAAGGCAACACCGATAAACAAGGTCAAGGCAAAGCCTCTGACCATGAAAGCGCCCAGAGTTCCACCAAACCAATAAAGAACGGCACAGGCGATAAAGGTAGTAATATTACTATCGCGGATAGCCGGCCAGGCACGATTGAACCCGACCTCAACCGCAGCACCTAGATTACGCCCCGTCCGCAATTCTTCCTTCATCCGCTCGAAAATGAGCACGTTAGCATCCACTGCCATACCTATGGACAAAATCAAGGCCGCTATGCCAGGCAAGGTCAGGGTAATTGGAACCAGCTTGAAAATCGCCGTCAATAGAACACCATAAACGGCCAGGGCGCAAACAGCCACAAGCCCAGACACACGATAATAGAGAAGCATGAATAACACTATCAGCGCCAGACCAATGCCTCCGGCTATAAGGCTCTTCTGTATAGAATCAGCCCCCAGAGTGGCATCCACATCCTGCTCCTGGATAACCTCCAGCGGCACATCCAACGAACCAGAGTTAAGCTGTATGGCTAACGTCCTGCCTTCCTCTATGGTTATACCAGTAATAACGCCTGTTTGCTTAATCACTGCCTGGACTGTCGGTGCTGAAATAAGCTCATCATCCAGGAATATACCCAGAGGCTTCTGTAGGTTACGCTTGGTAATCTGCTCAAAAAGAATCGCACCTTCCTCATTCCACTCAAAACCTACCTCGGGTTCATTAGTCTGCTGCTGCAGAATTAGTGCGGCATTGGGCTTGAGATATTTGCCCGTAAGGTGTTTTGTCTCATCGTCACTGCCAACAGCCATGGCCTTAATCCACTTCGGCCTTCCCTCCTCGTCAAGCACTGCATTACCAGCCTCATCAAGCTCCACCTCCCTGAAATCGAGCTCAGCCGTCTGCCCAATAAGCTTGATAGCCTCATCGACATCCCTCACCCCCGGAAGCTGAACCAGAATTCGATCATGGCCCTGCCGTTGGATTATCGGCTCGGTGACACCATAGGCGTTGACTCGCCGTTCAATCTTATCCAGTACCCCTCGCATAGCATCATCATCGCTCTGTGCCGGGTCTTTTTCAGACAGGTCAGCTTCATAAACGAGGTGGCTTCCACCCTTCAGGTCAAGTCCAAGTGTTAACCCCTGCCTGCCCAGTCTTTCACTATCCAGTGGAACTACCGCCCATAGAGCAAAACCAAAGAGAAGCAGTATAAGAATGAGTAGATAGACGTTTCCTTTTTTCAATTGACTACCTATTCCTCACAATATCAAACCACTGTAGTGCGAGGCTAAAGCCTCGCACGAACCCTCTCTCACCTGAAGTTCTCCCTCCCCTGGCGGGAGGGAGTTACAGGGAGGGGGGTTGTTTTCATTTTCACCCTCACCCCAACCCTCTCGCATCAACGGAGAGGGAAGGTGTTGGAGTACACATGTAGTGCGAGGCTTTAGCCTCGCCCGAATCCGACCAGGCGACCTTAAAAGGTCGCACTACATTGGTAAACAGCATGTAGTACAGGGCTTTCACCTAGCCAAGCCTCCTAGCAAGCTGCACCACAGTGTCGCTTCTCCAGTTCCTTGCGCACCAGAGCTATCGCCTCTTCCCTCGTGCTCAGTTCACCAGTCGCCTGAGCTTCACGCACCTCAGTTAAGAGTTCACCAATCAAGGGGCCGGGGCTCAAGCCAAAAACATCAATCAAATCATGCCCATTAATCAATGTAACCGGCAGAGTCGCAGCCCGCTGCTGAAAATGCTCAGTCAATATGTAGTTCATCAACTGATTATGCTGCCGCCATTCCTCAATATCGAGCTTGGGGCCATGAGTAGCCAGGTAATCAGCCAAAGCTAAGAACAGAACGTCGATGCCAGCGCCCTCAGTATCACGAAAATAGCGGTAAATGGCTCTGCTAGTAGGCAAGCCATCATTCGCCATCTGAGCAGGACGGAGATGGTGATAAACCAGGTTCTCCACCAGCCTTATCTCCCGGCTGCTAAACCGCAGTCTTTCTAAAATGGCAGCCGCTATAGCTGCCCCTTGCTTGCCATGCCCTAAGAAACGCATCCTGCCGGTTTCGTCGACTGTCTTAGCCACCGGCTTGGCAATATCATGCAGCAATCCACCCAGTTTGAGCAGCAGCCTTCGATTGCTGCCGCTGGAAACTTCCTCATCAAAATGCTGGCTTATTTCCTCCGACCACGGAGTTACCGCCAATAAATCCTCTTCGCCATATTTCCATTTGCTCTCTCGAAGTAGAAATTCCACGGTAGCTACCGTCTCCACTGAATGGTCAAAAACATCCCAGTAGTGCTCCTTAGGTTGCTCCACGCCTTTCATCACGCCCAGCTCAGGAATCACTTCAGTAAGCAAAGCTAACTCGTCCAGATAACGCACCACATCAAGGAAACCAGGCAAAGCCAGCAGCCTGAGCAGCTCCTCGCGCAATCTCTCCCCGGGAACCAGTCTAGTCAACTGGCAATTCTGGCGAATCAAGCTTTCAGTGCTTGGTTCAATTTCAAAACCTAACTCCGCGGCTAGCCTGACTGCCCGGAGTAGCCTTGCCGCATCCTCCTCAAAAATCTGCTGGCTCACTGCCCGTACCAGCCCTGCCCTCAAGTCAGTTTCTCCACAGAAAGGGTCGATAAGCTGAGGCGAACCGGACACCAAGCCTTGAAGCTCGACTGCCATAGCATCTATGGTAAAATCCCGTCGTCCCAGGTCAGTTTGAACGTCACTCGAAAAAGAGGCGAAATCCAGATGCCGTGGCTGTTCATCTCTAACAACCATCACCCTGGCCACTTTGTTAGCTTCGTCCAGCAACACATACCTGCCGTCCATGGCTTCAGCTACTTCCTGAGCTATACGTAAAGCATTTCCGCTGACAGCAATATCAATGTCGGCTGTCTCTCTGTCCAGCAACCAGTCGCGAACAAAGCCACCAACCACATAAGCTTGGCGGTTATGCTGGGTTAAGATAGCGGATACCTCGGATAGGAGGCCGAACAAATCATGCTTCATGACAGGCATTGCCCCAAATTATAGCCGGAGGCAGGGAGATTGTAAAGGCCGCTTCCCGGGTAACCCATCATCGAGTAGGGGCCATTCATGAATTGTCCCTACTTTGATCCTCCAATGTGGCGCGTCTACCACCCAGTGTAGTGCGAGTTTTTAAGCTCGCCTGCCAGCTCTACGCGCCGGCGGGGCTACAGAAATGCAAAAGCTAAACACAAAAATCTAAAATGACAGATTAAGAGAAAAAAATCAAAGGCTAAAGATAAAAACCGAAAGATTGGAGATCTGGATTTGGAATTTTGAATTTGTTTAGAGCTTAGATATTAGGATTCAGGATTTCGAACCAAGGGGATTGGGCGGGCTGTGTCCGTCGTGAACACGTTATCGACAAGCCATACTCTGGTCTGGAGCACCAAAGGTTGTCTCTAGTATCGCAACGACTTCATCATTGAGGAGCTCATTACCGTTGACATCGGTCACGGTGGCAAAAGCTGAGGCAGCCGTGGCGGAGACGTAGGCAGCCGCCATAGAGGTGCCGCTCTTGTAACCATAGTCATTGCTGGGAAGCGTGGAGTATATTTCAACCCCAGGGGCGTAAGCATCCACCCAGTCGCCCCAATTTGACTTTGCCCAAAGGCTGCCATCGGCATCTACAGCCGCCACGGCAATGACCTTGGGGTAATAGGCAGGATACGTTGGTATGGACTTTATGCCGTTACCGGCAGCGGCGATGAGGACTGCCCCGTTGCTCCAGGCATACTCCACTGCCTCTTCCAGCGCTGGTGACCCCGTAGGCAAGAACAAGCTCATGTTGATGACCTTGGCTCCGCTGTCCACCGCCCAGACAATACCTTTGGCTAACGTTGAAGGCCAAACCACACCGTTGTCATCAGCTGCCTTCACGCTCAGCAAGCGAGAATCAGGGGCGACGCCGTCAATACCAATTCCATTGTCGGCCGTAGCTGCGATGATACCGGCAACATGAGTGCCGTGGCCCAGAATGTCGGAAGCTGTCGGGCTGTCAGAAAGATTGTTGATGGCGATTATTTTCCCGACCAAATCCTCATGCTGTTGGTCAATGCCGGTGTCGAGGATAGCCACACAAACCTCAGGACTCTGCACTGGAACTCGCTGGTCCGGCAAGACTCGGAATACCGCCGGCGAGAAAAAAAGCGGAGCTATTGCCAAGGCTCCAATTATTCCCGCTGCCCTCGCTGCCCTCACTGGCACCCTCCTGTGTTCGGCTCTGCCAGCAAGCCCGCCAAGCCCCAGCAGAACCTATTTGCTCGTCGTCTAGCCTTTGGCTTTGTTCAGACCGACTAGACTCCTTGCCCTTAGGACAGCCACCCACCTTGTTTTTTCCGGCCCTTATCTATATCTTGACTTCACTGCTATGAAGAAGCTATACTAAATATCAAGCACGGAGTCACCCTCCTGTGCTCGGCTCTGCTAGCAAGCCCGCTAAGCCCTAGCAGAGCCTTTTTGGTTTCCTCCGTGCCTTATAATCCAGTAATCCTGGGACTAACTAGTTCTTTTGCCTATACGCGTAACCTCCGCTTTTGCCCTATCTCGTATCGAGCGTCCAGCCTGCTACTTTAGCGCTGAACTCTCCGAGACGGTCACATCTCTAGTATCCTACGTTTCACGCCCATAGTAAATAGCCCTTTAGTAACCCTATGTATAGCCAAAAGGTACTAGTGTAGTGTATTGTAAATGGCTTTACAGCAATTCGTGTTTTCCCCGTCCGAGTCACCAAAAGTCAATGTAAACGTCAAAAACCAAAAATCAAAAGTATAAACAAAAATGCAAATATTTTGGTGAGTGTCAGGCCCCAGACCTGACCTCACCAATAACCACTTGGATTCTAACGCCCCAGGATAAGAACCTAAGTTACGAATAGGAATCCGGGCATATTCGTCCAGGCTAAGCGTTCAACAAAGCCCGAGGATTGCTGCCAGTTCGCCACCCCTTACGCAAGCTCCGCTTGCATAAATATTGTTTCGGATTTAGTGTTTAGTGCTCAGGATTTACCCCTTAGCCTTTCGTAATGCAGAGCCGCAACAGACCATCCTGGAACCGAAGGTTGACATTGGGTACTGGGTGAAATATCATAGTACTATAGTCCTAATAACGAGGTGATAGTATACCAGGGCCTCAAGCTTTCATAGGAAGGGACCTATTACAGCAAGTGCAATGGCAACCGAGGAAGAATTGGTAGCCGCCAACGGAAGAGTCACTTTTTTTTGGAGAAGATACCTCATTTTTTACCGGACTGTTTACCTTGTTTACTAGAATATTTACCTTGGTGCTGTAAAATACAGGCATGAACAGAATCCTGATTTTATCATCTGACTTGCGCCTGCTTGATAAACTGGCCCCAGCAATGAGACAAGCTGACCTTGATGTCGTCTGTGCCGCTGATATCGCAGACGGGCTCAAGCGCTTGGATGATGCTGAAGTCGGCCTTGTCATCCTTGATGAGTTCCTCAGCATAGATAGCTGGCGCTTATGTCAGCGTATTGACCACGTTTTCGACACTGAAATCATTCTCCTCGGCACCCGACCAAGTGAGGAAGCGTGGGCTGGCGCTGAGGAGATCGGCTTCGATTTCTACTTAGAGAAGCCGGTGAATTTCCCCGAGCTCGGCGCCAGAGCTAAGGCTTTGCTTCGGCGTAAGGAGACCGTCGGCAGCTAAACAATGCGGGAGTCGCCAGGGAGACAACTGGGTTCTAATTAGTTGGTTCTTGCAGTTCAAGGACTGCATTTTAATTGGGAGGCAATGAAGCACGAATCGGAATTTGGTCACTTGCCTGGTACCGAGCCAATAGTGAAACCGGCCCAAATGGGTCGGTTTTTGCTTAAAAACAATTTGGACCAGGAGGACAGCCATCATCATTGACTGTGGACAGCCGAGGGCGACACGGCATGAGGTAAATCCTGAAAGGAACAAGAGCTAAAGATGAAATTCGTGGCTAGCAGATGGAAGCTCCTGGCCGGAGTGCTACTGACCCTGGCCATGGCATTCACGGTACAGGCCCCAATCGCCCAGGCGCAAGGCTCCGCGAGAGTCACTGCTCAAGCAGCCAGTGGCGGCGGCGCTGAAGGTAGCTACAGTCTCGACTCAAGGGTGGGCAGTGTCACCGAGACAAGCACAGCAGTGTCCCTTACCCCACCAGACAGCCAGATAGCCAGCTCTACGGTAACCATCGATAAGGCAGGTACCTTTCATGTGGCATCGGGTGGATTAAGCAGCGAATTCGGCCTGTTGCTGCCGCTTATTTACTGGATAATCACGGCTTTCCTCGTCGTCGGCGCTCTGATAGGCGGTATAGCGATGGGCTTCAACCTGGCAAAGACGAGGAAACCAGCGCCTGAGGAGGAGCCAGCCCAGCAGAAGCCACGCAAGGCAAAGCCGCCTCACGAGACGCCACCTAAGGCGAAGCCGCGCAAGAAGAAGCTGCTTGAGGAAAAGCCGCCCGACACAAAGCCACCAACGATAACGTTGCCGAGGGTCAAGTTACCAAAGCTGAAGCTGCCCACTATGGCCAAAAGACCCGAAGCTGAGCAGATAGTCCCCCCTGCCATTAGCATTACAGATTTGCAAATCATGCCCGACCGAGTTTCGCCAGACACCGACGTTGGCATAATTGCCACCATAACCAATAACAGCCGGACCACCATCGAACACAGGGTAGAGCTTAAGATAAATGGCGAAGTCAAGGCTTTTCAGGAAATAACCCTGGCCCCGGAGGGAACTCAAGAGATCACCTTCATCACTACCGCAGGTACGCCCGGTGGCTACCAGGTTGGCATCGGCGGCTTAACAGGCAAGTTCAGCGTGATACGCGCCGGAGACAGCGAGGAGACAATCTCCCCGACCGACTCGGAAGCACTGGATGGATATCGAGCCGCACCAGATAGTTTGACGGACGAACCGGCTGCAATACCCACGGCTGAAGAGAAACCATCGGAGGCAAGGGTACTGAGAATAAGATTACCAAGAATCAGGTTGCCGAGGCTGAAGCTGCCTGGTATTTTCAGACCACCCAAAGCCGAGGAGATAGCCCCGCCTGTCATCAGCACAGGGAACTTACAAATCATGCCCGACCGAGTTACCCAGGGCAGCAGCGTAGGCATAGTTGCCATCATAACCAATAACAGCCAGACCACCATCCAACACAGGGTAGAGCTTAAGATAAATGACCAAGTTAAGACATTTCTTGAAATAACCTTGACCCCGGGAGAAAGTCAAGAGGTCACCTTCGTCACCACCGCAGGTGGACCCGGTGACTATCAAGTCGCCATCGATGGCTCAACAGGGAAGTTTACTGTAATGCCCGCCGCTGGCTCCAAATCCTAAATCCCAATATCTAAGTTCCAAACAAGTTCAACATTTCAAACCCAAATCTCCAATCTTTGGCTTTTGGTCTTTGATTTCTGGTCACCCTCACCTAACCTCTCCCGTCGAGAGAGAGGGAGAAGTAAGGAAAGCTGGCACCACTTTATCGGCAGACAATGTAGCAGCGGGCCTCACTACCCCCGGGTACATTGGAGCATCTGTTCCAATCACGCCCAGAGCCGATGCTGCAGACTACCCTTCTGATTTTTACCACTTTGTTTACCTTGTTTACCAGAATATTTACCTTCATGCTGTAGAATTCAGGTATGAGCCGAATCTTGATTCTATCGTCTGACCTGCGTCTGCTTGAGAAACTGGCCCCTGCGATGAGACAAGCCGACCTTGATGTCGTCTGTGCTGCTGACATCGCAGACGGGCTGAAGCGCTTGGATAATGCTGAAGTCGGCCTGGTTATCCTCGATGAGTTTCTGAGCATAGATAGCTGGCGGTTATGCCAGCGCATTGACCGAGTCTTCAACACCGGAATTATTTTCCTCGGCACCCTGCCAAGCGAGCAAGTCTGGGCTGGCGCTGAAGAGGCCGGCTTTGACTTCTACCTGGAGAAGCCGGTGAACTTCCGCGAACTGGGCGCCAGAGCCAAGGCCGTGCTGCGGCGTAGGGAGACTATCGGGAGCTGAACAATGAAAGGGGATAATCTGGCCATCGTCGCTTGCTTCGTATCAAGATTCTTAGCTTTGGCTGTATTACATATTGACAGGCCGTGGTATAATTGACCATTGGATGGGATAGTCGTAAGTAATGGGGTTCATCGTTGGCAACAACGTTTGAACACAAACAACGGCACGTTTTTTGTCGTGTCGCCGAGGAGGTAACTGAGTCCTAACCAGTTAAGTTTCGCAGTTGGAAACTGCATATCATAATTGGGGGGCGATGAAGCACCAGTCGCAAATTGGTCACTTGGGTGGTGCGGAGCCAATAGTGAAACCGACCCGTAGTAGGTCGGTTTTTGTGTTTTGCTGGGTACTGTTCTCGAGATTCTATCAATAGCAACTAAGGAGGTAACGCTTATACGAAAACCTAATCAGATAATCCAGGACGCTCGGGAAAGACCGAGAAACAAAAATCTTACAAAAGGAGGAAAAAGTTGAAAAAGTATTTAGGAATTTTATTTGCGTTAGTGTTGGCAGTCTCGCTAACACTGATGCCAGCAGTAGTTGCTGGTCAGTCTCCCTGTGGTAATCCCGGTAGTCCTTGTAACGGTTGGGAGGTAGACATAGGTGATCCAGATGGTTCAGATAGTGATGCAGTGCCGCCTGAAAATCAACCTGGAATATCAATTTCGGGTTGGGGGCCGGTTAGACCAGGGACTCTTGGGGGCGGTTATGGTGGCGTAGATGATTGCAGAGTAATGTGGGAAGAGCGCAATATGGATGGGTCAGCGTATGACCCCGGCACAGACATTGAAACACTCAGGTGTGCCACTGTTACCTATACCTATGACGAATGTGTTACGCCCACCTGCCTTGAATACAGCAATCTTGATGGACAAGCCGTCAATGAGGACGGGCACGATGTTTTTGTAGATGGGGTGCATGTTTTCACGTATCTTGACGTAGGTGGCCCAGCAGGTGAAATTTGGTACACCCAGTATATAGACTTAACAGGGTGTAATCTGCCTTGCTGCAACACTCACGTTGTTGAGTTCTGTGCTACGGGGGCGGCCTGGGGTAGTTTTGCCGGCTACGGCCAGGTAGCCATTGATTGGGTTGAACTGGAGGTAGGACAACCGTGTGAATGTGAGTGTCCACAGGGAGGGAGTTTGCCTGCGACTGTAACCATCAGCGACTGAATTTGCCTAGACGTAACTGGTAATTTGGACTTCGACACGATGTCTAAGGGTGAGACGAAGGTCTTAACCGATGCTTTTACCGTAACAAATTGCGGCAATGTCGATATAGACGTTACTGCATCAGCTACACCAGCAGGATGCTTGTTCGACGAGCCCGACCCCGCCGGACTGTTTTTCGAAGTGGCGTCCTTCAGCCATATTGATGTCTGGACAACAGCTATTCTTTATGGAGCTGCTGAGACCTTCGATGCCAAGTTGATCGTCCCAGACCCGTATAGCGCTGGCGCCAAGACGGGGACCATAATTTTCTGGGCTACGAAGAAATAAGTATACATAAGGGGGCGGAGGACAAGTACTCCTCTGCCCCCCAATACACAAACAAGAAATTGCGGTAGATAGATAGAAGAAATGAAAAAGCTACTAAGTGGTATATTGGTGTTGTTATTGCCCTTGCTGCTCTATACTCCTGTTCTGGCAGCCGGCCTCGGCATTAGTCCTTCATCCGTGGAATTTGATGTGCCCGCTGATGGTAGTACTCAAGTTGAGTTCACCATTACCAACTTTAGCGGAGAGCTACAGATAAGCCTTGAGGATATACCATTAAGGGTTGAGCCAACTACTGTTCCCGTTACCGCATCCGCCGGGGGCACCAAGATAGTGCTGACGTTTTATGGGGATGAATCCCTTGGCTCTGAAGTATTCAATGGCAAGATAAGGTTTCTGGCCATGACCGGCGGTAGCGTAGCCATGGGAATCAAGGTAATAGCCACTGTTAGCCATGTAGGCCCTAAGTCGCCGGAACAAGCAACCCAAGAGCAAAGTCCGACAACGCCAGCGCCGCAGGCTGAAACAGCGGAAAGACCGCTACCCACACCAATTATCGCGGCTGTAGGCTTAGTTTTTGTAGCTGCAATAGCGGTTATCATAACCCTCTTAGTCAGGAGGCGCGGGTATTGAGCTTAGTTAGGATGGTTTCCCTCCTCGCGCTAGCCCTGGCGGCGATGATTTCATTCAGCCCAGCAGTACAGGCTGATGGCGAAGCAGATTCCATCCAAGCGACTGTTGAGATTCTGGGTCTAAACGCAGATATCACCATCACCAAGACCGCCGATAGAAGCTCTGCTTCACTAGGCGAGAGCATAACTTATACCTACACCATCATCAATACCGGCGAGGTCCCTACTGACAACCTCACCTTAAGTGACGACAGGCTAGGACCAATTCCCCTCAGCACAACCAGCCTCGCCCCGGGTGACAATGTTACAGCGACTGCCACCTATACGGTACGAAGCGGAGACGTTGGCACACAGATGACCAATATCGCTAGTGTTACCGGCACCTACCCGGTGAATAACCCGATATCTGCCAATGCCACAGCTTCTGTTGTTGTCTCTAGTGGAGGTGGTCGTCGAGGCGGCGGTGGTGGTGGAGGAGGTGGCGGTGGGGGAGGACCTGTTGCGGAATGTCCGCTGACACTCGCCGTAA
>CAZOQG010000014.1:0-23708 GCA_964582065.1 uncultured Dehalococcoidales bacterium
ATGACAAGCTTCTTGGATTCAGGGATACCGGCGATTTGTCTCACTACTTTGGAGTAGCTCACTACCATGCCGTTTATACACGTTCCGAGGCCATGGTTCACCGCTGCCAGTGCTATAGTCTGAGCTACTGTGCCGAGGCCGAACATTGACAGAAAGGTGCCGCTAATCTCTTCATCCATGCCGACTATTATGAGGTTGGGGGCATCGAAAGCACGCAGTAGTTTCAGGAACCACTGGTTTTTCTTTTCAGTGTCTTCCCGGCCGATACCCATGAGCTGGTATAGCGCGATACCTACTTCTACTTGGCGCTTCCGGTAGACTCCTGTGAAAGCCTCGATAGGCAAATCTGCATCGGGCGCTGCACCGGCTTGGAACTGTTCCTCCAAAGCTTGTCTCAAATCGTCCAGCACCTTACCGCCCAAGACAGTGAACTCCCAGGGTTGGGTGTTCATTCCTGACGGAGCGCGTGTTGCCACCTCGAAAATCTCGGTCAGCACTTCTTTGGGAACTGGGGTTGTCTTGTAGCCGCGGATACTCTTCCTGGACTTTATGGCTTCCATAAGCTCCATTAAATTCCCCTCCTTTTGGAAACTTAGCTCTCGATACTATCCTTGGTGCTTGGTGTTCTGCCAGCGATGCGCTCGTCAATGCGAGTTGCGGCGTCGAGCGCACGGGCCAGGGCTTTGAACAACGCTTCGGCTTTGTGATGGTCATTGATGCCACTGAGGATTTTTGCATGGATATTAAGCTTTGCCTCGCAGGCAAAGGAGACGAAGAAATGGCGAATCAGGTCAGCGGACATTTCGCTGATGCTGGTGTTGTCGAAGGACGCCTCAAACGCTGCATAACCTCTGCCCCCGATATCCAGGGCTACCACGGCGAGGGTGTCATCCATAGGCACCACGGCGTGAGACATCCTGACTATTCCTTGCCTATCGCCCAAAGCTTGGCTGAAGGCTTTGCCCAGGGAAATGGCTACATCTTCGACCACGTGGTGCTGGTCGGAGCCTGTGGCCGAGAGCCTTATATCAAAGATTCCATGCTGGGCCAATTGACTCAACATATGGTCAAAGAACCTGATTCCCGTGGTGATTTCGAATTGGCTCCTGCCGTCGATATTCAACTCTATCTTGATGGAAGTCTCTTTGGTTTCCCGAGTTATAGTTGCTTTTCTTTCAGCCATGCTTTTAACCTCTTTAGGTTCTTTGCTAAGTGCTACATTAACATATTTCTTCCAGTGCGGCAATCAATGCGTCAGTATGTTCTGGCTTGCCAACGCTGATGCGCAAGCAGTCCTTCAGCTCAGGGGTGTTGAAGTAACGGACAAAGATGCCTTTCGTCTGCAATTCTTGGTGGATTGTCTTTGCTTTGCCATTGAGCACCGAGCAGAGGAGAAAATTAGCTTGTGATGGATAGACTCTTAGCCAATCTAGCTCGCCAAGCTTAGTCAAAAGCCGTTCTCGCTCGTCAACGATTGCCTTGATTGTGCTGCGCAGATAGTCGATGTCCTTCAACGATTCCAGTGATGCCACTTGGGCAGCGGCGTTTACATTATATGGTTGTTTTATTCGCATTAGGTATTTGACGATATTAAAGGGGAAGATACCGTAGCCGGCTCTTAGTCCTGCTAGCCCTGCCCATTTGCTGAAGGTACGCAGAACTATCAAATTTGAGTACTCAGGGACCAGGCGGGCCATGGTTACCCCGCCAAATTCGGAATAAGCTTCGTCTATTACCACTATAGTGGCGGTATCCAGCAGTTCCAAAACTTCGGATTCGGGGGTGAGATTGCCCGAAGGGTTGTTGGGCGAAGCAACAAAGATAACCTTCGTTCGCTTATCTAGAGCTTTCTTTATAGCGGCAACATCAATCGAGAAATCTTTCCTCCTGGGTATGTTGACTATCTTGCCGCCACAGACATCGGTGCTGAATGGATACATCCCAAAGGTCGGTGGGCAGTTAATCACTTTATCTCCAGGTTGGACAAATAGACGCAGGACAAGGTCAATGAGTTCGTCACTGCCACTGCCAGCAATGATATGCTCCGAACTTAACCCTGTATACTCTTCCAGCGCTTTGCGTAATTCTCGCTGCTCTGGGTCAGGATAGAGGTGGTAGTAAGCATAATTGGCTAGAGCCTGTCTTACCATGGCTGAGCAACCGTAAAGGTTTTCATTGCCATCGAGTTTTATTACTTTCTCCGCCGGAATCTCGGTCCGCTGGCTCAGTACATCGGTTGGCTCAACAGGAGTATAGGCCTTCATGGCTTTGAGCTCGGGTCTCATTAATTGTTCGATATTTTCAGGCGAAATCACTTAATCTCTTCCTCTGTTGTTTGTAATCTTGCCCTGATTGCTTGGGCATGACCATCGAGTCCTTCAGCTTCAGCTATAGTTATGGCTGCCTGTCCCAGTTCCTTGGCGGCAGTCTCGTCTAAGGCAACGATGTTGGTGACCTTGAGGAAATCCTCAACGCCGAGGGGAGAGCTGAAATGGGCGCTGCCCCCTGTTGGCAAAACATGGCTTGGCCCGGCAATGTAGTCACCCAGGGCTACCGGAGAACTGCTGCCCACAAAGATACAGCCGGCATTACGAATTTCCTGGACATGCGTGTCGGCATTGCGTACCATCAGCGACACATGCTCTGGGGCATAGGAATTGACCAAGTCAATAGCTTCACCTAGACTGTCGACCACAATTATCATACCTCTAGAGCTTATGGCTTCCTGGGCAATAGTCTGCCGTTCCAGCTTTGCCAGCTGGAGCTTGATTTCATTATCTACACTGTTGGCCAACTCGGGGGATGTGGTAATCAAGATCGCTGAAGCCAGAGGGTCGTGTTCGGCTTGAGCTATGAGGTCGGCGGCACAAAGGGAGGCATTAGCAGTGCCATCAGCTACAACTACCACCTCACTAGGTCCCGGAAGGCTCTCGATATCCACTGATCCGTAGACCATTTTCTTGGCTATAATCACAAAAACGTTGCCTGGACCGCAAATCTTATTCACTTTTGGCACTGATTCAGTGCCAAAAGCTAAGGCGGCAATGGCTTGGGCTCCGCCTATCTTGAAAATGCGACTGACTTTGGCGATATCAGCCGCCACAAGCGTTGCGGGTGGGATTGTGCCATCTTCTTGGGGCGGAGTAGCCACAATAATTTCTTTGACTCCAGCTACTCGTGCCGGGACGGCTGTCATCAGAACCGTGGAGGGATAGGCAGCAGTCCCGCCAGGTACATAAATACCCACTTTGTCCAGCGGGCTGACTTGTCGTCCCAAGCCATGGCTAACAAAGCCAAATTCGAGCCGCTGTTTACAGGTTGAATGAAACTTGTCTATTCGGCTTGCAGCCAGCTCGAGTGCTGGCACCAGCTTTCTGTCTATCTTTTGGTAAGCCGCCGAAATCTCGCCCCGAGTTACTTCCAGCGAGCTAAGTTTAACCCGGTCCAGTTTTTCTGTGTAGCTGAGAAGAGCTTCATCGCCCTTGTCGCGCACGTCATCGATGATGCGCTTGACTATTTGCTCCGGCGTGAGCCTGTCTTTGTCGACCTTGTCTTCCAGCCCTGTTGATAGTGCAAATGGCAAGAACGGAGTTTCCCTGTTCAACAACGGTTTTGCCTGGCGAAAACCTTTGACTATCTTCATCCTAATTACTCTCGGCCGTCTGGCGAAGGATTTCGACCACAGAGGCTATTCTTTCTCTCTTGGTGGAAGACGTTAGGCTGTTTTTGTTGCCGATAAGGCAAGCTGTAGATTTGAAAAGGGTGTCCACAATTCTGAGATTGTGTTCGGCTAAGGTCTTCCCGGTCTGCGTGTTTTCGATAAGCAAGTCAGCGTCTTCAGGCAAGAGGGCTTCACTCGCCCCCCAAGTAGGAATCAATTTGTACCGACTGACACGGTTATCGTGAAGATATTTGTCAGCGATATTGATGTACTCAGAGGCTACTCTCAGCGGTGACAGTCTGCCAGCTTGCATTAGCCGCTTCAAATCGTCGATATTGGCTACAGACAGGTCTTGGCCAACTACTGCCACTACTTTTACTTCGCCAAAGCCAAGGTCGACAAGCTCTGTAGCTGGGCTCGTGGGAAAGCGATAGAGGTGGTCAAGAAGCCAATCTCTGCCAGTTATGGCCAGGTCGAAATTCCCGTTAGCTACTTGGAGTGGCATGTCTTGAGGTCTGATTACCTTGACATTAACCCAGTCCAGATTGAAACTTGGGCGCCGTTTGAGCATACGTGCCGAATAGCCTTGCAGCTCTAGTCCGGCTTTATTGAGGAATTCCGAAGTTGGCGCTTGCTGATGTCCGTCAGGTATAGCAAGCCAGACTTTTTCCTGGCTGAAATCGGGATGGAGACTATTGACGCTCCTGGCTGATTTCGGTTTGATTTGTAGCCATGGCTTGGCTGTCGCCCTAAGACCTTGACTGAACCGAGAGATAACTTGGCCAACATTCTTGGTTTGCCAGCTTTCCTTATTAGCAATAAGAAAGGCACCAGTAGAGAGCAAGGTTTTCAGTGAAACCAAGTTCTGAGCTTTTATTGCCGATTCATTTTGTGCCCATTGCACAACTAGGTCAGCATTCTCCGGTGGATAGACTTCAGCAGCCCCCCAAACGGGGAGAATCCTGAACTTCCTCAACCTGAGGCTCAAAGCTGAGGCTTCTGCCACATTGGGATACTCGGTTACTATGCGCCACGTATCTTGTCTTTGTGACAATTCTTGAACGTTGGATATATTTCCCTGCTGGCTGGCTGCCATGTATAGATTGCCTTTGTTATACTCCAAGCTGAATACTCTGACTAAAGCGCTGGCTGGGTATTTGGCCAGAAGCTCTTCGATCCAGTCCGAGCCGCAGATGCCCAAATCGTAATTGCCCACAGCTACTTGGATAGGGATGTCCTTTTCTTGGAACATCTTAGCCGAGAGGTGGGGAAGCCGTGTTGACTGAAGGCGATAAACTCGTGTCTTCTGGGTATAGTTTTCGAATTCCAGCCCTATCTCGTTCAAGAAGCAGGCTGTGGCCGGCAAAAGGCTTCCTTTAGGCAAAGCTAGCTTGACATAATCCGACTGAGGTTCAGTTAGCAAGTTATGTTGAGCCTCCCATTATGTCAATAACGTTGGCTATCGAGGATGCCTCCGTCTTTTGGTTTTGGATTTGGTCAATGACAATAAAGGATGGTGGTTTCTCCTCAACAGTGATTACCCAGCGACAGTCTGACTGGCGACCGCTGAAGTCAAGCTCTGCTACATAGCCCGCTTCACGGAGGCACTGGGCTAGCTCAAAACTGGCCTTTGCTATGTTGGGCATCGTGGTCTCGCTCCTGACCAGAATTCTGTGCTCTTTCGTCTGTCTAACTTCGGGCTCAACCAAATCAATAAGCGGGTCGATGTACAGGGCAAAACCACAGGCTGGGGTGCTCTTGCCACCTATGAGCGGGACAAGATTATCATATCTACCCCCACTGACTATTCTATCTTGCTTGACCAAGAACTGGAAGCAGAGTCCGGTGTAATATTCGAAACCTCTCGTAGATGTAATGTCGATGTGGTAATTACAGTCTAGAGCGTCGAGGAGGCTGGCAACTTCAGCAAAACTGTCAAGCTCAGATTTCAAATCAGAGGAAATCTGAGGCAGGGCTCTTAAGTTCTCCAAGAAACTGCTGGATTCTCCCCTTAGGTCGAGGAACAATGATAACAGTCTGTCGGCGCTGGAATTAGCTGCCCCTGTCTGTGCCAGCGCCTGCCAATTGCCGTCTAGAATCTGGCTTAGTAACGCGGCTTCCTTATCGGGGCTTAGCTTTAGCTCTTTGAGCAAAGCTTTCAGCACGCCGGCATGAGATAATTGTATTTCGACTCCGCTGATGTTCAAGCTGCGCAGAATTTCAACGGCGAGCAGGATTAATTCTACATCTGCTGTTGATTTGGGGCTGCCTAGAAGCTCGACACCACACTGCCATCGCTCTCTGTTCTCCTTGCCCGTTTCCTCAAAAGCGAAGACGTTGGTCACATAGAAAAGCCTGGCTATTGCCTCTTGCGCCAGATTCTCTATGTAAAGTCTGGCAACAGGGATGGTACCGTCTGGTCTCAACACCACCCTCTCTCCGCTCCAGCCATCCCAATCAAGGAAAGAATATACTTTGCTCAGCATGTTCGGTGTAAGTGTCCCGGCCGCTGTGAATAGGTGAAGATACTCGAGAGTTGGTGTACTCACTTCCTGGTAGCCCCAGCTGAGGCAAGAACGTCGAAACGCATCTTCTACGTGGCGAAATCGCTCCATATCTTTGGGGAGCAGGTCTCGAGCGCCTTTACATCTTTGACTTGTCATAGTTTTACGCCTTCAGCAAGTTGACCTATTCTACACCAATCCATTTTGCCCTTCAATCTCAATTTGCTGAGAGTGTTCAGCGACCCTGCCTGTCAATCTCAGCCCTCCGCTGTCGCTAACTAGAGCTTGAAAGCCAAAAACCAAAATGACAAGCAAAAGTGCGAATCTTTTTTTTGCGCTTTAGAGCTGGCTCTCGAGATCGCTTCTTGAATTCAACTTTTGCATTTCGGCCTTGGGACCCTTCGCTGTCGCTCAGGGTGGCAAACAAATAACCTCGTTTGCTGTTGGCTATCGTCTCGATTATAATTAGTCTGAGGTGTGAAACAGATGCTCAAGATGGCATTCAGATTTGGCTATATCCTTCTCATGGTTGCGGTGCTAGTTATGGCCTTCGTTTCCAGTGGGGCTAGTGCTGGCACATCCAACATCGAAGTCTTACAGGTTGAGGGCACCATCGTTCCCGTAGTGGCCGATTATATCGAGCGTGGCATCAGTCAGGCTGAGTCCAAAGGTAGCACCGCGTGCATTATTGAATTGGATACCCCCGGAGGGCTGCTTAGTTCGACAGAAGAGATAGTCCAGCGGATTTTGGGTGCCAGAGTGCCGGTTATAGTCTACGTTTCGCCTCATGGTAGCTGGGCAGCTTCTGCAGGGACTTTCATCACTATAGCCGCCCATGTGGCAGTTATGGCTCCGGCGACTAGTATTGGAGCGGCTCACCCCGTAACTGTGGGTGAGGAGATGCCCGAAGATGTGGCAAAGAAAGTAACCGAGTATTCGAGCGCGTGGATCAGGAGTATTGCCGAGATGCGTGGTCGCGACGCTGAGCAGGCTGAACTGGCAGTCACGGAAAGCAAGTCGTTCACTGCTGCCGAGGCATTGGAAGCTAACCTTATTGATTTCCAGGCTGACGACCTGGAAAGCCTCATCAGCCAAATCAATGGCAGGAAAGTGACTTTAGCCAGTGGTGAAGAGGTCGTTATCGATACCAGTGGTTACATGCTGACTAGAAATGAAATGAATGGCATCGAGCGTTTCTTGCACGTCATCAGCGACCCGAATATCGCTTATATTCTGCTCAGTTTGGCTACGATAGGGTTGATTACCGAAATCTCAAATCCGGGGATGATATTCCCCGGAGTAGCTGGCGGCATAAGCCTGTTGATGGCCTTCTATTCGCTAGGTGTGCTCAATGCGTACTGGGCAGGCGTATTGCTTATATTGCTATCCTTTGGATTATTTGTCGCTGAGATTTATACGCCGACTTTTGGTGTCCTGACAGCTGGGGGACTTACTTCTTTGGTTATCGGCTCTCTTGTCTTGTTTAGTCATACTTCACCGGCGCTGGAGGTAAATAGGGGCTTAATTGCCGGGGTAACTATTGCTGTAGCTGCTTTTGTTATCTTTGTCATCGGTGCTATAGTTCGAGGTCAGAGGCGGCAGGTAGCTACTGGTGCTGAGGGGCTGATAGGCATGGTAGGCGTGGCTCAAACAGTCCTCGACCCTAAAGGTACAGTTCTTATTGAAGGGGAACGCTGGACAGCTATGGTCGACAGTGGTAAAGTGAAACCAGGAGAGGATGTTATAGTAACTAAGGTCGATAAGCTGAAGCTAGTAGTGACTAAGAAAGAAGCTAAAAAGCGGAACTGAGATTTTTGCGCCGACTTTTGGTATACTGTAGGAGTTTGCTTCTAGGGTTGTTTAGCCATAATGCACTACTACTGGAGATAAAATGGATTGGGATATGGACATAGATTGGGGCTTGATTGTCGGAGTAGCCATTGTTGTAGCTGTTCTAGTTGGCTTAGTCATCTGGGCTATAGTCCGAGGGCAGCTAAGGAAAGTAACTACTGGTGCCGAAGCATTGATAGGCAAAGTAGCTGTAGCTCAGACAGGTCTTAACCCTAAGGGCACGGTTCTCGTCGAAGGCGAGCACTGGACAGCCAAGGTAGACAGCGGCAATGTAGAGCCGGGAGAGGAGGTGATAGTAACTGAGATCGAGGGATTGAAATTGGCAGTAACCAAGAAGAAAATTAAAGGAAGGAAATGATGGACTTAAATCCAATTCTTATTATCGCTATTGCCATAGCAGCATTCATTCTTCTGTCGGCGGCCATTAGGATTGTCCAGGAGTATGAGCGCGGTGTTGTCTTTCGCTTAGGACGGTTTGTTGGCATAAGGGGGCCCGGCCTTATCTTCCTGATTCCATTTATTGAACGTATGGTGAAGATTGACCTTCGTGTCGTCACCATGGATGTCCCGACCCAAGAATGCATTACCATGGACACTGTTACCGTTAAAGTGGATGCTGTGGTCTATTTCCGGGTAATGAAACCAGAAGATGCCGTGCTCAATGTGGAGCAGTACGTTAGGGCGACTTCGCTACTTTCTCAGACTAGTCTGCGAAATGTGGTGGGGCAGTCTGAACTTGAGGACTTGCTTGCACATCGGGACAAAATCAATGAAAGGCTCCAGACACTCATTGATGAAGGAACGGAGCCGTGGGGGATAAAGGTGAGCATGGTGGAGGTTAGGGATGTTGAGTTGCCAGATACGATGCAGCGTGCTATGGCGGCTCAGGCTGAAGCTGAGAGAGAAAGGCGAGCCAAGATTATCCATGCTGACGGTGAATTCCAGGCTGCGCAAAAGCTGGCTGATGCGGCAAAGGTTATTGCCACTCAACCTGCAGCCCTGCAACTTCGCTATCTCCAGACTCTGGGTACGATTTCTACCGAACGGACTAATACTATAGTATTTCCCTTGCCGATAGACCTGTTGAAGCCTTTTCTCGGCGAGAGTACTTCTGAGAAAAAGAAGTAGCTGATACGACGGGTGCCCATTACGAATCATGAAAAGAAGGGTAGCTTGGAGCATCTGCTCCGGGCATCCTTTTTCGGTGCGAGTCACCAGCCTACGGGTGATCGGCTTGAATAGATACGAACGCGGTGACGTTACCTGCGGCAGGTGACTCTCACGAACGACATCTGGTGCGGGTTGGCAAAAGCGCCCCCGTCAAGAAATAGCTGAACTGTTACGCCCCGCCCCTGTAAGGGGCAGCGGTTGAGTCAATCTTTTATCACCGTGACATCGCCAACTATGATTTCGGCGATGCTGCCGTTGGCACGGCGCAAGATTAGATTGCCATGTTCGGTCACAGTTTCGGCTTTGCCTCGTTCAACTGATTCTCCAGCTCTAACCTGTATCCACTTACCCAAGGTCTCCATCTGTGCTTGCCATTCTCTATGGATAGGTGCTCCAGCTTGAGCTTCCAGATATAACCGTTCCAGTTCACATAATAAGGCGCCAGCAAGCTCAGCTTTCGACACTTCTTTTCCTAGCTCGTGTGATAAGCTGGTAGCTAGCGGTGAGATTTCGGCGAAGGCCGAAGGATCAATGTTGACATTTACCCCTATGCCTATTATGGCAGAGTTCACCCTATCACCCTTGACTTCACTTTCTATTAGAATGCCGCAGACCTTTTTCTCTTTAATCAGGATATCGTTAGGCCACTTAATCTGTGCCTCAAGACCGGCGACTTTTCTAATAGCTCGGACTACAGCTAAGGAAGCTATCATGACGAGTTGTGGCAGACTACTCACGGAAGGCTTCAGAATGATAGACATAGCCAGGCTGCCCTTGGGGGATAGCCAGGCCCTGCCTAGACGTCCCCTGCCCGATGTCTGCTCATCAGCAATGACCACGGTTCCCTCTGCCACCTCTTCTCCAGCTACTTTCTTGGCTGCCTCCATTGTTGAGGTGAGGCTAGGATAGTAGTGTAACTTTCGCCCTACGAACTTGGTATTTAACCGGCTTTGAATGGAGGTTGCTATGTTCTGCCTATTCGGCATCGCTCACCTCGCTCCTTAGACAAGCTAACCTCGTAGTAGTATAGCGACAACCTGTGGCCGTGTCTATGAGCCTAGAAGGGAAACACCTTGACATTGCAGCCAAGGCGAATTACTATTGTTTTGCAAAGCGTAGAGACAGACAGGGTAAGGCATGGAAACCAAGGATTTGGATTATTTGGCCGGTAAGGCGGCTGAGTTGATTCTCGAGTCAACTAGGGTTGTCGTCTTTACCGGGGCTGGCGTAAGTACAGAATCGGGGATACCCGACTTTCGGAGCCCCGGCGGCATCTGGAGCCGGTTTGACCCCGACGATTTCACTATTCAGAAGTTCATGAACAGTCACGAGACGCGAAAGATGCAGTGGCAGATGCTTGGTGAAGGTAGCCTTCTGAAAGACGCTGAGCCTAACCAGGCTCATTACGCTATTGCTGAGCTAGAGAAGCTTGGCAAGCTAGACTGTGTCATTACCCAGAATATCGACAACCTTCATCAGAAGGCAGGGAACAGTCCAGAGAAGGTTTTTGAACTCCATGGCAATATGAGATGGGTGAGATGTATGAGCTGCGATAGGCGTTTTCCTACAGAGGATATTCTCCCAAGGCTGGAGAAAGAAGAAGTTCCTGATTGTGAATCCTGCCACGGCATCCTGAAGCCAGATGCTGTCTTCTTTGGTGAGGCATTGCCGCAAAAGACGTTGAACGATGCTATCCACCATTCTCGCCATTGCGACCTTCTTATCGTCATCGGCTCTACCCTGGTTGTTTATCCGGCAGCTTATATGCCTATGTATGCCAGGGAAGCTGGAGCTAAGCTGGTCATTATCAATCTTAGCTCTACACCCATAGATTCTGAGGCAACACTGCTTATCACAGGTAAAGCCGGTGAGACAATGGCAAGGGTTATGGAAAAGGCAAGAGGCTAGCTGTCAGCCGAAAAATAAGGCTGCATTGGGAAATGGAAAGCCACAATAACGGAAAAACTAAAGCCGACCGAAGACAGCAAAAGAAAAGTAGAAGGAAATTCAAACTCCATGGCGGCAGTCTTAGAACCATATACCAGAATGCCATCAGGCGGAGGCTCCGAGAGAGGAAATAGCTCTGCAAGACAGGTTGAAAAAGGCTTGTTATGATATCGGGTTTCCGGCAATCTGAATCTCGTTCGGAGGTAAAGATATGAAAAGGTTATTCTTTCCAATTTTGGCGGTTTTGATGATGGCTGCCGGTTGCATGCCTGTTGCTCGGCCGCCTGCCAATGAGCTGCCGACTGCCTATATAGATTCGGTATCGCCAGCTCGGATTTCCCCCGGGGAAACAGTGGCCTTCACCGCCCATGGCATAGATTCCGATGGCAATGTCGCCGCCTATAGTTGGCGGTCGAGTTTAGATGGCGAGATAAGCACCTCGGCGAGTTTTGAAACCTCATCTTTGTCGGAGGGAAGTCATACGATTTGGTTCAGGGTTCAGGATGATCGTGGAGACTGGTCCAAGGAGGTTCCCTGCCACGTTACTGTCCTGCCCAGTGGGATTGTTCTGCCGCTCATAAACCTGTTTGAGGGCAGTCCACCAAGCATTGCTAATGGGGAATCTTCAACCCTGGGCTGGAATGTGTCAGGCGGGTCGACGGTCAGTATAGACCCGGGCATAGGCAATGTATCGCTGACTGGAAACCGGGTGGTCTCTCCCACTGCGACAACCGTTTACACCTTGACCGCTACCAATGAAGCGGGAAGCGTTACTGCTACTGCGCAGATTGCGGTTGCTACGGTGCCAGCGCATACTGTGGAGCTGTTTTCCGTCGCTGCGGAGGATGGCCACGTAAGGCGAGATAAATATGTGGGTCCAGAGCCAAATGTTGGGGACATGACCCCTGTACGTTCAGACGTTGCCACGCAGGCCTTCCTGAGCTTCGATATTTCAATGATACCCACAGGTGCCACCATTGAATCCGCTTCTCTTGACTTGACCACCGGTAGTATGTACGGTGAGCCATTTACTCGCCTCGGTAGGCTGTTTGTTTACAGTGATCAGTACGGTGATTTGGACGGCGATGATTTTCACATTGGTCCTGTTCTGCCTGGGGCTTTATATACGACTTTTGCAAGCCCTACCGAGCCTTTCACATCCAGCCTGCTGAATGAGGCCGTTCAAAAGCAGGTTGATGCTGGTAGTGCTCGCTTTCAAGTTAGACTGCAGTTCGAGAAATACATTTACTTCAATGAGGAGGCGGATTACCTGGCATTGGGAGCCGGCAAACCTAAACTTGTTGTTAAGTACCGCGACTGATTTGGCATAAAGAGGTCTTTCTTGTGATAAGGGATTCGTGGCAATTCAGTTTTATTCGGAGGTGAGAATATGAAAAAGCTACTATTTTCAATTATGGTGATTTTGATGATGACTACCGGTTGTACATGTGTGGCCGATATTGTAGAAGTCGTGAATCAGTCGCCGACTGCCTACATAGACTCGATATCGCCGACCGATGCTTCCGCTGGGGAGACTGTGGCTTTCGATGGACATGGCACCGACTTGGAGGGTACGGTGGTTGCTTACAGATGGCGTTCGAGCCTAGCTGGGGACTTGAGTGCCAAGGCAAGTTTTGATACCTCCTCCTTGTCGGTAGGAGAACATACCATTTATTTCAAGGTTCAGGATAATACTGGGGCATGGTCGGATGAGGTTCGAAGTCGCCTTACGATTTCTGGTGGAGCTGCCGCCGGACCGGTCATAAACTCTTTTGATGCCAGCCCGGGGAGCATCGCCTCGGGTGGTTCTTCGACGCTTAGCTGGAATGTTTCCGATGCTACAGCGGTTAGCATAGACAAGGGAGTAGGCGCTGTCGCCGCGACTGGAACCACAGCGGTATCTCCGTTCACGACTACTCAATATACCCTAACGGCAATCAACGCGGCTGGTAGTGTTACTGCCATGACTCAAGTGATAGTTTCGGGAGCACCACCTCCAGGTTTGCCGGTTATTAGTTCCTTCATCCCTAACCCACCAGTTATTACGGCTGGCGATTCCTCAACGTTGAGCTGGAATGTGTCCAACGCGACGAGTGTGACTATTGACCAGGGAGTAGGTGCTGTTGCTCCCGTTGGGAGCACGTCTGTCTCGCCGGCTGCAACTACCAGTTATACCTTGACGGCTACTAATGCAAGCGGATGGTCAAGTGTTGCCATTACGGTTCTGGTTATGGCAGCACCACCTACGGGAGACCCGGACTTGGTTATCACAGATATTTCGCGAGATGGGGATACAATCCGCTACTCGATTGAGAATCACGGCAGCGCACCGGCTGCTTCAAGTACTTCGGCTTTGGTTATTGATGGTGTTGTGAAAGGATTTGATACTGTGGGTCCGCTAGCTGCAGGTGCGTCAAGTGCTGAGAGCTTTGGCCATTCATATGGTTGTTCTGGTGTTTCAGATACCATACTAGTGCACGCTGATAAAGATAGCGTTGTAAGTGAAAGCAGCGAGGGCAATAATGCATACTCTGAGAGCTGGTCGTGCATGATAGTGATACTAAAACCCGACTTGGTTATCCTAGATATTTGGAAAGTATCAGAAATAACCGGAGATAAGGTCTATTACAAGATAAAGAATCAGGGCTCCGGAGCGGCTGTTGCCAGTACTACAGCATTAAGGTTCTATCCTTGCATACACCCTTGCCTGCCGGTTGCTACTGACGCTGTGGGTCCTCTGGCCCCAGGTGAGGTCAGCCAAGAAAAGTTCGCCACCTATAATTGGACTGGCTTCGTTGGCACCGTAGGGGTGAACGCCGATGACCCTGAAATCGTGAATGAAATCGACGAGGGGAATAATGAACGCCAGGAATCTACAGCGAGTTGGTAGGTGCCCTGAGTAAGATGGGGGGATGGTCGCTGTTTCCCATCGCTGCGGACGAAGGTGGTGTGGAATGGGGTGAGGTACCAACCGCTACTCAGACGCAGGTTCACCGAGCTTTATCTGGAGACTAGAAATGAAGTACCCCTCCGCAAGCGGAGGGGTACTTCATTTGTTTTGATTCATGCCATTGAATAGGCTTCCGTAAGGGCGGTTCTACAGAGCGACGTATCGCAGGTTGCCAAGCCGCAGCTAGTTATCCGCGTTGCCGTGCCATGAGCGCCTTTCTTGTGTAGTCAATCCTCCCAGTTGCGTTGTGCTTTTCTACTGTAAGCCTGGTACTAAATTACCACCCTTTTTGATACTAACTGCCTATTGCATACAGCTTCGCTTTAGTTTAGGCTATTACTCAGGAGTTTCGTATGTTCAGTGAGGTACCGGGCTTCTGACAATTTGGATTGTATTACGAGGCGAAATGTGACAAAGCTAGTATTTCCAATCGTGGTGATTTTCATGATAGCGGCCGGATGTCTATCCTGTAATTCAGCAGCCACAGGTCAGCCACCGGTGATAAACTTGTTCGATGTCACCCCGGGGAATATCACTTCAGGTGAATCTTCGACACTTAGCTGGAGTGTTTCCGATGCCACGGCGGTCAGTATAGACCAGGGGATAGGCAAAGTGGCGCTGTCTGGAACCAGAGTCCTATCTCCGAACACGACCACCACTTATATGCTGACAGCCACTAATGATGTTGGGAATGTCACTGCTACGGCTGACCTTGTGGTTGTCGAAAAAGCGGTAGTTTTGCCGGTCATTAACTCCTTTGCCGCTGAGCCAAAAAGCATTGCTCCCGGGGATTCCTCGACGTTGACTTGGAACGCGTCTGGGACGGCAGAAGTTACTATTGCCCCGGATGTGGGTAATGTTGAACCAATCGGAAGCACTCTTGTCTCACCGCAGGCAACCATCACCTATACTCTGACAGCTACTAATGAATCCGGCAGCGTTACTGCCACAGCCCAGGTTATGGTTGCCGTGCCGTCATCGCGTACCGTGACGCTGTTTTCCATCGGCGGAGAAGACGGTCATGTAATTGAAGGTGGAGTCATCCATCCTCATCCTTATCCTGGGGATACGGACAAGAATCGAGCACGCCAGGCTTTCCTGAGCTTTGATATTTCAGAGATACCAACCGGTGCTACCATTAAGTCGGCTTCTCTGGACTTGAGTGGGGGCGATGAGCTAGGTGAGCCATTTGTGGGACTTGGCGTAATGCGAGTTTATGATGACTCGTACGGCACTTTGGATGGCGGTGATTTCACTTCAGGTTTCCCTGGCGGGGAAATGCACACCTGCTATTCACGGCCGTTGGGACCCTTCATCTCTTCAGGATTGGTAAACGGACTTCAAGGCAGAGTAGACGCCGGAGCCTTACGCTTCCAAGTGCGGTTGCAGTTTCAAAAACACACTGAGGGTAATTACAGAGATGATATGTTGAGGGTACGTCAGCCTGAGCTTGTCATCACCTATGAAGAGTGAGGGGCGGGACTAAAGTCCCCTGTGCACTATATAGAGAAGATGGAGACCGTACTAAACTCCTTCCCACTTAAATCTGTACTCTTTGTGGACTGGATTGGCCAGGAGCTTCCGACACACCTCGTTCATCGGCTCATTGGCTTTGCCTCGGACCGTTTCACTCGATTGGGATTTCAATCCGCGTGATTTGGTAGACCTCTCGAGAGCGAGTTGGTCGGTTGACGCCATGTAGCATACTGAGCGATAGTTGAGCATCGGCATTACTATATGATGAGTGCTCTCCCGCCCCAGTGAGCGTTTCAGTCGACTTTTGCTCTTTCGCTGCAACCATAGTACCAAATTACTACCCTCTGGGGTACTAACTACCTATTGTTTATGGGTTCATTATGGTTTACCGCATAAGTAGTGTTTTTCCAAGGAGGTAGAAATGTGAAAAGGTCATTATTTTCGTGTATAGGCTAGCCATTTTGGCTTCACATAAGGGGGGAGGGAAATGCTTGGCAAAAAGGAGATAAGAATTGAAAAAGGTATTGTTTTCGCTGCTGGTCATTTTGATTATGACCGTTGGTTGCACTGCCATGGCAACCACCCCTGCCCCGACAGCTACCAGTGATATTGGAACCGCTACTGCCAAGACTCAGGTTGCGGTTGCTACCGATTTTGAGCCGGTGTCTGAAGCAGCGCCTGAAACGGCGTCCAGGGTGGTGTCCGAGCACACTGTGATACTGTATTCCATTGCCGAAGAGGATGGCAATCTCAGGCCGACCGACAGTCATGCTGAGCTTATTGTTGGCGATGACGTCCATGATAAGCCACGGCAAGCCTTCTTGAGCTTTGATATCTCAGGGATACCGGCTTTCTCTGTTGTCAAGTCAGCTTCTCTCAATATTGCCGGCACCAAGCTAGGCGAGCCGTTTGTGGACCTGGGCGAGCTGGGCATCTATAATGACCAGTATGGCGTTTTGGGCTCCGAGGATTTCACCGTTAATCCGACTGAACCTGTTATGAAGGCTTTTTCCCTTTATTGTCCACCAACAGGTTCTTCCTTTAGTAGTCTTATGCTGATTACTGAGTTGCAAAAAAGGGTGAATGCCGGGGACTCACGCTTTCAAGTACGGCTCCAGTTCGAAAAGCAGACTGACCTTGGCAGCGACTGGGATGTCTGGGAATTGACCAACCCCGAGCTTGTTATTACCTACAAAGACTAGGGCCAGCACAAGGAGCTTCGCTAAGCTGAATAGAGGTGGTGAGACTCTCACTCGGTCTCTCGGTGATATGACACAGGATTGAGTGGAATGTACGGGTCTCAGAATAGCCTTAATAGGACAACTCTGGCCTAGGAAATAGTTGGAGGGGGTTTGGCCGTTGCCTAGGACTGAACTCCCTCCAACTCAAAGCGGTAGTTTTCGATGACTGGATTGGCCAGGAGCCTGCGACACATTTCGTTCACCTGTTCCTTGGCTTCAGTCGGATCACTCTCCTCGATTCGAACCTCCATGTATTTCCCGGCGCGGACATCTTCGACTGAGGTAAAACCGAGATTGTGTAGCGCCCCTTTTATGGTTAGGCCTTGAGGGTCATTTACTGTTGGCTTTAGTGTGATATAGACCTTTGCCACATACATTTTCGGCACTCTTTAGTCGGCAAGTATGGTGTCTTCGTGGCTGTAGGCGGGTGAACAACAGCAGAGAAAGACCAATTGATCGTCTCCGGTGTTAGATATTCTGTGCTTTCGGCCCGTACATATAGCAATGCCATCGCCTTTTCTCACATCTCTTGTCTCGTCTTCGATAGTCATCTTGCCTTTGCCCCGCACAATATGGTAAATCTCTTCTGACTTGACGTGGTAGTGTTCCTGTGTAGATCTCCCGGGCATGACCTTGGCCTCAGCCAAACTCTGCTTCGCCAGTGACGAGTTTCTCGGAGCCAGGATTTCTCTAATCTCGGCAGTGTCTTTAGTAATAAAGGGCTTGGTCTCATTTACGTTCACAACTTCCATTTCACCCCTTTTGAAGACTCTTCCCAACTAGCTTTTCATATGCGATTTTGTATCTTTGGGAGGTCTTCTCGATTATCTCCTGGGGCAGCATCGGTGCTGGTGGCTGTTTATTCCAGCCCGAGGCTACCAGCCAGTCTCGAACCGGCTGCTTGTCGAAGCTTGGTTGAGGACGGCCAACAGTGTACTGCCCAGCGTCCCAAAATCGACTTGAGTCTGGGGTTAGTGCCTCATCAATCAGAACAAGCTTGCCATGGACTAAACCGAATTCAAACTTGGTGTCGGCAATGATGATGTCTTGGCTCCGAGCATAACTGCGGGCATATTGGTAAATGGCTAAGCTCTTCTCTTCTAGCTCTTGAGCTGTGGTTTTTCCCACCAGATTTTCCAGTTCTTGTTTGGTCAAAGGCTCGTCGTGTCCACTCTCCGCTTTGGTCGTTGGGGTAAACAGGGGCTGAGGCAATTCCTGGCTTTCTTGTAGCCCTTTGGGAAAGGGCATACCTGAGATGCTGCCAGTTTCCTTATATTCTGCCCAGGCTGAACCTGAAATGTAGCCGCGAACAACACACTCAACAGGGATGCGCTCAGCTTTGAGAATAACCATTGACCGGCCGATAAGATAGTCAGGCAAAGCAACTTCGCTTGGAAGGTAACGCCTCAGTGAATCGGCAGCATCGACCGGGTTTATCAAGTGGTTAGGCAGAATGTGCTTTGTCTTCTCAAACCAGAAACAGGAGATCTGGTTGAGCACTAGGCCTTTATCGGGAATACCGCAGGGCAAGACAACGTCGAAGGCAGAGATGCGGTCGGTGGCGACAATTAGTAGCTTATCGTCCAAATCATAGATATCCCGCACCTTGCCGCGGCAGAGCAAGGGAAGGGCTAGGTTGGCTTCTAATATAATTGACATAATGTTAGGAGGTTCAAAGTGCTTGTGGTGCCAGTTCACCAGCTTTGGCTGCCTTAGCCTTCTTTTTCTCGGTTAACCCCAGCCGCTGAAAGACTTTGTCCACATGCCTGACGAAGTAGCCGTAATCGAAAAGGCACCCTAGCTCTGATTCAGATAGTTGAGCTGTTACCTCCGTATCGGCTTTAAGCAGGTCCAGGAAGGTGTTTTTCTGTTCCCAGGCCTTCATGGCATTGCGCTGGACTAGCTCATAAGCTCTTTGCCGACTTAAGCCTTTGTCTATCAGAGCTATGAGCACGCGCTGCGAGAAGACCAAACCCTGCGTGAGTTCAAGGTTGCGGCGCATGTTCTCAGGGTAGACCTGAAGCCCTTTCATTACCGAAGTGAAAGTACTCAGGACATAGTCCAGGACTAGGCAAGAGTCGGGGAGAATGACGCGCTCGGTCGAAGAATGGCTGATATCTCTCTCATGCCATAGAGCAACATTCTCCATAGACGTTAGGGCGTTGCCTCTTATCAGCCGTGCCAGTCCGCAGACGCGCTCGCAAAGTTCTGGATTACGTTTGTGAGGCATAGCGGAGGAACCGGTTTGTCCGACAGCAAAGGGCTCTTCAGCTTCTAGGATTTCAGTTCGCTGGAGGCTTCTGATTTCGGTGGCAAACTTCTCCAGTGAACTGGCGATTATAGCCAAAGTGGTGACGAACTGGGCATGGCGGTCACGTTGGATAATCTGGCTGGATATGGGTGCTGGAGCAAGTCCTAGCTTGATACAGGCCTTGTTCTCAACCTCAGGCGGCACGGTGGCATAAGTGCCGACCGCTCCAGAGATTTTGCCCACACTGATAATCTTTTCGGCTTCAGCCAGACGAACGGCATTGCGTTTCATCTCCTGTGCCCATAGAGCCAGTTTGAGGCCGAAGGTAGTGGGCTCGGCATGGACACCGTGGGTTCGCCCCATCATGATGGTTTGCTTGTACGCAACTGCTTTTTCTTCTAGAACTGCGAGGAGTTCGGCAACATCTTGCCTCAAAAGCTTTGAAGCTTGTTTCAACTGGAGGCTGAGCGCAGTATCTGTGACGTCGGAGGAGGTGAGGCCGAGATGGATGAAGCGAGATTCTTCGCCAAGGCTGTCACTTACTGATTTGAGGAAGGCGGTCACGTCGTGGTGGGTCACTTTGAGGATTTCACCGATGCGCTCCAGACTATAGCGAGCTGTCCTTATTTTGGGGATAGCCTCCTGGGGGATTGTGCCTAGCTCCGCCCAAGCCTCACAGACAGCTATTTCTACTTGAAGCCATTTATCGAACTTGCTTTCTTCAGACCATACTCTTTTCATCTGTGGCCGAGAATAACGCTCAATCATATTGTCCTCCGTTGTCTACGTCTCAGCCAGTTTCTGTTTGTATTTTTCATAAGCATCTCTTATTTCTTCGTATTTTAGACTAAGGATTTGGACAGCTAGTAGGGCTGCATTCTTGGCACCGGAGGTGCCGATGCCAACACAAGCCACGGGTACTCCGGCTGGCATCTGGACAATAGAGTAGAGCGAATCAACGCCTTGTAGCTCGCTGGTGGGTAGTGGCACACCGATGACGGGTAGGGTTGTCCAGCTAGCCAGGGCTCCGGGAAGATGTGCAGCGCGGCCAGCAGCAGCGATTATGACTTCCATTCCTCGCTCTCTAGCTCTAGAACCATATTCACGGGCCTTCTCCGGGTTTCTATGAGCTGAGATAATTGAAAGTTCATGCTTGACATTGAGCTGCCGCAGCATGTCCAAAGCTGGCTGTATTAGCGGCTCGTCAGTCTTGCTGCCTATGACTATGCCGACTAGAGGCATTTAGTTGACCTCCCGAGCTGCAATGTCCTTACGGTAGTGGCAGCTATCGAAGTGAATGCGAGGCAGGTTCTGGTAGGCTTTGGCTCTAGCTTCAGCCATAGTTTTCCCAGTAGCTGTTATCGTGAGCACTCGCCCACCATCAGTGTGCATCTGGGAGTTCTCCCCTTGCTTGGTCCCGGCGTGAAAGACCAAGATTTCCTTATCTAGCTTGTCTAACCCTTGTATCGTAAAACCTGCCCCATAACTTCCCGGATATCCGCCTGATGCCATGACTATCCCAACACAGGCATCGTTGTTCCACTCTACGGCTGCTTCGCTGAGCCTATTATCGACTACTGCCAGAAGAATGTCCACCAGATCAGTGTTGAGACGTGGCAAAATCACCTGAGTCTCGGGGTCACCGAATCTGGCGTTAAACTCCAACACCTTTGCTCCGTCAGGAGTGACTAGTAGTCCGGCGTAAAGCACCCCTTTATAAAGCATGCCCTCTTCAGCCATTGCCCTCACTGCCGGCTCCAGAATAGTCTCTGTCACCTGTTTGGTTAATTTGGCGTCGAAAAACCCTGGTGGGCTATAGCTGCCCATGCCGCCAGTATTGGGGCCTTGGTCGTCATCGAACACCCTCTTATAGTCGCAAGCTGGAACCATAGGGACAACCGTTTTGCCATCGGTAAAGGCTAAAAGGCTTACCTCTTTGCCGGTGAGACATTCCTCGATTACGACGCTATCGCCGGCCGAACCGAAAATCTTGGCTTCCATAGTATCAAACAGAGCTTTCAAGGCTTCTTCTTTGGAGCCAGCTACCGTTACTCCCTTGCCAGCTGCCAGTCCGTCAGCCTTGACAACGATCGGTGCTGGCTGAGACTCAAGATACTCCTTGGCTTCAGAATAGCTGGAAAAAGTGACACCGTCGGGACAGGGGATGCCATATTTCTGCATTAGTTTCTTGGCGAATACTTTACTTGATTCTATTTGGGTAGCGGCTCTTGTTGGACCGAAAATAGGCATACCCAAATGCTCAAAATGGTCTACAATACCAGAAGCCAGAGGCGCTTCTGGGCCAACGACCGTGAGGTCAATGCCGATATCTTGGACTGCTTTGGCTAAGGCCTGTATGTCAGTAGCACGAAGATTCAGATTGCGGGCGATGGTTGCTGTGCCAGCATTACCTGGGGCAACATAGAGTTCGCTGACTCTGGGGCTTCGGGCAATTCTCCAGACTAGGGCGTGCTCTCGAGCCCCACCACCAATAACCATTACTTTCAAAATATTCCTCTCGCTGCTCTCCTAAGCCATCGCTTTCTTCGTACGCCTGCCCGAGTTCTGCCTCATGCCCCCTAGCTTGGGTCTATGTGCCGTTTCGGTCACAATAGCTCTTTCTTGAATTTCTCAGCTTGAACGGCGTCAAGCCTTTGAATCATCTTAACCAGTTCAGCAACATGTTCCTTCTCATCATCGCGGATGTGCTCTAAAACGCTTATAGCATCCCCATCCTCCAAAATCTCGATATGCTCTTGATATTGGTTAATAGCTTGTAATTCTCCGATCAAATCCTGGCGAAGCATCTCTAGGTCTATTTCTCTCCCATTCTCGATATCACTGTTTTGTTCATCAAAGGGATAACTCATATTGGCCTCCTTGAGTGCTTGATATGCTTATTCTGACCCCTTCGCCTTCTGTCATTCTGAGGAAGCGGAGCGACCGAAGAATCTCGCTCAGCGTAGACTCCGCGAAGAATCTAGAGACCCTTCGCTATCGCTCTGGGTGACAACCAAACACTTTCTATTATCACTGTTGCCGGATACTGCGTTGGAATTATCCTATGGCAGCCGACCGATTAAATGAGTATATCTTGTGTCGAGGGCAAAATCAAGGGGAGTCTCTGTTTCAATACCTCTTATTTGCGGGAAACTCACTGTGAAAACGAAAGCTATGTCTGTGATACAATGGAGGGGGGGGTGTAAGGCTTGTTCTATATACTGTATGGGCAAGACGATCTCCGGCGCCACCAGGCGTTGGAGGAGATTAAGAAGGGGTTGGGCGACCCAGAGATGCTGTCAGTCAATACCAGCCGTTTGGATGGTCAGGAGCTAAGCTTAAGTCAACTCAAGGATGCTTGCAATACTTACCCGTCGTTCATGTGTCCAAGTCGGCTAGTTATCGTTGAAGGTTTACTGGGGCGCTTTGAGCCAAAACTCGGGCAGGGACGCCGTGTTAGTCGCTCCCGAGCGGGACCTGACCGGGAGTTGGAGCAATGGCGAGGCTTGGGTGACTATATCGGACAGATGCCAGCGACAACTGTGCTGGTTCTAATTGATGGCCAAATAAGGGGCAATAACCGCTTGCTGAAATCTCTGTCTCCGCTGGGCAGGGTGATGACCTTTCCCCAACTGCGGGATAAAGACCTAAGCAGCTGGATACAGAAGCGAGCAAAGGAAGGCGGTGGCACTATATCTCCTGGAGCAGTTAAGTTGCTCCTTGAGCTTGTTGGTGGAAATTTGTGGGCTATGAGCAGCGAGGTCGATAAGTTGCTTGCTTATAGCTCAGGGCATCTCATCACCGAGGACAGCGTCAGGCAGCTTACAAATTATATGCGCGAAGCTAATGTCTTTGCTTTGGTGGATGCTATTCTTGGAGGTCTGAGAAAGGACGCTCAGGAGTTACTTTATCGGTTGCTTCAGGACGGAGCGGCCCCGTCTTACCTATTGGTTATGATTACGCGGCAACTCCGTTTGATAGTCAGGGCCAAGGAGTTGAGTGAGACATTGTCGGCTCCGGGAATTCTGGATAGATTGGAACTGGCCAAGAACTACCCTCTGGATAAATTATTAAAGCAGGCTAAGGTATATACCTTAGACCGAATAAAGCGAGCTTATCACAAACTCTTGGAAGCTGATATCGCCATCAAAACCGGGAAATACGAGGGTGACCTGGCTCTTGACTTTCTAGTTATCGAGTTGTGCCAGGGTTGAAGCTGTATTTTATCCACCTCAATCTCCGCCTTCGCCTTCACCTTCACCTTCATATTTTGGTGCCAATTGTGTATGCTTTTTGCGTTTACTTGGTTGTGGGGTGGGTGTCGCAGCTGGCGGCTTTTTTTCAGCAAGCTGCTTGATACCGGCATCACCGGGGGCATTGCCGAAGAAGAGTTTGGTATGTGGCCAGGGGATTTCAATATCCTCTTCATCAAAGGCTCTCTTAAGCCTGAGACGCAGCTCTCCCATTACCGCCCACTGTTGCATTTGCTTAGTCTCGCCGAGTATCCTGACGGCTATCCCAGAATCTTCGAAAGCATCGACTCTAAGCGCCTGTGGTGCTTTTAGAATGAGTGGTGCCCAACCAGGGTCTCCGGCCATTTCTGTGCCCACTCTGTTTATAACTTCAATAACATGCCCCAGGTCTTCGCCGTAGCCTA
>CAZOQG010000015.1:0-23091 GCA_964582065.1 uncultured Dehalococcoidales bacterium
AAAAGCGTTATGAGGAGTTGAGCCAGCTTATAGCTCAACCTGAAATATCCACCGATCGGGCACGCCTGCAATCGCTGGCTCAGGAGCGAGCCGGCCTGGAAGACATCGTAGCCAAGTACCGGCAATATAAAACAACCTCTGAAGCGTTACAGGAAACTCAGGCGATGCTTGACGACGGGCTGGAGCCCGAAATGGTCCTTCTGGCCAAAGAGGAATTAAACGACTTGAAGCAGCGCCAGGATACAATTCTCCAGGAGTTGAAGCTGTCCTTGCTACCCAAGGATTCCACCAAGGCCAAAGACGCCATCGTGGAGATCAGGGCTGGCACCGGTGGTGACGAAGCAGCCCTTTTCGCCGCCGACCTTTTCCGCATGTATGGCCGTTACGCCCAGGCTAAGGGTTGGCAAGTAGAAATCATCGATAGCAATCAGAACGAGGTCGGTGGCTTGAAGGAAATCGTTTTTGAAGTTAAAGGCAAGGCCGCCTTTAGCCAGCTAAAATACGAGCGTGGTGTGCACCGGGTACAGCGAGTGCCTACTACCGAAGCTTCCGGACGAATTCATACCTCAACAGCTACAGTAGCCGTTCTCCCTGAAGCTGAAGAGATAGAGGTAGCTATCAACCCCGATGACATCAAGATGGATTTTTTTCGCAGCGGTGGAGCCGGCGGACAGAATGTCAATAAAGTTACTACCGCAGTTCGCATTACCCATTTGCCTACGGGCATAGTGGCAACTTGCCAGGATGAACGCTCTCAAATAAGAAACAGGACAAAAGCCATGGCAGTGCTTCGGGCTCGCCTTTTTGACAAAGAACAGCGTAGACAACGTGAAGAGACCACCGAGGAACGCCGTTCTCAAATAGGTAGCGGTGACCGCGCTGAAAAAATCCGCACCTACAACCTCCCTCAGGATCGCGTCACTGACCACCGCATCAACTTAACTCTCCATAATTTGCCACGCATTCTCGATGGTGAACTTGATGAACTTATCGAAGCCCTGGCTACCAGCGAACGGGCTAAGCAACTAAAAGAAACTCGTCTATGACCCTGGCGCAAGCACTTCAACAGTCCACCCGTACCTTTAGTCTCAACGGCATAGAGGACGGCCATCTTGAAGCCAGAATCCTTCTGCAGCATATATTGAAGCTGTCGCCAGCCCAACTATATACCCAGACAGAGCAAGTTTTAAGCCGGGAACAGCTGAAGAGTCTGCAAGAACTAATTGAGCGCCGCCTTTCCCGGGAACCCGCAGCCTACATCGTGGGACACAAGGAATTCTACGGAACTGATTTTTATGTTGACTCCCGTGTTCTCATACCTAGACCAGAGACAGAAACACTTGTTGCGGCAGCCTTTGAATTTGCCAAAGGCTGCACTGACCACTTTTCTTCTTCAGGGAGGCCCCTTCTCATCGCTGATGTTGGTACCGGCTGCGGAGCCATCGCCATCAGTCTTGCCCTAAATCTACCTCAGAGCAAGGTCTACGCCACGGACATTTCGCCCTCAGCTCTTGAGGTCGGCCGCTTCAACTGCGAACATCACAATGTCACGGAGCAAATTATCCTTGTCCAGGGTAATCTACTGGAACCAGTGCCTGAGCCTGTCGACTTGATAGTCGCTAACTTGCCCTACATCAGGAACTCAGAATTGGCAAATCTGAGCCCAGAGATAACCGATTTTGAGCCAAGAGTGGCCCTGGACGGTGGTGAAAGCGGTTTGGAGCAGATACGCCAGCTTTTGAAGCAAGTTGAGAGGAAAATCCACCCCGGAGGTCGCCTCCTGTTCGAGATAGGACAAGAGCAAGAAAAGGCGGTAGCTTGTCTAATTAACCACTGCCTTCCAAGAGCTAAGTTTGAATTCATCCCAGATTCGAGTGGAATAGACAGAGCAGTCACAATTGATTTCTAAGGGCTTCATTTGACAAACGGTAAGCCTTACCCTAAAATATTTGCTTGGTCACGCTCAGCAGCCACAATTTTTTGAAAGGAGGAAAAGGTGCCCATGAATATGATTGTCTGCTGTAAACAAGTACTCGATCCTGAAGCACCACCAGCCAGTTTCAAGGTTGACCCGGGTAGCAACCAAGTAGTGCCACCCCCGGGTGTACCGCCTGTTATTAGCCCCTTCGATGAACAGGCCGTGGAGGCTGCACTCCGAATCAAGGACAGCCAAGGTGGGAAGATTACAGTTCTAAGCCTGGGTAACAAAATGCTTCGTGATGTGGTTAAGAAACCGCTATCCATGGGGGCTGATGAACTTGTTTTGCTGGAAGATGAAGCTTTTGAAGGTGGCGATAGCTGGGCCACTTCCAATGCTCTGGCTATGGCAATCAAGAAGATAGGGGAATTTGACCTTATTTTCTGCGGTCGACAAGCGGCCGATTGGGACGCCGGGCAGGTTGGCTCCGGCATCGCTGAAATACTTGGAATTCCTAGTGTAACTGTGGCCAAGAAAGTGGAAGCGGTTGACGGCAAGGCTAGAGTCGAGCGAGTCATCGCTGATGGTTACCAAGTCGTTGAGGTGACACTTCCTGCCTTAATTACGGTCAGCAACGAACTGGGTGAAGCCCGTTATGCGACCCTCAAAGGGATTATGGCAGCGGCTAAGAAGCAGCCAACTATCTGGAAGCCAGCCGATATCGGGGTTGACGCATCACAAACCGGTGCTGCTGGCCGGCGAACCAAGCTCGTCAAGCTTTTCCAGCCAGTTCGAGAGGGCAAATGCGAAATTATTGAGGCGGATAGCCCCGCGGAGGCTGCTGCCGGCCTGGCTGCGAAACTCAGAGAGGCGAAATTAATCTAATTGAAGTGACGAAAACCGTAGGAGGTTATTATGGCTGAATCCAAAGGTGTCATGGTCTATGGTGAGATTACTGAGGGAAAGTTAGCCTCAATCACAACTGAACTTCTAGGAGGTGGTCGACGCCTTGCCGACGAATCAAAAGAAGAGTTGCTATGCATACTAATCGGGGACCAAGTGGGCGAAGCTCCTCAACAGGCCATAGCTTCCGGAGCTGATAAGGTATACACGGCTGAGGATCCACTGCTTAAGGAGTATCAAACAGATTCTTACGTCGCCGTAATGGAACAAGCGGTCAAGGAACTCTCCCCACGGATTTTGCTTCTCGGACAAACGTCCGTGGGACGCGATTTGGCCCCCAGATTGGCCTTTAGACTAGGTGCTAGCTTATCTACGGACTGCCTTGAACTTAGTATCGACCCTGATACGAAGCTGCTTCAGCAAACTCGGTCGGTCTTTGGCGGGAACGCTCGGGCTATTTTCGCTTCAGAGTCTCTCCCTCAGATAGTAACGGTGCGACAGAAAGCGATGTCACCCTTAGAACCTGATAAATCGAGAAAGGGAGAGACTACGCCCATCAAGGTTGAGCTGGATCCGGCAAAAATAAGAACAAAGGTGATAGAAACGGTAAAAGAGGAAGTGGAAGGGATAAAGCTTGAAGACGCTGAGGCGATAGTGACTGGAGGAAGAGGTATCGGCGGGCCCGAAGGTTTCAAGCAATTGGAGGAGCTAGCCAAAGCATTGAAGGGAGCAGTGGGAGCTTCCAGACCGCCCTGCGACAACGGCTGGGTGCCGGACACATTGCAGGTTGGGCTTACCGGCAAGATTGTTACGCCGGAACTCTATATCGCTGTAGCTGTCTCCGGGGCCAGCCAGCACTTATCTGGGTGTTCGGGGGCAAAAAACATAATAGCCATTAACAAGGATCCCGAGGCAAACATATTCAAGGAAGCCCGGTTCGGGATAGTGGGTGATTGGAAACAAGTCCTGCCTGCCTTCACCGAAAAGGTCAAAGAGCTTTTGGCAAGTTGACGGCCCGAACCACTGTCAGCAACTAACCTCGTTGGGGTGTGACTTTCTGCGCGATGGTTGCCGGCACCTCTTCGTAGTGGCTAAATTTGGTAGTGAAAGTGCCACGCCCCTGAGTTATTGACCTGAGGTCAATAGCATAACGCAGCACCTCTGCCAGTGGTGCTTGTGCCTCGATAACATTAACTCCGTTTGCTGGCGTCATCCCCAATACACGTGCCCGTTTGGAGTTAAGGTCGCCAATTATGTCACCTGTAAATGTGTCTGGCACGGTGATTCTCAGATTCACAATCGGCTCAAGCAAGACAGGTTGCCCCTGCGTCAGCCCTTTCTTCAAAGCCTGTGCCCCGGCAATCTTAAAAGACATATCTGAGGAATCCACGGAGTGGAAGCTTCCATCATAAACCGTCACCTTTATGTCAACCACAGGATATCCAGCTAAAGCTCCCTCAAACTTAGCTTCATTGACCCCTTTTTCCACAGCTGGAATATAGTTCTTGGGTATCGTTCCACCTCTTGTTCTATCAGCAAACTCAAATCCAGCACCTCTTGCCGAGGGCTCCAGTTCCAAGAGGACGTGACCATACTGGCCGTGACCACCTGATTGCTTCTTATGTTTATATTCCGCCTTGACCGGCACGGTAATGGTCTCTTTGTAGGGAACTTTAGGCACCTCCAGGTTAACTTGCACACCAAATTTGTGGGATAGTCTGTCAGCGGCAACTTCAAGATGTGTTTCCCCTATTCCGCCGAGGAGCATCTCACCGGTATCGCCTTCGCGTTGCACTCTCAGAGTCAAATCGTCTTCGCAGATTTTAGCCACTGCCGTGCCCATCTTGTCCAAGTCATCCCTAGACTTAGGATGAATCGCCATATTCAGTGCTGGCTCCGGAAATTCGATAGGGGCGAGCTTCAACGGATGGTCACGTGAACCAAGCGTATCCCCCGTGGCAGTTGAGGCTAGTTTGGCTACAGCGCCGATATCCCCAGCACTTAGCTTCGGCGCCGGCTCCTGCGTTTTGCCACGCAAGACGAAGAGCTGGCCTATGCGCTCAATAGCGCCTTTGTCAACATTCCATAGTTGTGAGTTGCTGGAAATAGCCCCCGAATAGACTCGAAAATAGCTAATCCTGCCAGCTCGGGGGTCGTTGCTGGTCTTGAAGACCAAAGCGGACAAAGGTGCCTCTGAAGCCGGCTCCACTGCCTCTTCAGCTCTGATCGAAGTATTAGTAGCTGTTACCGCGCCTCTCTCCCTAGGTGAGGGCAAATAGTCATGGATAGCATCCAGAAGAGGAGTGATAGCAGTATTGCTTAAGGCACAACCAAGCAAGACCGGCACAATCTTGCCAAGCTTTGTAGCCTCTCCTATGCAACGGTAAATCTCCTCTTCCTTAATCTCCCCCCCATCCAGGTACCTGGCAATGAGGTCGTCATCAACCTCTACTACCGCTTCAACTAACTTCTCACGGTGGGAATCAACCTCGCTTTGAAGGGACGAGGGTACTTCAGTTTCCTGCAACGGATTGCCACTATACCCCTTCCTCGTTACCAAATCCACCACTCCTTGGAGACCTTTCTGGGAGCCTATCGGCAATTGAATAGGTAAGCATCTCGTCCCTAGTTTGGATTGAATATCTTTCAAAGTATCGAAGAAGCTGGCATTCTCGCGGTCCATCTTGTTGACGAAGATAAGGCAAGGCAATTTTGCCTCACTGGCATATTCCCATACCTGCTCAGTACCTACTTCTACACCAGAAGCAGCGCAGACTACAACGACAGCACCTTCGCTAACGCCCAATCCCGCTTTGACCTCAGCTACAAAATCGGGGTAACCTGGAGTATCAATGAGATTCAGCTTGGAATCTTTCCACTGACAAGGGAGCAAAGATAAGCTAATACTAATCTTACGCTTAATCTCATCAGGGTCGTAATCTGAAGTGGTCGTACCATCATCAGGATTGCCCAAGCGGGTGATCGCCCCTGAATTGAAAAGCATTGCCTCAGCTAGTGATGTTTTGCCAGCGCCTGAATGAGACAACAAAACGATGTTACGGATTTGTCCTGATTCATAATGGTGCACTTGATTCTACCTCAATCCTAGTTGCAGTTCTTGCTTGAAACGCCTTGGCATTGTAGCAGTGTCTAGCTCTAACCGTCAAGGTGCTGCGCTCGTCCGCCATCACGACGGAACGTGCCTCTTTCGATTACCTCTTTGTGCTATAATATCCAACGTTATCGCTATCTAAAGTCAGATGTTCTTGTATTACTGCTTAGGTTAGAGCCAAATGAAGCTGAGCCGCGAAGAAGTACAACATATCGCTCTCCTGGCCAGGTTGGGATTGAGCGAGGCTGAAATTGAGAAGTTCAAACTTCAGCTATCTGACATCCTGGAAAACTTCGAAATACTTGAACAAGCAGACACCAGCAATCTCCCGCCCACAGCCCAATCTATCGCCCTTCAAAATGTCCTCAGAGCAGATGAGGCGACGGCATCCTATCCAGTAGAAGATATTGTGGCTAACGCACCACAGCAAGATGAGAACTGCTTCAAGACACGAGCAGTTCTGGAATAGACCATGGACGACCTCCATCAACTAACCATCAGTCAGGCTCATCACCTTCTAAAGGAAAGACAAGTCTCCTCGGTTGAATTGACCAAAGCAAGCTTAAGGCATCTCGCTGAGGTTGAAGACAAGGTTCACGCCTGCGTTACTGTTACCGAAGACGCAGCCTTAAAACAAGCGGAAGAAGCAGACAAGGCCATGAGTAGTGGCGAAATCAAGCCCTTGACTGGTGTACCTGCCTTGATTAAGGACAACATGTGCACTAAGGGCACCAAGACTACTTGCTCATCAAAAATTCTGGAGAATTTTGTTCCTCCCTATGATGCAACAGTCATAGAGAAACTGAAAGCTGAAAAGGCAGTGATTTTGGGGAAGACCAACATGGATGAATTTGCCATGGGGTCATCAACAGAGAATTCCGCTTTTTACCCAACGCGTAATCCATGGGGCTTAGATTGTGTCCCTGGCGGCAGCAGCGGCGGTTCAACCGTCGCTGTGGCTACTGATGAAGCCATCTATGCCCTCGGTTCCGACACCGGGGGGAGCATCCGCCAACCTGCCGGATTCTGTAGTGTAGTTGGCCTAAAACCAACCTATGGTAGAGTGAGCCGTTTTGGTCTGGTTGCTTTTGCCAGTTCGCTAGACCAGATTGGCCCAGTAACGAAGAGCGTTGCCGATTCTGCTTTTGTAATGAATGTCATCGCCGGGCATGACCCAAGAGATTCAACATCTGCTCCTTATCCTGTCCCTGATTATACCAGGTCGTTGATTCCCGACCTCAAGAACCTGCGTATTGGCATTCCGCGAGAGTATTTTGTTGAGGGAATGCAAGAAGAGGTCAGAACAAGCGTACAGGCAGCTATAAACAAGTTACAGGAATTGGGAGCCGAGATAGATTGGGAGGTTTCATTGCCCCATACCAAATATGCACTTGCCGCTTATTACATTCTAGCCCCCTCTGAGGCTTCAGCGAATCTGGCACGGTATGATGGAGTAAAATATGGCTTCTCTTATCAAGATACCAACAATATGTGGGAGGCTATGGAGAAAACGAAACAATTTGGCTTTGGAGCTGAGGTCAAAAGGCGGATCATGCTAGGAACCTATGCCTTGTCTGCCGGTTACTACGATGCCTACTATCTCAAAGCCCAAAAGGTCCGCACACTAATAAGGCGGGAATTTGACCAGGCTTTCGAGAAATACGACGCTCTGATTACCCCGACATCGCCTACAGTACCCTTTAAGATCGGTGAAAAGGTAGACGACCCTATGCAGATGTATTTGAGCGATGTTTGCACCTTACCCATAAATATTGCCGGCATTCCGGCCATTTCTGTCCCTGCTGGCTTTGCCGATGGTTTACCTATCGGTATGCAGATTATAGGGAAGCCTTTTGACGAGGAAACCGTGCTTCATATCGCCTTCGCCTATGAGCAGGCTACCGACTGGCACAGGAGAAAACCGCCAATTTAGGATATCAGGAATGAGCGAACAACAACTGCTTCAAGTAAAATGCTACTCAGGTTACACTTACCCTGAGAGACCAGAATCTTTCCTATGGTTGGATAAAGAGCACAAGATATCTCGCATAGAAAGGGAATGGCGAGAGCCAGGCAAAAGATTCTTTGGGGTCATCACTGAAGATGAGAAGCTCTTCGAGCTCTGCTATAATGAGACTCAAGACGAGTGGTGGCTTACTCGCTAATAGGTGAGGAGGTGACATGAAACAGATTTTTGAAGCTCTAGAGAAAGATGCCCGGCTGACGCCTGAGCAAATTTCTACAATGACTGGCGTTCCGGCCGCCGAGGTAGAAAAGACAATCAAGAAGGCTGAGAAGGACCGAGCCATCCTGAAATACAAAACTATCATCAATTGGGCCAAATTGGGCGAAGAGGAGGTCTGGGCTCTTGTTGAAGTTAAGGTTGTTCCCCAACGCGGTGTGGGTTTTGATGCTATCGCTGAACGTATCTATCGTTTTCCCCAAGCCCGCTCCGTCTATCTAGCCTCTGGCGCCTATGATTTAGCTATACTGGTAGCCGGCAAAACGATGCAGGAGATTGCTGTCTTCGTCTCAGAAAAGCTGGCCCCACTAGAAACAGTACAGGGCACTGTTACCCATTTCATCCTTAAGAAGTACAAGGAGGATGGCGAAATCCTCCAGGGTGGAGAGGGCATCAAGCGCCTGCCGGTGACTCCTTAGTCGGAATCGCATCCCTTGCTTCGCGGACAGGAGGTCTGTGTGTCCAAAACTGGGTCAACTCACATTAAGTTTCCCCACAATTGCATATCTGAAAAGGTGAGCAATATTCCACCTTCAGGCATCAGGAAGTTCTTTGATTTGCTCTCCTCGATGGAGGGAGTAATATCCCTTGGGGTAGGCGAACCGGACTTTGTCACGCCCTGGCACATACGAGAAGCTGCTATTTACTCTCTCGAAAAAGGCTACACTATGTATACCTCCAACCAGGGGCTGCCTCAGCTCAGGCAAGAATTAGCGAAATACCTCGAGTCCTGTTGTGGGCTAAACTATGACCCGGAAAACGAGCTTCTCGTTACCGTGGGGGTTAGTGAAGGACTTGACCTTGCCCTGAGAGCCATACTTAATCCGGGCGATGAGGTCATCATGCCCGACCCCTGCTATGTTGCCTATCCGGCCTGCACTAGCCTGGCTGGAGGGATACCTGTCCCGGTGCCTACTACCGAGAAGAATAATTTCAAAGTCACGGCTGACGATATCGAGCGGCGGATTACGCAGAGAACCAAGGCAATTTTAATTGGCTATCCGGCCAACCCCACCGGAGCAGTCATGGTAAAAGAAGAATTGACTCAAATTGCCGAACTAGCTCAGCAATATAATCTCCTGGTAATCTCCGACGAGGTCTACGCCCAGCTAGTTTACGGTGTGGAGCATACTTGCCTCGCCAGTCTACCTGGGATGAAGGAGCGCACTATTCTGCTCGATGGATTCTCCAAAGCCTATGCTATGACCGGATGGCGCGTTGGTTATGCTGCCAGCGGGCAGGAAATCATCAAAGCCATGACCAAGATTCACCAGTATACTATGCTATGTACTCCGATAATGGGCCAAATGGCTGCTATTGAGGCTTTGAAGGAAGGGAGCAGCGAGGTAGGGACAATGGTGAGGGATTATGACCGGCGGCGTAGGGTTATGCTCAAGGGATTCAAAAACATCGGCTTGTCCTGTTTTGAGCCTAAAGGCGCCTTCTACGCATTTCCATCCATAAAGGTTACCGGCATGACCTCTGAAGAATTTGCTGAGAAACTGTTGATTGAAGAGAAGGTAGCCGTAGTTCCCGGCACTGCCTTCGGCCAGTCTGGTGAAGGATATATCCGTTGCTGCTACGCCACATCCCTTCCCGAAATCGAAGAGGCCCTAAAAAGGATGGGCAGGTTCGTCAAAAGGCACGGCAAAGTATGATAGATGGAGCTGGGGCCAGCACATAATTCGCGTCTATTTTAATGGAACAGGACTATTGCACTGAGGGTTAGCCCCAGTAACAGTAGACCTCCTATGACCACTACCGCGGTCAGCCTCCCCTTCTCATGATTATCATCAGCTACTGCCTTTCCGATTAGGCCGCCGCAAATGGAGAATAGGGCACAAAAGCCAGCTATTGGCCGCAACACATATGTAGTATAACTAACCGAAGTATCCCGTAAACTCTCGGTGAAGCTCACGATTTGAGGCGATGATTTGCTCGTCCTGAGAAGTGGCTGGCTTCCCTTCCCAGTCGGTAACCTCGCCGCCGGCTTCCCTGACCAATAGAAGCCCGCTGGCGATATCCCAGGGGTAAACAAAGCGGTGGCAATAGAGGTTAACCCGTCCACAGGCGACGTAAGCTAACCCTAAGGATGCTGACCCCATAATTCTCAGGCAATGTACCTGACCCCATAACTTGCTAGTTATGTCAAGCAATTCACTGCCTTGCTCATAGCTATAACCCAGGTCAAGGCCTACTAAAGAGGCCTGAAGTGAGCCTTCTTTGGAGACATGGATCGCTGAGTCGTCAAGATAAGCCCCCTGCCCTTTCTCGGCCCGAAAAAGCTCCTCTCTAAGTGGGTCGTAGGTTACCCCCAGCAGAATGTCCTCATCTTTGACCAGGGCAATAGTTGTGCAGAAGAACGGGATACCAAAGACATAATTGTTGGTGCCGTCCAACGGGTCAACTATCCATGTATAGCCGGTAACCGGGGTAGTGGAATTAGATTCCTCAGACAGTATATTGCAGGCGGGATACTCCCGTTCCAGGAACTCCACTATCAGCTTTTCAGACAGAATATCTGCGTCGGTAACCAGGTTGCTCTTACCCTTGTGTTTTATCTCTTTTTCCGAGTGAAAATGAGCCAGGAGAATCTTACCCGCTTCTCTGGCCGCCTCAATAGCTACTTCAAGGGCACTCCTGCCACTTCGTGCTAAGGGCAAGTTATTCATAGGAAGTTGTTTGTTTTGTCACCCTCACCTTATTCCTCTCCCCTTAAGGGAGAGGCTAAATGAGGGATTCTTCGCTTCGCTCGGAATGACAGGTATGGTTGCTAAACACTCTCATAATCAGGTGTTTCAAACAGACCGCCCAACAAGCCCCATCTTTTCTTTGACCTCTGCCAAGGTCTCTCTGGCAATAACCTGAGCCCGGCAAGCTCCGTCAGAAACGACTTCAGTTACATACTGCGGTTTAGCTGCAAAAGCAGCTCTTCTTTCCCGAAGAGCCTCTAGTTCCGAATTTATCCCTTGAGCAAGGAGTTGTTTGCAGTCAACACAACCGATGCCTGCCGAACGGCACTCATCAGCAACCCCATCAACACGATCCGGATTAAAAAAGTGATGGAGACTGAAGACATTGCACACCTCGGGGTGGCCCGGGTCAGAGCGATACCGCCGAGCTGGGTCAGTGACCGCGGTCATCACCAGCTTCAACGTCTGCTCGGGTGTGGCCGCCAGTTCAATGTAGTTGTCATAGGTCTTGCCCATCTTTTGAGTCCCATTCAACCCCACCACCAAAGGGGAGGACGTGAGCTTGGATTGAGGCTCAGGAAAAGTAGGGCCAAAGATAGAGTTGAAGCGGCGAGCTATTTCGCGTGCCAGTTCAAGGTGAGGAAGCTGGTCTTCACCTACTGGCACAACCTCTCCCTTATAGAGCACAATGTCTGCGGTCATAAGCACTGGATAGCCTACCAGTCCATAGTTGACATTCTGTGGTTGCATCCGTGCCTTCTCTTTGAAAGTAGGCACCCGCAGTAACCAGCCCAAGGGGGTGACCATACTAAGCAAAGTATGAAGCTCCATAACTTCGGGTACATGGGATTGAACAAACAGTATGCTCTTTTGTGGGTCAAGGCCAGCAGCCAACCAGTCAAGCATCATCTCGTGGATGTTCTCTTGAAGCCTGTCCGTCTCCTCCAAGCTGGTCAAAGCATGGACGTCAACTATGCAATAAATGCAATCATATTCTTCTTGGAGGTTAACGTAATTCTGAATAGCGCCCAAGTAATTACCGATGTGCTGCCTACCGGTAGGTCGGGCACCAGAGAACACACGCTGTTTCATTTTTCCCGCCGAAGTTTAGCACAAACCGCTACTAGCTACAATGCAATAGCTGTTTATTAACGGCGAAAGTCACCCTGAGCGACAGCGAAGGGGCTCAAAGTTAGAATGTAAAAGCCAAAAGTCGAAAAGCAATTCAGGGCTTCGGCTCTAAAGAGGAGCAAATAGTTTTTCCATTTTTGTTTGTCATCTTGGCTTTTAGGTCTTAGATTTTGAGTTTAGCGATAGCGAAGGGCTCCCTCAAAAGGACACGAAGTCGTCTTTGCGAAGAGCATAAGCGACGAAGCAATCTCGGAGGAAGTGGAGAACCATTAGATTGCTTCGCTTCGCTCGCAATGACAGGATATGGAGGGCTCAGGATAGATTTGAGGACATCTGTCTACATACTTTCAGGAGCTGTCATCCCCATCAGGTGAAGGGCTCTTGCCAGAACGATTTGGGCCGCCCTGACTAACTTAAGCCGGGCCGAAGTTACCGTCTCATTTCTGGAAACAACCCGACGTTGCTTGTAAAAGCTATGGAACGCAGTAGCCAAGTCTTGAGCATAGTAAGGCAAATGATGAGGCTCCAAGCTGCGAGCAACTGTCTCTACCATTTCTGGCAGCAAAATCAGGCGGCGTATTAAGGTCAGCTCCGGCTCGCTGTTGAGTAAGGAAACATCGCCCTGGCTATAATCTATTCCTCTTTCTTCAGCTAACCGAAGAATACCGGCGATACGAGCGTGGGCGTATTGAACGTAGTAAACCGGGTTATCCGCCGATTGTTTCTTGGCCAGCTCCAAATCAAAGTCCATCTGGGCATCAGCCGAACGAGACAAGAAGAAGAAGCGACAGGCGTCCGTGCCAACTTCGTCTATCACTTCCCTCAGGGTAATGACATCGCCGCTACGCTTGGAGACTCTGACTATTTCTTGGCCACGCCGCAGTGTAACCAGCTGGCAAATTATGATTCTGAGCCGTTCTGGATTCACCCCCAAGGCATTGACCACAGCTTTCATACGAGAAACATGTCCCTGGTGGTCGGCTCCCCAGATATCGATCACGGTGTCAAAGTGCCGTTCCGAAAACTTGTTGAAGTGATAGGCGATATCAGATGCGAAGTAAGTGGGTGAACCATCGCTGCGTACTAGTACGTTGTCCTTATCTTCGCCTAACGCAGAAGACACAAACCAAGTGGCATTTTCCTTCTCCGTCATATAGCCACCGTCTCCCAGCAACTTCATAGCTTTTTCATATTGGCCACCGGGATACAGGCTTTGCTCACTGAACCAGACATCAAACTCCAGTCCCAGCAACTCGAGGTCATGCCTAATCTTGTCCATGATTTTGCCAATTCCAATCTCCCCCAACCCCTGAGTAGCAACACCTTCAGGCAATGCTAGAAAACGGTCGCCCTCCGTGCCAATAATCTCGTTAGCCACATCAACCATGTAGTTACCCATATAGCCGTCGCTTGGCATTTCAGCATCGACGCCAAGGCATTGCTGATAGCGGGCATAAAGAGAACGCTTGAAAGCATCTAATTGGCTACCCGCATCATTGATATAATATTCCTTCTCTACAGCATGACCAGCGGCACCAAGCACATTGGCCAAAGTGCTGCCCAAGACAGCGCCACGCCCATGGCCGACATGAAGAGGTCCAGTAGGATTAACGCTAACAAACTCAACTTGAATAGACTTGCTATCCTCCAAATCAATATTACCATACGAATCGCCAGCATCTAAGATAGCTTCTACCTGCTTTGTCAGCCAGTCGCCGCTAAGAGTGAAGTTGATGAAACCCGGAGGGGCAGCAACTACTTTGGCGACCTCGGTCAAACGAGGCATAAGTTCAATAATCTTCTCAGCGATTGCTAGCGGGGCCATTTCTGTTGCCCGGGCCAACTTCAATGGAAGGCTTGAAGCATAATCGCCATGCTCAGGATTTTGTGGGTGTTCTATGAACACCTCGGGCAGTGCCGTAAAAGCAAGTAACCCTTGTTGCTGGGCCTCTATTGCAGCTTGTTCTAAAGCTCCAGCCAGTTTTCGTCTCAATATCGTCAAATCAGCTCCATTCACCACCGCTTCGCCATACTCTAGCTACCTCCTGAGCCAGGAGACGATGCTCAGACATCTTGAGGCCAGGATCACTGTGGAAAAGAGCTATCGCCTCATTTCGAGCCAACTCCAGAAGGGGGGTATCGGACAACCTAGCCATACGGAGGTCTGGCAAACCGCTCTGGCGAGTACCGAAGAATTCACCCGGCCCTCGCAGCTCCAGGTCTTTTTCAGCTAACTCAAAACCGTCCTGAGTCTCCTCAACCGCCTTCAATCTTTCCCTTCCTTCAGGTGAAGGGTTCTCAGCCAAGAGCACACAGTAACTCTGCTTTTCACCCCGCCCCACTCGACCCCGAAACTGATGCAACTGGGATAGGCCAAAACGGTCAGCCGCCTCCACCAGCATGACTGTAGCATTGGGTACATCAATGCCTACCTCCACCACGGGCGTAGACACTAGAATACCAAGCTTACCATCCCGGAAGCTTTGCATTACTCCCTCTTTGTCATTGGCTGGCATTCGCCCGTGAAGTAAGCCAAGCCTCAAATCAGGGAAAACCTCGTTGGATAATCGCTCATACTCAGCTACTGCCGCCTTGGCTTCGATGTTTTCTGATTCCTCAATAAGAGGGCAAATTATGAAAGCTTGCTGTCCAGCAGCAATCTGCCGCCGTAGAAAGTCATACGCCCTGCTCCTGTATTTAGGCTCAAGCCACCTTGTTCTTATCGCCTGCCTTCCCGGAGGCAGCTCGTCTATAACCGAAAGGTCCAAATCGCCATAAAGCGTCAGCGCCAGTGTCCGTGGGATCGGGGTAGCTGTCATTATCAGTATGTGGGGATTGAATCCCTTCTGACGCAATGTTGAGCGCTGCAAGACGCCAAAGCGATGCTGCTCATCAACTACTGCCAGCCCAAGCTTGCAAAACTCCACCGCCTTCTGAATAAGAGCGTGAGTGCCGATGACAATGTCTATCTCGCCTTCCTGAATCCGCTGATGCAGATTTTCTTTCTCTTTTTCGCTCAGACTGCCTACTAGTAAGGCAAGGGTAACAGGACGGGGAAAAAGCCCATCATAGCTGCAAACGTTGCCTTGCTCATCCTTTTTGTGACTCACTCTAGATAGAAGCTGGCGAATACTATGAAAATGTTGCTCAGCCAGTATCTCGGTTGGTGCCATCAGTGCTCCCTGATAGCCATTATCAGCAGCTACCAACAAAGCTGCCACAGCCACCACAGTTTTGCCGCTACCTACCTCACCCTGCAGAAGACGTGACATAGGCCTCGATTGTTTCATGTCAGCTAAGATCTCCTGAAGCACTCGCTGCTGGGCCAGAGTCAACGTGAATGGCAAGGACTTCAGAAACCCGTTGATACTTTCCCCACCTATGTTGAAAGCGTTGCCCGGTTGGCTTTCCTGCCAGTCTCGCTTCTTGTCGAGCACACCTAATTGAAGAAGGAAGAGCTCATCAAAAGCCAGACGCTTCCTGGCCTCCGCCTTCGTCAAATGACTGTCTGGATAATGAGCTTGCACAATCGCTTCTGGCAAATCCAAGAGCTGGCACCGAATCTTGATTTCCTGAGGTAAGAAATCGGCCACCTGCCATGTCCAATTGTCAACAACTCTCTTTACCAGATTTCTCAACTGACGGGGATATAGGCCCCGAGTCAAAGGATAAACGGGCACTAGACGACCGGTATGAATCAATTCCTTATCTTCGACCAATTCCCACTCTGGCGATTCAAAGACCTTCTGCCTCTTGAATTCAGTCACCCTGCCACTGAGCATTAGCTGAGCATTTGTGGGAAAGTTTTTGGCCAGATAAGGTTGATTAAACCAGACTACTCTCATAGTGCCTGACTCATCACAAACCGTAATTTCGGTGCCCCGCTGGTTGCCCAGCCTGGCTATTCGAGCCTCCCAGACGGTAGCCAAAATGGTTTGCTCCTCATCCACTTCGAGCTCAGCAATAGATTTTCTCTGGCTGTAATCGACGTGACGCCTGGGAAAGAAGTAAACTAGGTCACGAATTGTCTTCACTCCCAGCCTGGCTAGCTTGTTAGCCAAATTGGCACTAACACCTTTGACAACGGTTACATCTGAGTCTAGTCCTTTGTCACCATTTGGAGAACGAGCTCCGGAAGCAGAGGACGCACGACTGGCTACCACGGAGCAGGCCGGGTTCTTTATTGCTGGCGCTGCTCCCGCTGCTCCTTCCGCCCGAGCTAGCCAATCAAGGACATCCTTTACCCACGCCTTACGCCTGTCTGTATCCCAAGCAGCATAACTAGGTTCAGCCAACTGAAGTTCATTGAAATGAACCAGAAGTTGAGGGGAGTTTATCTTGTCTCTGGTTTCTACTGCCCATTTGCGAAGGAATTTGTCGAGCCCGCCCATTACGGTGGTATCAACATAGTTCCTCTGGCATTCCATTTCGAGAATGGTACGCAGTGGCTCGACATCTACGAGCGATGGAGCTGTCACTAACTCTCCCCCTCCCTCAGGACCATAATCAGAGTACCCGGACCACCCTGCATCCTAAGCCCACGCAAGCAGGGAATGCACTTCTTTACCCGATGCAGCACCTGATGCAAACTGTTACCGGCTTTAGCCCCTTTGGCCGCTGCTATAGTAACCAGACTTAGAGCCACACTAACCCAGCCAGAGTCAATGATCTCAATTCGGCGTTTGGTTTCGGCCAATACCTCTTTACGTTGTCATTCCAGGGAAACTATGTAGCCATAATGGGGCTGACCGCCAGATACGATCTCTACCTGCTTGTCAGGGTGTTTATTGCGGAGCTCCTGAATTATCTGCTCCGCCTGAGCTACCTCAACATCCGCGCCATAATACATAGTCACCACCTCCGCCGATTCAACCCCCGCCTTATCGAGAGCTTCAAAGACAACCTCAGCCATACTATCACCGGCAGCTACTAACTCCTCGTCATCGACAATGGCGATAGCTTGCCCTTTGCTTACCTTTAGGCCTTTCATTTGAGTATCGCGCACTGCATTGGTGACTTCTACGGTTTTCACCGTCGCTATAGCTTCCTCCATAGCCTCGGCATTTTTTTGCAGACTATCTTCGTAGTTGAAAGCAATTAGAGCAGCTACTCCCTGAGGGAAGGTCCTGGTCGGTACCACAGCCACCTCTTTAGATGTCAGCGGCTGGACTTGAGAAGCAGTAGGGATGATATTCTTATTGTTGGGCAATAGAACGACCTTCTGTGACGGCACTGATTCCACCGCTTGAAGTATCTCCTGAACGCTAGGATTCATTGTCTGCCCACCTGGGACTACTGCCGCTACTCCTAGACTCCGGAGGAGCTCCCTGACCCCATTTCCAGAGGCTACAGCCACTACGGCGATATCCGAGGCCGGCAGCTTTCCTCGCTGCATCTCAACAAAACCCACATGCTGGTCATCCATATTCTGAACCTGTAGCTGATGCAAAGTGCCCAACGAAGTAGCATACCGTATGACACTGCCAGGATCGTAGGTATGGATGTGAACCCTGACAGTGGCCTCATCACCAACGACAACAAGAGATTCTCCCTTGTCTTCCAATTTCTTTCTGATTTTGTCTAGATTAAGTTTCTGGCCCTCAAGCAAGAAATTAGTACAATAGCCGTATGGTTCCTCTGGCTCAGCTATGAGTTCGGCTGCTGTTGAACTCAGGGGCAAATCCGCAGTAACCATCTGGGGGCTGCGGTACTGCATTTCCTCCATCTCCCCCCTCAAGTAACGAAGTGCTCCTTCGAGCAATATGTAAACGCCCTGCCCCCCAGCATCCACCACTCCGGCCTCGCGCAACACAGGTAACAAAAGGGGGGTTTTAGCTACCGAGCCCTTAGCTGCCTCAACCGCAGCCTCCGCCACAATGGTTAAGTCATCAGGATCGGTTTGAGCAGCTACTTCAGCGGCTGTAGAGGCGTCCCGAATCACCGTCAACATAGTTCCCTCCACTGGCTGTGATAACCCCTTGTAGGCGGTACGCGATGCCTCACTCAAAGCTAGTGCCCAATCACTGCCAGTGATGGATTCCTTCTCAGCAAGCCCTTTAGCCAGGCCACGGAAGAATTGGGATAAGATTACCCCCGAATTCCCTCGCGCGCCCATCAAGGCGCCCTGGGCCATTGCTTTGACTACAGCTGCGACGTTATTAAGTGGAGCTCGGTCAGCCTCTTCCATGGTTGAGCGCATAGTAAGAAACATATTTGTTCCGGTGTCACCATCAGGCACGGGGAAAACGTTTATGGCATTGATGTCTGGAACGCTTTTCTCCAGCCAACTGCTGCCAGCAGCAAACATATCTCTTAACTCCTGACCACCACAAGAAACAATCTGACTCATTCTTCTCCTTTGCTTAATGGGGCAATTGTGGTATTATTTTACTACTCTTGTCAAGCTTACCTTGTGTAGAAGGAGTTAACGATTTGGCTAGAAGATGCGACCTCTGCGGCAAAACAGTCAGCTTTGGCAATCAGGTAAGCCACTCCAAGCAGCATACTAAACGACGTTGGCTGCCCAACATTCAGCCAACCACGATTGTTGTCGATGGTAAACCGAAACGGCTCAATTTGTGTACCCGTTGCTTGCGCAGCCAACATAAGCTAGCCCGCTAGATCAAGCGCTCTCCTCATCTCATGCAGCGCTTTGCCGGCACCCTGCCTAGAATTGAAAATCGCAGCTCCGGCAACCAGAACCTCGGCTCCAGCTTGAGCCACCTTTGGGGCTATACTAGCAGTAATACCCCCATCGACCTCCAACTCCGCCTTGGCTTGTCTATCGTCCAGCATTTCTCGCAGCCGAGTTATCTTATCCATCATACTTCCGATAAAGGCTTGGCCGCCAAAACCAGGATTAACGGTCATAACCAGTACCAAGTCAAGAAGAGGAAGGACCTCGTCTACTGAACTTAGGGGAGTAGCTGGATTCAACGCCACTCCTGCTCTGATTCCCAGGCCTTTTATTGTCTCAATTAAGCGGTGTAGATGCTGACCGACCTCAACATGAACTGTGATAATGCCGGCTCCAGCCTCGGCAAACTGTGGAATATGGTTCTCTGGCCGCTCAATCATCAAGTGCACATCTAAGGGCAGGTTCGTCCAAGAACGAAGAGATGCTACTACTAGAGCCCCAATAGTTATGTTAGGCACAAAGTGCCCGTCCATGACATCAACATGAATATAGTCAGCGCCGGCTTTGGCCACCTCAGCAACTTGTTCCCCAAGACGGCCGAAGTCAGCAGAAAGAATTGACGGTGCCAGCTTGACTCGCTTACCTTTCATTCTCTGCTCCAGCAAGCTTCATGGCTCGTGCCAAGGCTGCTGCTACTTGCTCCGGCGCAGTGCCACCAACAGCATTCCGAGCCGCAACTGAGGTCTCCATAATAATACCATACACATCCTCAGCGAAAAGAGGAACCTACGATATCCATCCAAACTGAGCTCTCAGAGGCTTCTATTCTTGCCAATAGCATATTGTACTAGCTTACCTGCAGTGTTGTCTAACTCATCTACAGTGCTGTGAGCCTGACGGAAAGGCGATCCCTTTCTCACCAGATAGTCAGCAAGGTCAATAGCTAACATGTAGCTGTCTGTCATGAAATTTCGCATCTGAGTGGCATTGATTTCCAGCGTCTTTATCAGCCTGGCGAACACTCTGATACAGTCGTCAGTCAAAATGGATAGAGGTAACATATCGTCCCACCGATTTATCGACTCCCTTTCGGAATCGGCTGCGCAAGCGTTCTCTCGCTTTATCGCTCATAGCCATAGTCCTTAACCCACCAGCTTGCAAATTGTCTTATAAAGCCACGCCCAATCTGGAGCTAGCTTAAAAGCTTGCATCAACTCCCTCTCAGCCAAGCGATAATTCCCCTCATCGCGATATGATATCGCTTGCCTAATATATTGCTCGGCTGCATCAGGCTGAGGCTGTTCGCCCATACCATGTGCCAGATGTTTGAGTCTGCGTTTGGCATAAGACTTGAGCAATCTACCATCAATAAATGAAAAGGGCGATGAGAATGAAAAAGAGAATGACCGCGCATTGATAGCAGCTTGAAAAGCATCGAGCGCTTTTTGTTTATTCCCCAAATACATATGAGCCTCGCCCAAGACCAAATACGTCTCACTTTGACTAGAGTCAAACTGAAGAGCCTGGTTCAATTCATCGACAGCCAACTTAAGACTTTCGCTCAGCACCAGCGCATCACCAATACCCCGAGTCACTGCCAATAAAGGCGCCGCCACATAACTCTTGCCAAGCTCACTATGGTATTTACTGATTTCAGGATTCAGTCTAATTGCCTGCCTAAGGTGTTCCACTGCCAGATTGAAATTGAACTCCTTCTTTCCGCGGCTGCGATAATGCAATCCCTGCTTGAAATGTTCCTCAGCTTCGTCTGAAGATGGCCGTAGAAACAACTGCATCACCATCTATTTTACAGCTATTCCCCTTGTGATTGCGAGCCCTTCGCCTTGTGTATTCTAAGGAAGCGACCGAAGAATCTCGCTCAGGATGAACTGCGCGTGGCAATCTCTAAAGCTCCTTCATTTCGTTCAGGCAAAGGCTTCGGGGCTTGTGCGCTCTGCAATGACAAATAAATACTCTCAGGCATCACCACTCTGCAACTTGACCTGGATTTCTGTCTGCAGGCCCTAGATATGGATGAAGCCTGGCGAAGCACTCTGGTCGAAGACATCACCTTTGTCATAGGTGACCAGACTGTGGTCGTAGAGGGAGACGGCAGATTTTCTGCCCACGACCAAACAATAACTCGAAATTGTCCGAATATGAATTGCTATGCTATACTCTGGATCTGGCACTACGACTCGCTACGTAGGCGCGAACGAGAGAGCCGGAGAGGTGGAACATCAGGTTAAGGTGAACACTGATGAGCGAAAGGCCCAGCAATGGAGAAATCTGGCACATTTACGATACTGGACGAGCTGGCACCGATTTTGCTTGGCTCTCAGGAGGACGCACTGGCGAAAAGGCTCGCCACTACTCTTATTTTGCCGGTGACCAGGGCGAGTGAGATTAAACCATCACCGTTAGTAGCAATCCTGATCCCGTCTTTGACCGCCCCAAAGGAACTCTTGGCTGTCATTTGCCACAAGAACAACCACAAGGCAAGGAGCGGGCTAATCTCTCGATAGTCCAGACGTTATAGATATGGAAGTCCAGATGCCAGACATAGACATTGGCGAACGCGTACTAATCTTGTCTGCTGGAGCCTACACTACTTCCTATGCTTCACAGTTTGGAGGAGTCCCCATTTCAGAGTTTCTACTCTTGCAGGAGCGCATTGGTGCACGGCTTGGTATTTGTTGAGAGTGACCCATTCTCGCCTATCCGCTATATTTATCGGGTAAGCGGCACACTCTACTCTGGGAAGAGCCGATATCAGGAAATACTGGTATTGGAGAGTCCAGATTTTGGGAAAATTCTGGTTCTGGACGGTGTGGTTCAACTGACAGAAAGAGACGAATTTTTCTACCATGAGATGCTTGCACATGTGATACTTCATGCCCACCCCAATCCCAGAACGATTCTTATCGTTGGAGGGGGAGACGGAGGAACTTTGCGAGAGGTGCTTAAGCACAACTCAGTGGAGAGAGTCCAACTGGTCGAGCTAGACAGACAAGTGATTGAAGTTTCCAAGTGTTTCTTCCCTGGGCTCGCCGGAGGCTTTTCTGACCCACGTGTGCATGTAAAATACATGGATGGCACGCGCTATGTTAGACAGGCAAGAGGCTCTTTTGATGTAGTGATAGTCGATGCCACTGACCCAGTGGGCTACGGCAAGCGCCTGTTTAGCGACCAGTTCTTTGCTGATGTGTTGTCCATACTGAACAAGACGGGTATGTTCGTAATCCAGACCGAGTCGCTTCACTTTCATCATGAGTTCGCGGCCGATGTGCAGATTAGACTCAGCAAACTGTTTAAGATTGTGGAACTTTATTGTGTCCCATTGGCTACCTATGCAGGCAACTGGTGGACATTCTCTATTGCATCGACCAAGTATCCAGTAGATACACAAAAAAGGAAGCAAGAAGTCATCACTAAGTATTATGATGAGGAGGCACATAGGAAGGCTTTTGTGCCACGTAGCGTGCGTAGGAAACTACTCGACGGTAGCCTGGATTGGTAATTGGAATCAGGAGCGGCAAGGTATTTCCATATGGGGGATGGTTCGCTCTCTCAATTTGAGGGCTATGGGGAAGTCAATATCCAGAGCGATGAGGCTCTGGACGTACTAAACCCATGCCTGCCTCAAAACCTGATAGTTAATCATTTGAGCAAAACCTTTAATTGCTCAGCAGTGAACCCTTGGTGTATTGCTCCATACATTGCTTCTTCCGCCAGCAATATGCCACTGGAGTCCGCCTTTCAAGTAAGAAGTAGTCCAGTTGAAAAGGTTTTTGGTAAGGACAGCCCGAAACCTCTTGACAAGCCATAAACAAGGTGCTACGCTTCCCTACGAGGAATGGACCCGGAGCCAGACGGCCCTTGTTCGATGGGACGATATGGCGCTGAGGATGTCCTGTTGTGCAAGGAGGTTCGGGTGGGTGAAGGTGAGTGCATAACTCGCCAAGAGGCCAAACGCGCGTAGAGACGAGCTCCGGTTGGAGTTCGTCCTTTTTTTTCAGGAAAACAAAAACAACAGGAGGGAAGTAGCCATGAGGAAAAAGAACGCACTCATTATCGGTTCTGCGGGCAGAGATTTTCACAACTTCAACACGTATTTCAAGGACAACGATGAGTACAACGTAGTTGGGTTCACCGGCTCGCAACAAGTACCCGGCATCTCTGGAAGAAAATACCCGGCCGAGCTGTCAGGCGGTCTCTATCCGGAGGGGATTCCAATCTACGCGGAGGAGGAATTGCCACGGCTTATCAAAGACTTGAGTGTTGATTGTTGTGTCTTTTCCTACAGCGATGCTACGTACCAGCACGTGATGGGTATCGGGGCAATTGTCAATGCAGCCGGTGCAAACTACATGATGCTTGGACCCAATGACACCATGCTAAAAAGCAAGAAACCTGTTATTGCGGTGTGTGCAGTGCGAACAGGCGCTGGCAAGA
>CAZOQG010000016.1:0-22770 GCA_964582065.1 uncultured Dehalococcoidales bacterium
ATTTTGCTGATAGTGCTACCGTGTGAGTGTCACCTATCTATCTGAACTAGATCATACCGACAAATGCATACGTGGGAGTGTGCCCGCGGAATATAGTCACAAGATTGGAGAAAGAGACGGGATTGGAGAGTATGCGAGTGCGTGGTCGTGAAGAGGAAGCTAGTTTGACCTCTCTGCTATTATGTTGAAGGCCCGTTCCGCAGATTCCCGAACATCGGTGTTCTTATCGTTCAAGGCTTCACGAAGGGGTTCCAGCGCTCTTGTGTCCCCTATCTTTCCCAGATGCGAGGCGGCTACACTTCGAACAAACTCATCTTTATCCTTCAGGGCTTGGATGAGGGGTTCCACTGCTGGTTCTCCTATGTTTCCGAGAGCCCGAACCGCGGCAGTTCGAACCGCCTGGTCTTCGTCCTTCAGGGCCTGGATGAGGGGTTCCACTGCTGGTTCTCCTGCATTTACAAGCGCCCAGCCTGCTCCTTGTCGACCAAAGTGGTCTTTATCCTTCAGGGCCTGGATGAGGGGCTGGACTGCTGGTTGTCCTATGTTTCCCAGGGCCCAGGCTGTTGCAGAGCGAACAGCCTGGTCTTTGGTCTTCAGGGCCCCAATGAGGCGTGCCACTGCTGGTTGTCCTATTTTTCCCAGAGCCCAAGCTGCGGCAGATCGGACGGGCTGTTCTTCATCCTTGAGGGTCTGGATGAGGGGTTCCACCGCCGGTTCCCCCGAGTTTCCGAGAGCCCGGGCTGCGGTGGAGCGAACGTTCTGGTGCCGGTCTTCCAAAGCCTGGACGAGAGGCTGGAATGCCCTGGCATCTTTTATGTCGCCGAGAGACCAGGCGGCGGCAGATCGTACACCCTGGTCTTCATCCTTAAGCGCCTGGACGAGGGGCTCTACTGCCTTGGCGTCCCTTATGTGCCCAAGAGCCGCGGCTGCAGCCGCCCGAACGGCCCGGGACTTATCATTCATAGCCTCGATTAGAGGCTGCACCGTGCTCGTATCGCTTATCTCGCCGAGAGACCAGGCTGCGGTTGAGCGAACAGCCTGTTCTTTATCTTTCAGAGTCTGCAGGAGGGGTTGTACTGCACTTGCATCTTTTATGTCGCCGAGAGACCAGGCTGCAGTTGAGCGGACGGCCTGGTCTTCGTCATTCAGCGCTTGGACGAGGGGCTGCACTGCTCTTGTATCCCTTATCTCTCCCAGAGACCAGGCCGCGGCACATCGTACAGCCTGGTATTCATCTTTGAGCGCCTGGGTGAGAGACTCCAGCGCGGTTGTCTCCTTTATCTTCCCCAGAGCTCCAGCTGCGGCTGATCGAACCGACTGGTCTTCGTCTTTGACAGCCCTAATGAGGGGCTGTACTGCCATGGCATCCCGTATATGCCCAAGAGACCAGGCTGCGGTTGAGCGAACAGCCGGATCTTCGTCCTTGAGCGCCTGGATGAGGGGCTGCAGTGCGCTTGCATCTTTTATGTCGCCGAGAGACCAGGCTGCGGTTGAGCGAACAGCCTGATCTTCGTCTTCCAGCGCGTGGATGAGGGGCTGTACTGCGCTTGCATCCCTGATGTCGCCGAGAGACCAGGCTGCAGCGGAGCGAACGGCTTGGTCTTCGTCCTTCAGGGCCTCGGCAAGAGGCTTCACTGCCGGTTTCCCCATTTTGCCGAGGGCCTCGGCGGCGGCAGCTCGAACAGCCTGGTCTTTATCCTTCAGCGCCTGAAAGAGCTGTTGAACATCCGTACTCTTCTTCAGTTTAGCCTCCCTCCTGTTTTGTCGTCTAGCTTTGCTGCTAGCTGTGAACTAGACTATTCTACAGGCTTTACCACAAAGGCGTCAATATAGTGTTACTCGTGCATGTTGATGTTAAGCAGTTGTGGCCTCGATAAATTCAATCTTGGGACGAAAGTACTAGTCAAACCATGACGAAAGGGTCATTCAATCGAGAGCATTTTGCCGTATACTTGTGGTGGAATGCCAGGTAGTTGGGGGTACTACCTGCGGCATTTTGATGGGAAACTACGAGATTCTGTTAGTAACCGTTCCGGAAAAGGGAAGTAAATCGAATAAATAATCCAGCTTATCGTTACGGCTGAGAGGGGGTGACTGAAATGTGATGAGACGAACTGTCAACTGAATACCCAGAACCCGGAAAAGCGAGAAATCGCAAGTTACAAAACCCAAACAAAGAGGAAGGAACAAACAAGGAGGAAGGACAATGTTCGACAAGTTCGCGAGAGCCCTCAGGAGGGGGCATCGAACTGAGAAGGGTATCACCGGTCTGGAGACGGCGATCATACTGATTGCGTTTGTGACCGTAGCCGCTGTGTTCGGGTACGCCGTCCTGTCAGCGGGTATTTTCTCGGCTGAGAAGGGCAAGGAGACTGTGTACCTCGGCCTCGAGGAAGCCAAGAGCACCATGGAGATAACCGGCAGCGTCGTCGCTATGGGTTCCAACGAAACACAGAGGATAATCGGAGTCAAATTCACCGTACGCAATGCTGTGGGCGGAGAGCCCATCGATGTGACGGTACCGGGCGTCGATGGCGACCACAAATGCATACTTGCCTATGTTGACTCTGGCCAGTATCACAACGACGTGGCTTGGACTCTAGAATGGGTAGGCTATAGCGACAACGATACCCTGCTGGAGATAGGTGAGAAGGCAGAGATCTCATTTGACTGCGACGATATTGAGAGGACCGGAAGCGTCGCCCTCGACCCGGTGCTCGGAATCAACCACAAGTTTTCCTTGCAGTTCAAACCACCCTGCGGGGCGACAGTGACAATCGAGAGGATCATACCTGCCTACATCGACGCGGTTATGGACCTGCACTAATGGACAAAGCTTTGAACAACTCCCAATCACTTATTCTTTTGTATAGGGCGATACTCCCGCTTAGTGACACTTATTAACGAAACTGCACACTAGTTGATAGATGCCACCGTAAGCACGACATTGCAGAAAGAGGCGATCTTAGCCACGACCTAAGTCTTGGGCGTTGGCAGCTTCTGGCAGTTGGGGCAGAAGTAGCTGCCGCGATTTCTAATGGCAAGACGCTGGATGGTAGCACCGCAGGTGGGGCAAGGCTTGCCGCCGAGGTGAGCGACACGGAAGTTGAACTGGGCAGTGCCTAACTCGCCATCAGGGCGTTTATATGTATCAACACTGGCGCCTTTGCTGCTGATAGCTGACCATAGGACGTCGCGAATGGCCTGATGAAGATTTTGGATTTCTTGAGGTGCTAGGCTATTTGCTTCTCGCAGCGGGTGGATTTTGACAGCGAACAGAGCTTCGTCGGCATACATATTGCCGATGCCAGCGATGAAAGCCTGGTCGAGCAGCACGGCTTTTATCGGTGCCCGGCGTTTCTGCAATCGCTCGGCCAAAGTCTCAGAGGTGAATTCGGCGGCCAGCGGTTCAGGGCCGAGCTTGCCCACAATAACCTGCTCGTCTTCTACCAGCCAAAGACATCCCAGCCGTCTGCGGTCGGCGAAGATAAGCTGGCTACCGTTATCAAGGTAAAAAACGACTCTAGCATATTTGTCCGGTTGCTCAGGATATAGCAGTAGAACCCCGGACATCCTTAGGTGGATAATCAGCGCCTCCCCGCCGGACAGGTGAAAGATGAGATATTTGCCGCGGCGTTCAAGACTGGTTACTCTCTGCCCTTCTAGTTTTCGGCGAAATTCTTCAACCGGCGGCTGGCGTACCAACTTGGGGTCGTAGATAGTAACCCCGGTGAATTTCCGCCCGATCATACAGGGCGAAAGCTCGTTCTTGATGGTTTCGACTTCGGGGAGTTCAGGCATGGTAGTACTTGTTATTGTAGATAACTAGTAAGCGCTAACGTCTCCGGGCTCTGCGAAGTCCATGTTGGGCAGACACCTGCGCCGACTACCGGTCATTTACACTTTGAGGAAAGCCACTTCTGCAAGATGTTTCTGATCAGAGATTGTGCTTCCTTTAGACGCATGGGCTTTGAAGGTGGTTCGAAACTTACGGTGCTGTGACGTGCCTCACGACCCAACACACGGAAATTATCTGCCGTCTGTTTGAAGAGCTTTATATTGCCTTTTGGTGCCCAATCTTTCTTAATCAACGCTTTCTCTCCGCCAATGTCATCCTCAATGGCTTCAAGTACTATGTACAGGTTTCTCCAGTTCGGCTCAAGCCCGCCGTAAAGTGCCAAAGCCTTGTCAACCTGTGTGTCTTTCTCTGCGATTTCAAGCCATTTTGATCCGGGGATACTGGCTTCCTCAGGAAGTTCCTGCCCAACTAGGATAGTGGGTATCCCAAATCTCTCTTCGCTTGGGCTCCCTATAAGCATGATGTACTGGGTGGGCGGTTTTTCGTCATTTTCGATTCCAAGAATACAGGTAACTTCTGCGCCTTGAGAGCTTGAGAAGACAAGTCTTGCTATTCTGTTCAAAACATCAAGGATCCGGGACTCAGTTTCTAGCACTTCATGGGCATCTATTGACGAATCGAAGAGCGCGGATTTGAGGCAATAGGTGCCATGTTGCTCCATTACTGTACAGCTCTGTGAAGATGGCTTGCATAGCTTGCACAGATACTCAAGCTCTGCTTTGTCTCCTTTTAGTCCAACTAACCATTCTGCCATGAGGCGTAATCGACAAGTCTTCTTATCCCATCTCGGCCCAGTTTTTGCCTACCTTGATATCGATTTTTAGTGGCACGCTGAGCTTCAACGCCTGGGGCATCATTTCGGTGACCAGTTTCTTCATCAACTCCATTTCCTCAGGCGGCACCTCGAAGACAAGCTCATCGTGGACCTGAAGAATCATCTTGCTTTTCAAGCCCCGTTTTTCCATTTCACGGTGAAGGTTGACCGAGGCGATTTTGATGATGTCGGCAGAGGTGCCCTGTACCGGCATGTTTATTGCCATTCTCTCGGCGGCTTCGCTAACTTGCCGGTTTATCGACTTGATTTCAGGGATATAGCGCCGTCTGCCCATGACCGTTTGCACATAGCCTTGCTTTCTGGCCTGGGCCTTGGTGGTTTCAATATAGTCTTGAACCTTGGGGTATTTCTCGAAATAGGCGGAGATGAACTGGGCAGCCTCCTGTCGGCTGAGGTCGGTGGCTTGCTCCAGGCCGTAGTCGCTCATACCGTAGATAACACCGAAATTGACCGTCTTGGCCACCCGACGCATATCTGCGGTTACCTCGTTTGGCGGGACGTTGAAGACCCGGGAAGCGGTGATGGTATGAACGTCTTCATCTCTAAGGAAAGTGGCAATGAGCTCTGGGTCCTGGGAGATGTGTGCCAATGCTCTGAGGTCGATTTGAGAGTAATCGGCGGACAAAAGATACCACCCTGGTTCAGCGATAATGGCTTGCCTTATTCTCCCGCCCAACTCGCCCCTTACGGGGATGTTTTGCAGGTTCGGTTCGCTGGAGGAAAGCCGACCGGTAGTCGTGCCTGTCTGATTGAAGCTGGTGTGGATTCTGCCAGTTTTTGGGTTGATTAAGGCGGGAAGAGCGTCGGTGTAAGTCGACTTTAACTTGGCTAGTTGCCGGTATTGCAGGACAAGCTCAATTACCGGGTGAGTCCCCTTTAGTCTCTCAAGGGCTGAGGCATCAGTGGAATAGCCGCCTTTTGTCTTCCTTGACGCGGGGAGTTTCAGCTCCTCATAAAGGATTCTGGACAGTTGCTGCGAGGAGTTTAAATTGAACCTGTAGCCGATGCTATCATAAACCTCGGCCTCCAGCCTTAGCATCTCCTTTCCTAGACTATGGGACATGTCTCGTAGCAGTTCAGCATCCAGGGCTACCCCATTTCTTTCCATAGCTACCAGCACCGGAACCGTAGGCATCTCTATTTCGCTGAAGAGCTGCCACAGTTCTGCCTGGTGCAGCTCGGCTTCGAGCTTGCTTTTCAGCCTCAGAGTAATATCGGCATCGGCGCAAGCATAGTCAGCGGCCTGTTCTATTTCGGTCATTGCCATAGAGGTCTGCTTGACCCCTTTTCCGATTAGGTCAGTGATAGGTGTCATCTCGATACCCAGCTTATTGAAAGCCAGCGCCTTAAGGCCCAGAGCTTTTTCGCCTAGCAGATAGGCGGCAATCATGGTATCAAACGCCAAATTCCGGAGCTTTATTCCGTATTCAGCCAGCACCGTGATGTCAAATTTGCCGTTTTGGGCTATTTTGGCGATTTTTGTATCTTCGAGCAGGGGCTTGAGCTTGGCGATAACCTGAGACAGGGGTAGCTGGACTATCTGGCTTAGAGTCCGGTGTCCTACCGGTATGTAGAAGGCTTCACCCGGGGCTGATGACAGGGAAATGCCGACAAGGTCTGCTGCCATGGCCACTTTGCTCGAGGTCTCCAGGTCAACGGCAAATTCTTTGGCTGCTGCCAACTGGGTGATAAGCTTTTCCAGGGCTTGGTCAGTGCTGACTGTGTGGTAGTCCCGTTCAGGCACGGCTTGGCTGGGAGCCACTGTTGGCGTCCATTGCATTTCTTCTGGCAGTCGCGATAGTAATTTGGCGAACTCCAGTTCACGAAAAAGCTCGACTACCTGGCGTCGGTCATAGGCACTCACACGGCAAGCATCCAAGTCTAAGGTTACGGGCACGCTGGTAACTATTGTTACCAGCTCCTTGTTTTGGAAGACCTGAGCCTTGCGGTCACCAAGCGAGGCTCGCAGCTTGTCAGGAGTTATTTCTTCAATGTGGGCATAGATTCCCTCCAGACTGCCGAATTGCTGGAGCAGTTTGGCGGCTGTCTTGTCACCGATGCCCGGAATGCCTGGGATATTGTCTGATGGGTCGCCGGCCAACGCCTTGAGGTCGGTGAGTTGTTGGGGAGTTATGCCATATTTGTCCTGGACTCCTGCTTCATCATAGGTGACGGTGTCACTGAAGCTTCGCCTTGGCGACAGCACTTTTATCCCAGGCGAGACCATTTGGAGGATATCATTGTCACCAGTAACGATGACAGTATCTATGCCCTGCTGACTGGCCTGGCAGCTCAGAGTACCCAGCACATCATCAGCTTCGTAGCCATCGATTTCGAACGTGGGAAGCTGAAATGCGTCCACCAGTTGATGGACTCGCTTTATTTGGCTGACTAACTCTTGAGGAGTTTCGGGGCGCTGGGCTTTGTATGCCTCGAATTTCTCATGCCTGAAGGTAGGTGTTGGCCTGTCGAAGGCAATTGCCCAGTGGGTGGGCTTCACTTCATTCAGCACCTTGAGAAGTGTGCTGGCAAAGCCCTGAACCGCATTGACCATTTCTCCGGTCTTGGATATCGTGAGCGGAGGTATGGCATGGAAAGCTCGGTGTATCAGGCCATTTCCATCAAAAAGCAGGAGTAGCGGTTTGTCTTTAGCCATGCTTTGAAATGTTTTGAAGTCGCTTGACTATCGCCCTGTCATTCAGAGCCATCTGCCTCCTGTCATTGCGAGCGAAGCGAAGCAATCCCATGCCACCCTTCCGCCGAGATTGCTTCGTCGCCTGCGCTCCTCGCAAAGACAACTCCCTATTACTCTGAGCCCTTAGCTATCGCTGACTTGAAATTCAGAAGCCAAAAGTTAAAATGACAAAGCTAAAATTCAAAAAACGATTCAGGTGGCTCTAAAAGGCGATACATTAATTTTGACATTTCTACTTGTCATTTTGCATTTTCATCCTTAAATTGCAGTTTCAGCCGAATTAGGTTCATTATATACCATGTCGACAGCCGTGGTATAGTAAAGTTCACTCTACCAGGGGGGGCACAGTGAAGACAAAAGATCTGCTTTCTGCAGCCGAGTTGAGTGGTGCAGAAATGGAGGGGATACAGTCTTTACCTGTCGCCTGATGAGGTGGCTGTGGGGCTTCTGGATAGTCCTTGCTCGGTGGTCTTCGACCAGGCTGAAAACAGGCTTCATCCGCAAAAGGCATTGCTGGTTGACGTGTTTGGATAAGCTGGACTGGGCCGACAGCAAGTGCTATTCTTAAAGGATGCTACTGAATTTAGAGAGTTGTTGTTGCTGAGAATGAGTCAATCATGAAGCCTGTTGTGGCCATAGTTGGTAGAGCTAACGTTGGTAAGTCAACATTGTTTAATCGCCTGGTAGGCGAACGGGTAGCTATTGTTGAAGACCTGCCGGGAACAACGCGTGACCGTGTCTTTGCCGATACTTCCTGGCTGGGCCGGGAAGTGACTTTGGTTGATACCGGCGGCTTGGAACCAAGGCCGGGTTCTTCACTGGCCCAAAAGATTAAGGACCAGGTAGATGTGGCTATCGCTGAAGCTGACGTTATTGTCTTCCTGGTGGATATTCGTGATGGAGTGATTGCTACTGACCAGGAGATAGCTGACCGCCTGCGTGGCTGCCAGAAGCCGGTGGTTTTGGCGGCCAATAAAGCGGATAATGCTAGGCTGGAGAGCCATGTAGCGGATTTTTACCAGTTGGGCGTTGGTACTCCGCTGGCTGTCAGTGCTCATCACGGTCGGGGTATAGACAACCTCTTGGACATGGTAACCTCTCTTCTTCCTCAGCCTTCACCCAGCTTTGCTGATTCAGAAGGGCCCAAGTTAGCAATTGTGGGGCGGCCTAATGTCGGTAAATCGATGTTGCTGAATGCTATTGTGGGTGAGGAAAGGGCTATCGTCGACCAAGTTCCAGGGACAACACGAGACGCTGTCGATACTGTCTTTCGTTACGGTGGTGAAGAGTTGCTGTTGATTGATACTGCCGGCGTCAGGCGGCGTGGGCGTGTCGGCGTTGGAGTAGAGTATTACGGCCTGATTCGAGCTTTGCGCGCTATTAATCGTTGCGACGTCGCCTTGTTGGTTACCGATGCCACTGAGTTTATTACCGCTCAAGACGTCCACATTGCTGGCTATATTAAGCAGGCCTGCAAAGGTATGGTGTTGGTGGTGAACAAGTGGGACCTTGTTTACGGACAGCCAAAGGAAGGATATGCTCGGCAAATTGAGCAACGGCTCAAGTTCCTATCTCACGCGCCTGTTCTTTACGTTTCGGCCAAATTTGGGCATGGGGTAGATGGCATAATACCCAAGGCCCTGGAAGTATGGCAGGAGAGGCAAAAGCAATTACCTGCTACTGTGATTGACACCCTCATTAAGGACGCGGTGATGGCTCATGCACCGCCACGAAAGGGTTCAAAGCGGCTGCATGTTATTCGAGCTTATCAGACCGGGATTAATCCCCCCGCCTTTGCTTTCGTGGTTAATGACCCGGGGCTGGTGCACTTTTCTTACCAGCGTTATTTGGAGAACAGACTCCGACAGACCTTTGGGTTTTCTGGCACCTCATTACGGCTTCTTTTCAAGAAAGGGTCATCGAGAAAGCGCCAAAGAGCAGGAGGCAAGAAGGCATGATAATTGGCAAGTTTGTTGCTGTTGCAGTTATCGGCTATCTTCTTGGGGCTATTCCTTTTGCTTTGATAGTCAGCAAGCGGATGGCTGGGATTGATATTTCAAAGTATGGCAGCGGTAGCATTGGCGGTACCAATGTGCTGGGTACTGTGGGCAAAAAGGCAGGGGCCGTAGCTATCGTTCTTGACATAGGTAAGGCGGTGGCGGCCGTGATGCTGGCCAAGGTCATTGTAGGTGACAGCGTGCTGCTCGTGGCTGGTTTTCCTCTTAGTTGGCAGGGCGGTCAAGTTATAGCTGGTCTGATGGCGATGGTCGGGCACAACTGGTCGGCATATATCGGGTTCCGTGGTGGCAAAGGCGTGGCCACTTACTATGGTAGTTGGTTCGCCATGTATCCAGCTGCGGCTCTATTTGGCGGTGTGATTATCATCTTGACCGCTGCGCGAACCAGGTATATGTCCCTTGGTTCCATGCTTGGAGTATTGGGTATCTTGTGTCTGCTTGTAGTCCTCACTGTAGCCCATGAGTTTCCTATCGTCTACTTGGTCTACAGCTTGGTAGCAGGAGGCTTGATTGTTTATCAACACCGTGGCAACATTAGCCGGCTACGGAGCGGCACTGAGCTTCGATTTGGCGAAAAGCGTGGCAGACTAGATGTGTGACTGACGTTTCATGACTTCGATAATGGGCAATGTTGCTGTTATTGGTGCTACCACCTGGGGCAAAACTCTGGCTGGTTTGTTGGCAAACAAGGGAGTAGCCGTCACCATCTGGGCACGAACCGAGGCCAGGGCTGAGGAGCTAAGAAGGGAGCAGCAAGACTCCTCATCGAGAACAAGCTTATCCAACTGTCTTTCTCTTACCAGTAATGTTGAGGAAGCGTTGGATTCGGCGGAGTTCGTAATCTTGGCGGTACCGGCCCAAAGCATGCGGCAGAATGTAAGACAGGTTAGAGACAGCTTGACCGCTTCTATGATATTGGTCAGCGTGGCTAAGGGGTTGGAGGCGGAGACGGGAAAAAGGATGTCAGAGGTGATAACGGAAGAGGTTGTTTCCGGGTTGCCAGAGAGGGTGTGTGCCCTTTCTGGCCCTAATCTCTCCGGAGAGATTAATCAGGGCCTGCCGGCTACATCTGTGGTGGCTGGTCAGGATATTGAGGTGGCGAAGAAGGTACAGGGGTTGCTGGATTCACCCAATTTCTCTGTTTTCACCAGTGATGATGTTGTCGGCGTCGAGCTATGCGGCGCGTTGAAGAACGTTATTGCTTTGGGTGCTGGGATGCTTGATGGATTGGAGCTGGGTAACAATGCCAAGGCCGCGTTTGCAACCATAGCCTGGAGCGAAGTTGTCTCGTTGGGGATAGCCCTGGGTGCCAAGGCAAGCACTTTTTATGGACTGGCTGGTTTGGGCGACCTGATAGCCACCGGTAACAGCCCGTTGAGTCGTAATCACTATGTAGGTTGCGAATTAGGCAAAGGACGTTCTTTGGGGGAGATAACCGCAGCTATGTCTAATGTTGCTGAGGGGATTGACACGACCATGGGTGTACGCCGTTTGGCGAGCAAGTTGGGGTCAGACGTGCCAATTATTGACCTTATCTACAGGGTGTTATTTGAGTCCCTGTCACCGGTTGAGATATCGACCCGGTTCAAGAATGGGCTAAAGCCTGAGTCAGCAACTTAATTGTCGCCGAATATGCTCTTGATCCTGCCCATTATTCCCTGGCCGTCACCTTCAGGCATTTCAGCTTCAGGTAGCGTGTTGGCCAATTCCTCAAAAAGCTGCCGTTGGTTGTCATCCAGAGGTTGTGGAGTTACCACCCGAATTATGACCAATTGATCTCCCCGGTTCCTATCATCAAGCCGAGGCACCCCTTTGCCTTTAAGGCGGAGCACCTTCCCATTCTGGATGCCCGGCGGTATCTTCAATATTGTTTTGCCGTCCAAGGTTGGCACTTCCACGTTGTTTCCCAGGGCAGCTTGGGCAAAATTGATGGGTAACTCGTAGAGGATATCGATGTCTCTGCGCACAAAGAGCTCATGGGGTTTTATGGAAAAAACGATGTAGACGTCGCCCGGTGAGCCGCCGTATATCCCGGCTTCGCCCTCACCTCTGAGGCGCATCTGGTAGCTTTCGTCTACTCCCGGGGGAACGGTAACCGTTAGTTTGCGCTTCACCTTTTCTCTGCCGCTACCTTTGCATTGGGGGCAGGGGTGGGCAATAGTCGTCCCTTCACCGTGACAGCTCGGGCAGGTGGCAGTGTGGACGAAACGTCCAAAAAGGCTTTGCTGGATTCGGCGTACCTCGCCGCTACCGTTGCAGTCGGGACATCTTTCAGGGTTTGTTCCTGGTTGACTACCGACGCCGCGGCATAAAGAGCAGTTTTCAATGCGCCACATTTCAAATTGCTTTTCTGCGCCGAAGATAGCTTCCTCGAAAGAAAGGTTGAGCCTGGCTCGCAAGTCGGCTCCTTTTTGCGGACCACGACGTCGAGCTGTGGTAGTTGCTCCACCAAAGAAAGCATCGAAGATATCACCTAAGCCACCAAAACCGAAGTCTTCAAAGCCTTGCCAGCCTGAGGTAGTCACCCGACCATAGCGGTCATAGGAAGCCCGCTTTTCAGCATCAGAGAGAACTTCGTAAGCTTCGTTGATCTCCTTGAACTTCTCTTCAGTGCCGGCTTCTCTGCTGTGGTCGGGATGGTATTGGAAAGCCAGCTTGCGGAAGGCTTTCTTAATTTGCTCATCGCTGGCGTTTCTGGGTACTCCCAGTACTTCGTAGTAGTCTCGATTAGCTGCCATAAGTCATTAACCCTAACATTTCAGTATAGCTAATAACCCAACCATTTGGCAAATTTTCAATGGGCTGGTTGGCTATTAGCTCTGTTTCATCACCAGGCTTGATATAGTGCGACCTTTTAAGGTCGCCAGCCAGAGCGCTACGCGTGGGCGAGGCTTCGAGGACAAATCCTAAATTCGAATATCTAAATCCCAAACAATATCAAAATTCAAATTCCCAAAGTCTAGGACTTAGGATTTGGGATTTAGTGCTTGGAGCGTAGCGATGGGAGAGGCTAGGTGAGGGTGGAGAAAAACCAAAAGTTAAAGGCCAAAAGCTAAAATGACAAACAAAAATGCAAATATTGAGTTTTCACTCCTCTTAACCTTTGCATTTCCACCGAAGTGGGGGAGTTTGTCTTGCATATGGTGGTGATGTATGATTGGTTGGTAAATGAAGGAAAGCATCAGAAAAGCTCTTTCTTCACGTCGGAAGGAGAATATAAACGACAAAAGCTTGACCGCAGCGGCAGTTCTTGTGCCCATTCTGTGCAAGGGAGGAGAATATCATATTCTGTTCACCCAGAGGAGCAATCAAGTAGCTCATCACAAAGGGCAGGTTTCCTTCCCCGGCGGTGCACGCAGTGAAGGTGATGGCAGTCTACTGGATACGGCTCTCAGGGAAAGTTGGGAAGAGATTGGTTTGGAAGCTAAAGACGTGGAGATTCTGGGGGAACTGGATGATACGCCTACAACAACCTCGCGCTTTATTATCTCCCCGTTCGTAGCTTCTGTCCCTTATCCTTATGAATTCAAAGCGAATCGTCACGAGATTGACGAAATCTTTGATGTACCCGTTTCGGCCCTGCTGTACAAGGCCAACGTTACAGAGGAGCGCTATGTCTTTGGTGATGAGATTGTTCAGGCCTATTCTTATGAATATGGGGGACGGGTGATATGGGGGGCTACAGCTAGAATTGTCCAACAACTTCTCGAGGTCTGGCAATCTGCGAGTGGAGCTCAGTAATAGACTCTTAGCTCTTGTTCTCTACCTTTTTACCCTCAGCTATTTGCTTTGCCTTGACCTTGATAACTTTTGGCTTGACCTCTTCGGCTTTCGGTATGGTCAAGGTTAGTATGCCACTCTCCAGGCTTGCCTCGGTTTTGTCTATCTCAAGGCCGGCAGGAAGGGCTAGACTGCGAGCAAAGGCGCCATAGTGGCATTCCCTGCGAAGGTAATTCTCCTGCTTGGTTTCCTGTTCTCCGTTCGTTTCACTTTTGATGGTTAGAATGTTGCCGGTTACGTTGATATCTAGCTGCTCTGGTTTAACTCCTGGTAAAGGAGTCTTGAGTACGACTTCGTCGGCGGTCTCATACATGTCAACCGCTGGAGCTAGGTTCTTGCCGAAAACCGAAGCCAGGCCGAAAGGCCGCGTATTGCTGTCTTCAAACAGCCTGTCCATAGCTTGCCTCATAGTCACCAGGTCATGAAAAGGTTCCCAACGTATTAGGTTCATACTTTGACCTCCTTTCTTTGCATTCTGAGCTCCACTCGCAATCAATTGTAAAGTAGTTTAATAAATTTGTCAAGCTCTCCTTCGCCTAGCGTGTCAGGTTATCTAAGCTAGAGACTTGACATAGATTAAGAGATTGTGTATGATTATGGAGTCGAAGGAGAGACCATGGCAGGGAAAGATTATTACAAGATTTTGGGAGTGAGCCGTAGCGCCACGGAAAAGGAGATAAAGCAGGCGTATCGGCGGCTTGCCCGTAAGTATCATCCCGATGTTAATCCCGGGGACAAGTCGGCTGAAGCCAGGTTCAAGGATATGAACGAGGCTCACGAAGTCCTTTCTGATCCAGAAAAGCGGAAGAAATACGATCGCTTTGGTGACCAGTGGCAGCATGCTGACCAGTTTGCCAAAGCTGGGCAAGGGGCTCAGTGGGATTTTCGCAAGGGCGGCACGTATACTACCTCCGACTTCGGGGACTTGGGTGATTTAGGCAGCATCTTCGATAGTGTTTTTCGTGGTTTCGAAACCCGCTCCGGCACCGTTCGCCGCTCTGGTAAGCCTAAGGGTGTGGAGCATCCCATTGAGGTGACTTTGGAAGAAGCCTATCATGGCACAAAGCGTGTTTTGCAGGTTTGGGGTGAGGAACCTTGTTCCGTGTGTGGTGGGCAGGGCAAGGTTCGGAATAAACCGTGCGCCGCCTGTGGCGGCTATGGCAAGGGCATGAAACCGAGGCGACTTGAAGTCAAGGTTCCGGCGGGGGTTAGGAATGGTTCAAAGGTTCGCATCGCGGGCCAGGGCAATCCAGGCTACGGTGGGGTTAGGGGTGACCTCTATCTAGTGGTGAAAGTATTGCCTCACAAGGTTTTTGAGCACAAAGGGGATGACCTTCATGTTGAAGTTGCTGTACCTCTGGTCGCTGCTATGCTTGGTGGCGAGGTGCAATTACCAACACTTAAGGGCAAGCTGGCTCTCAAGATACCACCTGAGACTGAGAACGGAAAGGTATTCCGCCTGGCTGGACAGGGTATGCCGCATCTGGGCGATTCTTCACGAGGTGACCTGTTTGCCAAAGTGAACGTGGTGCTGCCAACAAAGCTGACTCAGCAGGAGAAACGGCTTTTCGAACAATTACGGATGTCTCGTTCCGGTTAGGTATTGATAACATTTTGCTGAGGTGATAAGATAGAATGACTTCGCGTGATTCAGAACCTAGATACGTGATAAGCATTGCGGCTAGAATAGTCGGCATTGGGACTCATACATTGCGCTATTATGAAAGGCTCGGTCTGGTGCAGCCCTATCGCTCCGGCGGAAACATTCGGTACTATTCAGAGGGCGACGTCGAGCGTCTGCGTCATATCAAAACCTTGATGAATGACTTGGGAATTAATCTTGCGGGTGTGGAGGTAGTGATGCGTATGGGGCAGAAAATTGCACAAATGCAGCGCCAGATTCAGGAAATGGAGTCGGAGATTCATCGCCTTAAACAGGCTGATGCAGGAGAGAATAAAAATAAACTTGAAGAAAGGAGTTAGGAATGGCTAAAGCAAAGACGGAACTTAAGCCGGCCAAGTGGCAAATTACTGCAACCACTATCCGCTGTGAGTTGGTTGATGATTTTGTCACCATTATGGTCAACAAAGATTGGTCTACGAGGTGTGCCTGGTACAACCGGTACAAGCAGAAGGCTCTTGAGGATAAGAAACAGAAATTTGATAAGAAGGTCACAGCCAAGATGGAGAAATGCGCCGGCCCCGACTGTTCCTACGTAGCTGAATATCGGGAAAAGCTCATGCAGGAAGAGTCTGGCGCCAAATAGATAAAGGAGGCCTATGAGGCCGGAGAGGTTTACTGAGCAGGCACGGGAAGTGCTGGGTGCTTCGCAGGAGCTTGTCCGCCGTTTTCGCCACAGTCAATGGGATGTGGAACATATCCTGCTGGCTTTGCTGGAGCAATCAAGCGGTTTGACCTCGGACATATTGCAGAAATTGGGTGTAGATGCAGCGGCGGTGAAAGCGCGAGTTGAAGCCAGCCTTGACAGCGCTCCGAAGACGGCTTATGAAGCTGAGCAGATTTATGCTACGCCTAGAATTGCACGCATCCTGGAAGGCGCTGCTCGCGAGGCTGACCGACTCAAGGATGAATTCGTCGGTATTGAGCATCTATTGATTGCTATCGCTGGCGAGGGGCAAGGTGAGGCAGTCACCATCCTGAGTGAATCTGGCATCGACCAGGAGAAGATTTACCAGGCGCTCCAGGATATCCGTGGTAGTCATCGGGTTGATGACGCTAGAGCTGAGAGCAAGTATCGGTCTCTGGAGAAATACGGGCGTGATTTGACCGAGCTAGCTCGTCAAGGAAAACTCGACCCGGTCATTGGGCGTGATGATGAGATAAAACGGGTGATGCAGATATTGACTCGGCGCACCAAGAATAACCCGGTAATTATCGGCGAGGCCGGTGTCGGCAAAACGGCTATTGCTGAAGGCTTGGCCCAGAAAGTGGCGGCCGGTGACGTGCCGGATTCCCTTAAGGACAAAAGAGTAATTGCTCTGGATATGGGGTCGCTGGTTGCAGGGAGCAAGTTTCGGGGCGAGTTTGAAGAGAGGCTGAAGGCGGTGATGGATGAGGTTCGTCAGGCCAGCGGCGAGATTATCTTGTTTATTGACGAGATGCATACTGTGGTTGGCGCTGGCGCTGCTGAGGGAGCCATTGATGCTAGCAATATGTTGAAACCAGCATTGGCTCGGGGCGAGCTCCAGTGTGTTGGGGCAACTACTTTGGACGAGTATCGGGAGCATATTGAGAAGGACAAAGCATTGGAGCGGCGGCTGCAACCTGTGTTTATCGGTGAGCCAAGCATTGAGGCGACCATAGAAATGCTGCAGGCGCTGCGGCCCAGATATGAAGCCCATCACAAGATAAGAATCGATGATTCTGCCCTGGAAGCCGCCGCTCGACTGAGCCAGCGTTATATCTCGGACAGATTCTTGCCGGATAAGGCGATTGACCTCATCGACGAGGCAGCCAGCAAGCTGCGCATAGATATGGAAAGTGCTCCTCCCGATGTCAAATCGTTGGACCAAGAGCTAAAGCATTTGCTCAATGAAGAGGATGCAGCTTCTCAACGAGGGGATTATCAACAGGCAGCTGAGCTCAAGTCACAAAGGTTGCGATTACAGCAGGAATATGATGAGGTGAAAGCCAAGTGGCTTCAGCGAGAGAAAATCGATAGCGTAGTAGATGAGGAGGATATAGCTGAGCTGATTTGTAAGTGGACGGGCATTCCGGTTTCCCGAATGTTGGAGGGTGAGGCAGAGAAGTTGCTTCATATGGAGGAAAGGCTGCACGAGAGAATTGTAAATCAAGAAGAGGCAGTTTCAGCCATCTCTGAGGCTGTCAGGCGGGGGCGAGCCGGGCTTAAGGACCCGAAGCGACCGATTGGTAGCTTTATCTTCTTAGGCCCTACTGGTGTGGGCAAGACGGAAGTGGCTCGAGCTCTTGCCAAATTCCTCTTCGATGATGAGGATGCCATGGCACGGCTAGACATGTCAGAGTATATGGAGAAGCACACGGTATCCCGGCTTATCGGTGCTCCGCCTGGATATGTGGGCTATGAAGAGGCGGGACAGCTAACTGAAGCAGTGCGTCGGCGCCCGTTTCGAGTCATTCTTTTTGATGAGATTGAGAAGGCACATCCTGACGTTTTCAATATTTTGCTTCAGATGCTGGAGGATGGCAGGCTGACTGATGGCCATGGCAGAACGGTTGACTTTAAAAATACCGTGGTGATAATGACCAGCAACCTGGGTACTCAGGAATTCCAACGCCAAGCCATTGGCTTTTCTCGTCAGCAGAAAGGCGAGCAACAGCGGCTGAAGAGCGTCGTGGAAAGCGCTTTGAAACAGACTTTCCGCCCTGAATTCCTGAACAGGGTAGACGACATTATCATATTCCAGCCGCTGACCGAAGAGCACTTGAAGAAGGTTGTTGACCTGTTGGCTCTGGAGGTGGAGAAGCGGCTGGCTGACAGCAATATCGAACTCGAGTTGACGGATGAGGCAAGGTCCTGGTTGCTGAAAGAGGGCTATGAGCCGGCCTATGGAGCTCGTCCGCTGCGCCGGGCGATCCAACGCTATGTGGAGAATCCTCTGTCCAGCCGAATATTGGGTGGAGAGGTCAAAGGTGGAGACTGCGTGGTTGTAGGAGTTGATGGCGATGGGCTAAGCTTTAGCACCAAGAAAAAGGCCAAGGTAACTACTTAGATGGGAGATTCCTCTGTAAACGATACGGCAGGCGTAGGCGGAGGGGTTAAGCAAGGCTGGTCCACAAAAGAAATTGGAATATCTGTCCTGTCGTTAGTAGTTGTCATCTTTCTTTGTCTTGCCGCTATTTACTTCAAAGATTACCTGTTGGATACGGAATACATAGCACACTATGGCCTTATGGGTGTGCTCATTACTGCTTTCGTCGCTGGAAGTACTGTAAGCGTCTTAGCAATACCTGTTCCCTATTGGCTTTTGGTATTTACCCTCCCATCCATCCTGGCACCTGAGTGGGGGATAGGAGCGCCAATAACGGTAGGAATAATCTCAGGCTTTGGCGCATGTTTGGGCCAAACGCTGACCTTCATCATTGGCTGGGGGGGGAGGGACCTATCTGAGAAACTGGCTTCCAAGTTAAGTAGGGGACTTTATACCAAAGCCATGTATTGGGCACAGCGGCATGGTTCGCTGGCTGTCTTTACCATGTCGGCTGCACTAAATCCCTTCCATTTACCCATGACTCTTGCTATGGCGTCACTCCGCTTTTCCGGATGGAAATTCGTCCTTTTCTCTTTGCTCGGTAATATAGTTAAGAGCTTATTCATAGCATTTTGTGGTTATTTTGGGTTAACTTCGTTATTCCGTATACTAGGAGTGTAAGAGGAAACATAGTCAAATGGTGCACATCGCCTTGTCCTCGGCGTTAGGGATATTCTTCAGCGTAGGAAGCTGGCAGTTGGCTGTTTGGATCGACGAAACCCGGCATAAGAGCAAGAAATACAAGGCCGCCGCTGCCTGTGCCAAAAAGACGGGCAAGCCACTGCTTGTGGCCGGTGGGCCATGGGGTACCAAGGGATTTCGTCAGCGGATAAATATGCCTGCACATGGTAATGGCGATGTTTGTCTCGATATTGATCGGAGCGCTTTCGATGGTCACCCTCATGGCGTAATCGGCGATGTTACTCAAATTCCGTTCTTGGACAAAAGCTTTGGAGCTGCCTTCGCCAGTCACTTGGTGGAGCACTTGCCGACCACTAACGATGCTAAGGGGGCTTTGGCAGAACTCAACAGGGTTGCAGAAGCTGTCTTTATTGTTTATCCTTCTAGACAATCTATTGCAGCTTGGGTTAAACGTGAACATCACCTCTGGGTCTGGCAAAAGGGGAATGTGACCTACCTCGAGCAAAGGGGTAATTCAGGAGGCAAGAAGAGGGGAAAATACCCCTAATTGAGGCAGTTGGCAAAATGCCTTCACTGATGGGGATGCGCTACTGAAGGCGAAAATGCTGACGAGCAGCTAGAGATGACCAACGCGGACCTAGCCTTGCAGAAAGAAGCCTATGACCTGGCTCAGCAACTTTTTGGGAGTCAGGAGACAGGCGGTAGCTTTGCCAATCAGCTTTTGGATATTTGCACCAGAGCTCAAGGCAAAGACTTCCTTATTATTCATAACCCTGGCGGTTGGGGGCACTCACAATTGGACCGCTGTCTGGCGTGGGAGAGAAGCATATTAGAGGGAATCAGCACTACCATAAGAGAGATGGGGTACAGTTCGCTATTGATTCAGCACTTCCGCACTCGTGACAGTTGGTGGGAGCGACTACGGGATATGAAAGAGCAATTTCACTTCTTTGCCTCTAAGGCAACGGTGATGGCGGCTGGGCTGCAGTTCGTCATCAAGCATATCAATACGCTCAAGGTGATACTGGTAGGAGTGAGTCAAGGAGCTGCCTTCAGTAACGCAGTTATGCAAAAGCTGGGTGCACCTTGCCAGGTTTTTAGCGTCGAATTGGGCTTCCCTTTCCAGTATAGACTCTGGGGGAGGACTACCGAGAGAACACTGGCGATAGATAGCAATGGCATCGTACCTGATGTCCTGGCACAAGGGGATTGGAAGGTGGGGATCAGAATCCTTCTGACTGCTCCCTTCAGATGGGTCATTTATCGCCTTCAGGGAAGATCGGTAGAGTTCGCCCATTGCATTAGCGCACCGGGGCATGAGTACGACTGGAATTATCCTGAGATTCAGCGTCAAATTAGGGGTTTCCTTGAGACTAATTTCGCCGTCGGTAAATAGATGAGGGTGTGTATCAGACAAGGGGGAATCGGCAGGCAAGCGCACGGGGCACTGACCGCCTTCAAAGGAGCGATCCATCTTGGTTAATGTTGCCCGTTCCGTGCTGCGATGAATGGAGGTGTGAATTCAACCTATGGATAAACAAGAGCCTGCAGATAAGCAAAAAAGCTGGAAAGTGGCCCTTCTGCTATCTCTCTTCGTTGGATTCTTCGGGGTTGACCGGTTTTACATCGGCAGAACGCGCTCGGCGATTGTCAAGCTCCTCACCTGTGGGATGTTTGGCATTTGGTGGCTCAGCGATATCATTCTGATTGCCAGTGACTACCGCAAGGATGCCAAAGGTCAGCCACTGAAGCACTAGCGGTGTCAATTGGATGGGGGAGTTTGAGTTTTGCCAAGCTCGTCGCCGCGCTGGGGACTGGGTTCCTTCGGGTCTTGATTCAGGGTATGCGAGGCTGTTGTTATAATCCTGTTTCGGAGGATCACTGTTGTGGTTGAAGGCCTCTTTGGTGTCGGACTCCTGGTTATCGCCTTTGGCGTTTTTAACATTGTCCATAATGCAATTGGAACCCTTCCGTTTGATTTTCCTTATTTTGAGGATACAACTTCTATTATAGTTATTGGGTTGGCCCTGGTGGTGTTTGGAGTCTTGTTTCGTACGGCTACTAAGAAGTAGCTGATTGTTTTGTCTTCAAGGAAATCCCGGCAGCTACAATTACAACTCCCCATGGCCTGAATAGGGCCACATAATGTCCCTTGTACTATCCTGAGATTGTCAACTAGGCTGTGTTTCTTATTGGCAGGTAAGCCAGAAGCCATCAACTAGACGACTGGACGAATCAAGTGGTCTTTGTTGTTGGTTACCCTCTTTTGTGCTAAACTACACTGCCTATGTCTGGGGCTGTAGCTCAATCGGGAGAGCGTCTGACTGGCAGTCAGAAGGTAGTGGGTTCGAATCCCATCAGCTCCACAATAGTGTACTGCGGCAAGCACTCCCGTCCCTTTCTCAAGATATCCTTTGCGATGGAGTCCTATGGCATACGCCCGGGGGTAGGCTGTAGGGCTACCTGGCAACGCTGGCAGTAGCCGCAAGCAATACAAAGCCCCGGTATTTCAGAAAGACTGAGGTTGCGAAAACCGCCTTTTGCAATATGCTGTCGCAGACGTAGGCAACAGCCAAGAGGATGAATCCTGTTCAGGAGGTGACAAAATGGATTTCTCACTAGAAGGGAAAGTGGCCCTGGTGACCGGCGGCAGCCGTGGTATCGGGAAAGCGGCTGCGCTTGGGCTTGCCCGGGCCGGTGCAGACGTTGTGGTGGCCAGCCGGAAACTCCCCGACCTGGAGAGAGTAGCTGAAGAGATAAGGGGACTCGGTAGGAAGTCCTTGGCGGTAGAGGCACATGTGGCTAGGCTCGAACAGATAGACAATCTCGTCAGCAAGGTCAAAGAGGAGTTCGGGAGAATCGATATCCTGGTGAATAACGCCGGTACTAATCCTACCATGGACCAGGCACTCGATATACAGGAGCGGGCTTGGGACTCCATTATGAACCTCAATTTGAAGGGGCTGTTCTTTCTCAGCCAAGCGGTGGCGAAAGTGATGAAGGACCAAGGCGGGGGCAAGATTATCAATATCTCCTCGACTGGGGGGATTAGCCCCGACATATTGCCTGTTTACTCCATAAGCAAAGCCGGGGTGATTATGGCGACCAAGGTCATGGCACAGCAATGGGCCCAATACAATATCAGGGCGAACGTGGTAGCACCGGGACTCACGAGGACTCAATTTAGTCAAGCCCTCTGGGGCAACCCGGACATTTTACAGGGTGCCATGGGCAGAACTCCCATGCAGCGCATAGGTGAGCCTGAGGAGATGGTAGGAGCCATCGTTTACCTGGCTTCTGATGCCTCCAGCTATGTAACCGGGCAGGTTCTGGCCGTAGATGGGGGATCCACCATATGAACTGGCTCATGAGTATCAACGAGGGGGTCTACTGCCAATGAAAAGAGATTAGATTAATGACGCTGTGGTTTGCCAGAAAGGAATGCGAAATACCAAACAAAAGGAGGGGAACATGATAACGTCAAGTGAATATCGCAAGAGATTGAGCAAGATGAGACGGAATGTGTACATGAACGGCCGGCTCATAGACCGCGATGACCCTCGGATGGAGGGAGCGGTCAACATATTTGCCAAAACCTATGATATGGTAACCGACCCTGAGTTCAAGGAATATGAGGACATATTGACTGCCACCTCTCACCTGACGGGCAAGAAGATAAACCGCTTCTGCCATATTCAGCGAAGCGTTGCCGACTTGCTTGCCAAGCAGAAGATGACCAGACTGACTTGTCATCAGGTGGGTGGGTGCATCGCCAGGTGTATGGGGATTGATTCCACAAACGCCAATTCCGTAGTGAGTTACGAGGCTGACCAGATGTTTGGTACTGAGTATCATAAGAGGTTTGAGAACTGGCTAAGAGATTTCCAGGAGAATGACCGCACAGCCTGTTGTGCTCAGACGGATGTCAAAGGAAATCGCCCGGCGAGACCTCACGAGCAGCTGGACCCCGACCTTTATCTCCACGTAGTGGAGACGAAGAGCGATGGCATTGTCATCAGAGGGGCCAAGGTGCATAACTCAGATGCCCCCGTCGTGGAGTGGCTCAATGTGCTACCCACGCGGCGACTGACGAAGGAGGAGGGAGAATGGGCAGTCTCCTGTGCAGTCCCTGCCGATGCAGAGGGCGTGAAACTAATCGTCAGCGCTGCCAGTTATCCTGCGGAGTTGG
>CAZOQG010000017.1:0-22598 GCA_964582065.1 uncultured Dehalococcoidales bacterium
TCTGCTATCGACCAGCTTCTAATGTCTGCTGAGCCAAGAAGGGATATCGGCAGACCCAGGCTTTCGATAGACCGTGCTTTTACCATAGCCGGCTCTGGTACCGTGGTCACTGGAACGCTGATCGATGGCTCGCTGTCGGTGGGGGAAGATGTAGAGGTGGTTCCCACAGAACTGAAGGCCAGGCTGCGCGGATTGCAAACCCATAAGGCTCGTCTCGATAGCGCTACTCCGGGCAGCCGGGTGGCGGCTAACCTGGTCGGAGTGGCCACTTTTCAATTGGAGCGTGGTGACGTGCTTACCCGTCCCGGCTGGCTAGTGCCTACGACGAGGGTGGATGTAAGGCTCCGCATGCTGTCTGACGTGAAACGTCCTCTACGCCATGGCGCCACCGTTATCTTTTTCACTGGTGCGGCTGAGGTCATGGCGAAGGTTCATCTGTTAGAAAGAGAGGAGCTTAATCCTGGAGATACTACGTGGGCTCAGCTTGCATTGGCCAAACGCGTGGCGGTGGTCAAGGGTGACCATTTCATAATCCGTTCGCCAATGGATACGTTGGGTGGTGGTACTATTGTCAGTTCTCACGCCCCGCGACATCGGCGGTTTCGCCCGGGCGTTATTCAAAGCCTGAAAGCCAGGGGAGAAGGCACGGTAGAACAGGTCACGATTGCTACGTTGGAAATGAATCAGCCCTTGGGGTTAAAGTCCCTTTTGGTCGAATTCAATCTATCTGCTGACGATGTGCGTGGGGTGCTAGATGAACTCATTCAACAAGGGAAGGTGGTGGCGATAGGTCGGGGAGATAACCGCCTTCTTTTCACTGGTTCCGGATGGGAGCGTTTGGCTAAGAAAGCGCAGGCTGTAGTACAAGAGTATCATCGAAAATTTCCCACTCGGCCAGGCATGTCCAAAGGGGAATTGAGCAGCAAACTGAGGCTGACGCCGCATTCCGCGGCTTTGCAGAAGCTTTTCGATGCGGGCATTCTGGTGGAAGAAGGTGCAGCTGTCCGCCTTGCCTCTTACCAGGTCCAGCTTTCTCAGGACCAGCAGGCCAAAATCGATGGTTTTCTTCATGCCCTGAATCAGAATCCTTATTCTCCATCCGCGGAAGTAACGCTTGAAGCTGATTTGCTCAACTTGTTGATTGAGCAGCGGAAGGTAGTAAAAGTGGGGGGTGGTGTGGTCTTTTCAGCGCCTGCCTATGATGAAATGGTGGCCAAAGTCATCGCTTGTCTGCGGGAGCGGGGTAAGGTAACCCTTGCCGAGGTGCGGGATATGCTGGGTACCGGCCGAAAGCATGCCACGGCGCTTCTGGAATACATGGATGAGAAAAAGCTGACCCGCCGCGTCGGTGACGAGCGCGTCCTCAGGTAGCTAATCAGGTTCTGCGGTGGCGGGAGCGTATGGGAGTCGAACCCACCGAAGACGCTTCTAACGCCTCCCAACGGATTTGAAGTCCGATTCACGTTCAGATTGTTAACACCCAAACCTTGAAGTTTGTTAACAATATCTTGGCTTGGTTTCCTTTTACCATTAGCAATCATAGTGATGTAGGCCCTGCTTACCCCTAGCTGCCTAGCGAGCTCTGCTTTCGTCACTTCCTGTCTCATCTTTTCCCCCTACTTGTTGATTATCTTTCATGTGCTTCCATCCAATAATAGCATCATCAATTAGTTTGGGCACTGAAGTATTCCAAGCTACATTGTTGACGTCATCCTGATTTAGACCTAACTTACTCGTTACTTTGCGTGTCCACCTGAAAATCTCCTCAAATGTATTATAATCAGCTTCAACATCAGTTGAAGATTTGTTGTACCCATAAAAGAACGACAGAGTGTATTTGCCATCAATAGGCATCACTAAATCAGGGAGTAAGAAATGTAAAGTCTTGGAGACTCCTACTATTCTTCGCTTGGATTCCATGACATTTAGCCCAACAAAGACTTGCTTCAGTGACCTTATCACTTTACTTTCGACCTCACCTGCGCTTATTGAATGCAGTTTGTATTGATACAATTCAAGCAAATTAAATCGATTAACCAAGATTGAACTTCTAAGATTATCAATAGAGGTTAACTTGGCACGTCTTTGATTCATGTTCCATGCGTCCAGTGTATTCCAGATTAAGGGATAGAAATCTTCGTCCTTTAGCAATGAATCTAAACCGTTGCCGTTCCTATGTTTATCAATAATCTGCCTGTAGAGGTATAGGTCATGCCCAGAACGATAAAGACGGTTGCATACGTCTATGAAGGAGAAGAATGATTGTCTGCTATCTGCAATCTGAGGTACCGTCCGTTTCTCTTGTGGAGGTGCCATATATTCTTCTTGAGACATATTAGCAATAATCCTTCTTTGGTCTTCTATGGTTAAAGTATCTTCACGTCCATCACCTTCATAACGAAGTTGCATTCGGTCTCCGTTGATTGCAAGAACCTTGTAAGGTCCTAAACGGTTTGTGTATATTTGACCTATTTCAAACACCTCATCAGGCATCATAGAGCTCCTCCTAGTCATGACTCAGTTCAGTCAATTTAACTTCCTCTTTCGTTTCCTTCTCCTTTTATAATCCAAGCTCAGTACCACCCAGTCGTGGCCTAGTTTCTTGCCTTTGATTTCACCTTTCGCCAATAGACGCCTTACTTGGCTAGGGTCAAGGCCGATTCTCTGGGCTGCTTCTCTAACACTATACATGTCGAATATTAGCTTTAGTATACACGATATAAGGCATAATGTCAAGTTTTCACTACTTGCATTAATAGTATTGAAACCGTATGATTTTTGGTAAGTAGAGCAATAATAAATCTTGTTCTGAGCTCGCTTGGAGGCACCTTGCCAACTCTTGAGTTTGAGCCCGAGGAATTCTTAAGCAACGAGTGTATTCGCCTCCTTATGTTGAACTTGGCACAGCACCAGCCTTTTGTACAGCAACTGCAAAGACTGGGACAGGATTGTCCCACAGTCACACGCTACGCTTTGAGCAGGATTCAAGCTATTCGATCAAGAGCAGACTCATTAGCTTCGGAACGTGAAGATTGGAGCGAAGCAAGAGCATACTATGACAAACTGTCCGAACTGGTTTCGGATTACGGGCTCAATCCACAGTGGGCAATGGAGCTAGTTCACATGGCAGTGACCAAACCGAAAGCACTGGGGATAGCACCGTTTGAGTTCGTAGAGATACAGCCGAAGCAATATGAAATAACCTGGAGTGATAGGTTCGTTACGACAAAGAATGAAATCAGGCAACATGTATTGAAGCAATTTGAGGAGCAGTGGGCGGACTACGAGGGGCAGTTAAGAAAAGCTGGCTTTGTGAGACTGCACAAGAGAGGGCGACTGGCCGACCATATGAGATGGGTCTTCAAACGTGTCTGCCTCAAGAAGAGTTGGAATCAAATTGCTACTTCTCAATATACCTCGAAGGACACCGTAAGGAAAACAGCACAGCCTATCATAGACATGCTGGGACTTAAATCGCCTGAGCTAAAAGGCGGACGACCTCCAGGAAAACCTTTGACCTAGCATAATGTGCACCGCTCATCCACAAAGGGTGGGTTTTTTGCTTTCAGGCTCTTCCCCCAATTTTCTGTTTGTGTTTTCAATGGTAGCATGGGACTTAGGAGGAACATCATAAGATGGGAAACGAGCTGAAAGCGGGGCAATACACCAACTCAACTAGCGAGCATCCAGTCGGTGAGATGGTCAGTGGGATGTGGGTAGTATCTGGCGAGGATATGCCTGCACTCTCGGCTTTTGAGGAAGCCAGGGGTGATTATGTCATAGCAGGGGGTATCCTAGGCAAACAGGAAAAACGAATAACCTATGCTCATCCAAAACACCTCAAGACTATGCTGGAAATCTGGAAAGGAATGTGCATTGCGACAGGAACACCGTTCTTTGAATATCCTGTCAAGCAGGGAAGAGTCTTATACATCGGAATGGAGGACACGCTCCCAAAGCTATCAAATAGGGTGGCGAAGATGAAGCAGCATTTTCCCCCAATCGAGGAGTTCAAGTTCGTGGTATTACCGAGTGGCATGAGGAACTTGGTGACCATTGAGTCACTGATTATCGAGCTGAAGCCAGATGTAGTAATGACCGACCCGCTCACTAACCTTCTTAAGAGGGAGGACAAGAAAGAGGATGTAGAGTCACTGCTGAAGGAACTCGACCGACTGATTGAGCAATACACGATTAGCATTATCCTGATTCATCATGCAAGGAAGGGGAGAGGCGAGACGTTGGATTGCATGAGGGGAAGCTCGGCTCTGACTGGCTGGGCGGACACTATCTGCAGAATAGAGAGGGTTAATAACAACAAGAGTAGGATAAAACTTGACTTCGAATGTCGTCATGCAGCAGAAGATATTGAACCGGCAATATTGAATTTTCATAGAGAGGACTGCTCCTTCGAGCTAGATACCAGTCTAATTAGCGAAATCCAAAATGACATAAGGCGTGAGTTGTTAAACGCTGGAGGGCCACTTTACCTTTCAGCCTTAAAGGAAAACCTAGAAGATAAGGCCAGTTCCCGTACTGTGGAGCGAGCTATCAAGGGAATGCCTGATGTCGAAGAGGAAGTTGACCCAACTGACAGGCGGAAGCGAATCATCAGGCTTAATTTGGAGCAGACCATTAGTGTACGTTCACTCCAAAATTGATTGGTGGTTTCGTTTTGCATTGTCGTATTGTCGATATACGTAAACACGACAACATGACACAAAACACATATTTTGACGTGTATTTGGTATTATGCCAGATTACAAATAGGCCTTGATGACATTCGGGAACACGAGCAGCACAATGAGAGACACGGAAATTGGGTTTGAATGTGGCGCTTGGTGCAATTTGGGGTGAAGGTGTTGGCAATATCAACCCCCAGTCAATGTCTACTCTGTTGTGAATTGTGTGTAGGGAGGGGAGGAGTGGTTGGGTGGAATAAGTTAGCAGCGAAGATTGTGAGGGAAGCCAATCTGCTCGCTACTCTACAATCGGTTCCTCGATGTCCCAGACCTTCTCATTTGGTGCACACAAGTATGGCCTATCATGCAGATTGTCATCTACTCCCTGGCGGAAGCCTGCGTAGAATCCCCAGTTGTATGAATCCATTCCTTGCTTCTTTTGCTTTTTGTTGAGTGGAGCGCCGTCTGGGAAGCGAGCGTCAGCCCAATCGTCCTGTGTCTGATAACCCTTGGGAACATAGAGCTCACGGTCAAAGTCCTCATATCTATCTGGTGTGACCCAATCTACTGGAGCATCTGTGGGGTGGAAATAACCCCAGGAGTATCCCACTTCAAATCCCATGAAGGAAAAGAATTCCCTGTCCTTTTCTGCCAAATCTGCTTCAGATAACCCACAGCCTAACAGGAGCACTGAAGCCAGCACCAAGATTGCTGTGACTGGTATAAGATATCGCTTCATTATTACATCTCATTTCTCATAGACAGTGACCTTCAGATGAGCCACATAGAGTATATCCATCCACTGAACTCCACCTGTATTGACTGTCAGACCATGCTCTCCAGTAGTGCTTGCAACAAATGAGAACCGCCAAGGAAATTCTTTTTGGTGTCTTGAGTATGGGCCATTTTGTATGACTACATTGCCGTGAGGGTCTAAAACGAGAGCAAATACGCCAGCTTCCTCAACTGGAGTAGCAACTCCATCACGAATTTTCTTGACAATGACTTCACCTTCAACCCTGTTGAACGCCTCTAAAGGAAATTTGAGAGTGCAGGACTCCAGATACTCAGGGTCTTCTTGGCTTAGCCAAGAGGCAGGAACCAAACCTTGGGTATCTTTCTCAAATACTTGGGGTGTTTTAGGTGGTGGCTGCTGTACTGTCTCGGCATTTGAAGCATCCGACGGGCTTTCTGTGGGTGCTACCTCCCGTTCTCCAGTAGTGCCGTAAGCGTAGCCCATAACGCCTACTATGCTAAGGCTAACGATGATTATTACTACTACTAAAGCTCGGCTCAACATTGTTTACCCAAGGTCAGTAGGGCTTGTCCGAGGCCGTTCCCTATCTTCTCCCCTTTCTGTGATTATATCTCTATTCTACATATTTTTCCACAACCATAATTTTGCGAGAGCGCAACCAAGTAGCCTGATTCGTACTGATAATTGTGGTAACCGTACTCCCCAAAGACGAGCCTACACATACGATTTTGACCACCTGTGAGTGTCAAGCCTTGTGTAAAGTTTCAAGGTTACGATACAGTCTTAGGCTATCTTCAAACTGCACTGACCGAGTATACCTTTCGACCATCTGGATTGATTCCCATCTCCCCAGTCTCATTATATGTAGGCTATCTACTCCCCTCTTAGCTAGGATTGAGGCAAATGTCCTACGGAAGGTATGAGCATTGCATGGCAGTCCAGTCTTAGCCTTAAGCTGCTTTAGCATCTCCCCAATACCGCTCCTATTCGTACCCCATATGCAACCGCCCTCTGGGTTGTACCGGCTCAACCACTCCTTCAGAAACAGCTCAGTCTTCTCACCAAATACTGCCAGTGCCTCTTTCTTGCCTTTACACCACACCTTAATTAAGCGATTATCCCAGTCAATGTCATTAGCCCTAATGGCAGCCAACTCGGACAAGCGTAATCCACTATCAGCAAAGAGAGATATTATGGCTTTGTCCCTTACAGATTCAGCCTTGTCTATGAGGTAGGCTATCTGTTCAGGAGTAAGTGAGGGCAGTATCCGCTTCTCTACCTTTGGTGGGTCTATCCACAGTATGGGATTGTCTTTAGGGTCAAGCCCTAATCCTGACTTAGGGGAATACAGCCAGTGATAGAAGGCTCTCAGTGTTCTGTAGTAAGCGTGTTTGCCACCGTTGCTACACCCAAGATTATCAAGAAACTGCCTAATCTCTTGTCCAGTAACATTGACACCTATAACCGACCTTGCGAGATTCAGATAGCCACAATAGAACCTTATGGTTTCTGAGGAGAGCCCCTGCCGTCTTGATTTGAGGAAGCTTGTTAACAAGTTGTTAACAGAAGGTGGCGGGAGCGTATGGGAGTCGAACCCACCGAAGACGCTTCTAACGCCTCCCAACGGATTTGAAGTCCGCGAAGCCCACCGGGACCCAAACGCTCCCTCGTTCGTATCTTAACTTCCGCTTGAAGCAAGTTCTGCCTTTTTTCGCCCGGCTAACTTGGATAAAAGTATACCAAATTCATATAGAAAAACGATAGGAACAGCTACGAGTGTTTGATTGACGGGGTCAAAAGTCGGGGTGATGATGGCTCCTAAGATAAAAGCCGCAATATAGGCAAACCGGCGGTATTTTGACAGCCACTCTGGCCTAACGACGCCAATTTTGGTCAAGAAGAACATGACTAGAGGAATCTCGAAGCATATGCCGATCCAGAAAACCAGCCTGGTTAGTACTGAGATATAGTTTCCTATCTTTATCATGGGTTGAGCAACATCGCCGCCGAATGTAAGCAGGAACTTAAAGGCCGGCGGAAGCAGGATAAAGTATGCGAAAACGGCCCCGGCAGCAAACAAAAGGAATATCGACGGTAAAAGTACGTAAAGGTAGCCTCTCTCCCGTTTTGTCAAAGCCGGTCGGATGAACATTACCATCTGGTAAATGACAAATGGCAGGATGAGGACCAGTGCACAGTAAAGCGTCACCTTTATGTAGGTGGCCATCATTTCCGTAACCTCGGTGAAAACAATCGGCAGGTCAGGTAGTTGTTCAACAGCCGGACTTGTCAGTATTCCGAAGACAAAGTCCTTGAAACAGTAAGTTATACCGAAGCAGATAACGAGGGCGACAACTAGAGCAATTACTGTCCTGAGCAGGCAGGAGCGCAGCTCCCTTAGATGCCCCATAAAGGTGAGTTTTGTGTCATCACTCATCTAGCTTTTCGTCCGTCTCGGGCGGCGGTGTTGGCTTTTGGCTATTTTCTACGTTTGACTTCTGGTCGGACTCCGCTTCCGATGCTGTCATTACGTCATTCTCTGCTTTATTCTCGAATGACAAGTCTTCGGTGATGGCCTTGCTTATGCTTGACAGGTCTTCGCTGATTGTCTTCTTTTCGGATGACACATCCTCGCTGATTGTCTTGGTTAGGTCAAAGGTAGCTTTCTTGAAGTTGCGGTATAGTTGTCCCGCTTTAGCTGCCATCCCCGGCAATTTGTCCGGACCGAGAAGGAGGAAACCTATGATGAGGACCAGTAATACCTCGAGAGGGCCAATGCCCATGAAGTCCATAAAATGCCTCTTAACTCTGGCTCATAATCGGGAGATTAACTGACAAAGCGAGCCATGACTGTGTTGTTGAGGTTTGTCTTTATCCGTGCGTTGATGCTGAGGACGGAGAGAGTCTAGCTCTTGGTAGTTAGCTTTTGTCCGCAGTTTTCGCTTCGGTTGATTTGGCGACATCCTTGTCCTTATCCTCTACTTCTTCTCCAGCGCGCGCTTTGCGAAATTCCCTTATGCTTTTGCCAATAGCACCGCCAACCTGGGGCAATCTGCCAACCCCGAAGATGATAAGGATGATGACCAGGATGAGGCCGATTTCCATCGGGCCTATATGTGGCATTAACTTCCTCCTTGGCTGGGCAACCTGTCTGTAAGTCAATTATATCATCGCTGCGATGGCCAGTCAAAATGAACAGATTGCGCGTAGCTCTGTTACTTGGTGGGGAGTCACCGAGTCCACGGATATTCTGCGGCTTCATACTTTAACTCGTGGGCCTGTCTGTCCATATCAAGGGTAAGGATGCGTTCCAGTGGTAGGAGTATCTCAGATTCGGTCTGCCTCAGGTCGATGGCCTTAACGTAGCCGCGGCATTTCTCGCAGACATACAGCCGGTACAGGCTCTTGTCGTCGGCAAAATAGGCCAGGGTTTCTTGGTCTTGGTTGCCACAGTGGGGACAGACAAGGCGGTAAAAAAGCCATTGGGCGTCGCAGCGAGAACAGAGAAGCCACCGTGCTCCGCGTTCCTTGTCCATGAAAGCAAAATCAGGACTGCCTCCACAGATGGGGCAATATGTTCGATACCATGATTCCTGTTTTACCAAGGGCAGCAACTCGTTGGCGTAGACAGTCAGCAGCGGACGTAGGGAAGCCTCAAGAACGCTAAACGTGAGAGGCTTCATATCCTTGTTCTTTGTCATGCTCTTGCGTGAGACTGTTCCGATTGCGAACCAGGTCTTGGCTGCTTTTTTCAGTAGGGCCAGGTCGGCACTGATCTCGCTTAGTTCCTCGGTTTCTTCTGGCATTGGCGACAGGTAGTCATTTGCTAATACGGTCACTTCGCGGAACAGGCTTTGGATATCTGCCCAATCGGCTGCCAGGTCTTGGAAAGTGAGTATCGGTTTGCCTTGAGAAAGCCGCTGGATGGCTTTTTCTCTTAACAGAGTTAGAGTTCGGGATAGGTCAGGTGGCTTGGTCTTGCTTTGCGCGGTTAGAATCTGGCGGTAGAAGTGCAAAGAACGTGGCAGAGGCTGTTCGGCCTCTGCCAGTCTGTTAATAATCTTGTCGATCACGTGTCTGTTGGTAAGGGCTTGTGTTGCCCCAAGCCGTTCACTTCTTGGCGATTTCCTTGTACCATTTGCCATGGTGTGACTTAGCATAGTCCACCGTCACCGTTCCATCGACCATTGAACTGAAGGTGCCGCCATGTTTTCGCATCATGGGGTGAATTATCCCGAGGTAGATGTGCAGAAGGAACATGAGGAAAATCAAGATGAAGGCTACATCGTGAGCAAACAGGCTCCACTGGAAGACAGCGGATGGAAGACTATACTTGAAGAACCACATCAATATGCCGGTGATGAGGAAGATGGGGCCGAATATCAGGAGGAGGGTATACCAGAGCTTCTGGCCGGTATTCATTTCGTCTTGCGGTGGCATAGTGGACTCGTCACCCAGGAAATAGTATTGTGGCATAGCCCTTGCCCACTCCAGATCATCTTTGTTCCAGGTAAAAGCCCTTTTTACTGACGCCCAGGCGGTCTTTCTGTTGGCAATAATCTGGATCAGTGGCGCCAGTACGAAAATGACTGCCGCTACTCGGTGGATGACACGGCTCCAGCTGTCCTGAGCCAGAAAACCAGCGGCCGGGACAAATAGGAAAATGCCGGTGATGACCAGAAGTAGGAAGGCACCACAGTGTACCCAGTGGAAAACTCGCGCTGGTTTTGTGTATTTCTGAACCCGTTCCATAACTAGTCCTCCGTTCTCTTTGATCCTTATTTCTTGGCCTTGGCCTCAGCCTCTTTGTTGACAGTTGCCCGGGCCACCAGGTAGTTAAGGCCTAATCCTACAACGGCGAGTCCGGCCAGAGCATAACCTACTGGCTGGATGACATCCTGCCAGGCTATGGCAGCCACTGGTATGTCTGGATGGGCCGGGAGGCCGTGTACGTCTGGAGTTTGAGTAAGGACATACATAACATGTAGCCCACCCAATTCCTTTTCGCCATAAAGGTAGGCATTTGGATACTTTGATTGCAGCTCTTGTACTCTCTTCTTGCCAATAGCTACCAGCTCGTCACGATCACCGAAGATAAGTGCGTCTGTGGGACACGCCTTGACACAAGCTGGCTCCTGGCCATTGGCGATTCTGTCACCGCAGAGGATGCACTTATCGATCTTGCGTATGCCGGTGATGTCATTGCCTTTTGCGCGAGGGACGTCGAAGGGGCAAAATTCAACGCAGTAGCCGCAGCCGCTGCACAGATCCTTGTTGTAGGCTACGAAGCCCAGGGGATGATAGTACAACGCTTTGGTGGGGCAGACCTTAACGCAGGCTGCATCGGTACAATGCATACAGCTCTGGCGGGTGAATATCCACTCAACTCCGCCATTGCCATTGCTTATCTCGTTGAATCTGATTTTGACCCAGGTATCTGCAGAGAGGTCTGGAGGATTTTCATAGGTTCCCCGGTTTGTCGTGGTCTCAGCTTCCAGTCCCCACCACTGTTTGCAGGCTACTTGGCAGCCTCGGCAGGCAGTGCACTTGCTCGAGTCGTATAATATCGCCTTGTCACTCATCGGTTACCTCCAATTAAGCTTTCCTTACATTGCACAGGAATGCTTTGTATTCTGGAATCATTGTATTTGCATCGCCCACGTGAGGCGTGAGCACATTGGCACTGGCACCAGTAGACAGTCCTGCGTAGCCCCAGTGCCAGGGCATACCAATCTCATGAATGACACTTCCGTTGATGCGCAGAGGCTTGAAGCGCCTGGTGACTATGGCCACAGCTTCCAGCTCACCACGAGCTGACTCTACGATTAGCTTGCCGCCGTTGACGATGCCTTTCTCTGCTGCCAGTTCCTGACTTATTTCGACGAACATCTCGGGCATCAGCTCGCACAGCCAGGGGAGATTTCTGGTCATGGCTCCTGCCTGCCAGTGCTCAACGACGCGATAGGTCGTGGCGACATACGGGTATTCATCTGGCGTGCCTCGCTGGCTATCTGCAGAAGCACCTTTGAGTAACACCGGGCTGATATCAGTGCCCGACATCATATTCTTGACCGGGCTCTCCCAGGGTTCATAGTGCTCAGGCAGTGGGCCATCAGCACGCCCCATGCCGAAAAGCCGTGCAAACCCCTCATTTTCCATGATGAATGGCCATTTGGTGTTAGCCGGGTCAACTGCCATTGGAGGCCAGCCTCCGTCGGGCACATCGCCTACCCACTTGCCGTCCTTCCACCATATTACCGGCTTTTCCTTATCCCAGGGCACGCCATTAAGGTCAACTGAAGCCCTGTTGTAGATGATGCGGCGGTTTACCGGCCAGCACCATGCCCAGTTGGGATATAGGCCGACATCGAAAGGCCCGGGAGAGAGGTCGCGGCGCTTAAGCTTATTACCGTCTTCTTCTGTATACTGGTTGCAGTAGAGCCAGTTGCCGGAAGCGGTCGTGCCATCGTCCTTGAGCTTGCCGAAGCTTGCCATCAGTTTACCGGTGGTCAGGTCGTAACCGTTTATTTCCCTGGCTACCCTGTCTGAGCTGGCCGGATGTCCATTGTCCCAGGTCAGCTTGCTAATAGCCTCGGCGTGTTTGCCCCCGGCCTTGTAAAGCTCCTTCAACTTGAGCCCGAGCTCGTTCAATATGTCAAGGTCAGGTATGGCGTCCCCAGGGGCATCGGCGCCTTTGTAACGCCACTGCGCCCATCGCCCGCTGTTGCTTATGCTGCCTTCCTTCTCATAGTGGCAGGCGGCGGGAAGCAGGAAGACCTCAGTCTTGTTGTTGGCCGGGTTTACCCCCGGTCTCTTCCAGAAGACGGACGTGTCAGTCTCCCAGAGGTCAACGCAAACCAACCATTCGAGCTTGTCCAGCGCATCACGTTCAAAATTGGAGTTTGGTCCACCGACGGCAGGGTTCTGTCCCCAACATATCAGCCCCTTGATGGTGCCCCCGTGCATTGCCTCGAAGAGGTTGATGTGGTAGTAATTGGAGTTGCCGCTGGACTTGGGCAGATAGCCGAAGCCGAAGTCATTGTCCTTGGTAGCCGCATCCCCGTACCAGGCCTTGAGCAGACTCACGATGTACTTGGGGTAGTTCTGCCACCAGTTGGCACTGTTGGGGTCGTTGCTCTTCGGCGTAGCTCTGTCCAAGTAGTCTTGTAGTGTCTTGTCCTTGTTCTGGATCATGCTCAAGTATCCGGGCAGTATGTGTGCCAGGAGACACATGTCCGTTGAACCCTGGACATTGGACTCGCCGCGAAGCGCGTTGATGCCGCCACCAGTGACGCCGATGTTGCCCAGCAGAAGCTGTAGTATGGCATAGGAGCGGATGTTCTGTGTGCCATAAGTGTGCTGCGTAGTGCCCATGGCATACATTATCGTGCCTGATTTGCCCGTCTTGCCGGTGGCCGCATAAGTGTTGCAGATCTCCAGGTAGACATCGTTGGGCGTCCCCGTTATCTTGCATACCTTGTCGGCATCATAGCGGGCGAAATGATTCTTCAGCAGTTGGAAGACGCAGTTGGGGTGCTTGAGAGTCTTGTCCTTTTCGGGGATGCCATCCGCATCCACCTGGTATTGCCAGGTAGACTTATCATAGCTTCTCTTGGCCGCATCAAGACCGGAGAAAACTCCATCGAGGTCTCCAGGCCCCTTGAATTCAGGGTTGATGAGGTGAGCGGCATTGGTATACTCCGTCACATAGGTCATGTTGTAATTGCCAGGGTTCTTGTCCATGTCATCCAGCACATACTTGATCATGCCGCCGACGAAAGCGATGTCGGTGCCGGACCTCAGCGGAGCGTAAATGTCAGCCCTTGCCGATGTGCGGGTAAAGCGGGGGTCGACGCTGATAAGCTTGGCGCCCCTCTCTTTGGCTTTCATTATGTGGCCGAAAGCAGCGGGATGGTTCTCGGCGCAGTTGCTGCCTATGGCCATTATGCAGTCGCTGTTTGCTATATCGTTCCAGTGATTGGTCATTGCTCCTCTTCCGAACGACTCTGCCAGAGCCGCTACAGTAGAGGAGTGTCATATACGTGCCTGGTGTTCAAGGTACACCAGGCCGAGAGCTCGCATCAATTTGGAAATCAGGTAGCATTCTTCGTTGTCCAGCGAAGCTCCGCCCAAGCTAGCGATGCCTTCAGTTCGGTTAACCGTATAGCCATCCTTGTCTTTCTCCACCCAGTTGGAATCTCGCGTATTCTTGATTCGCTTGGCAATCTCTCCGATCGCCCAGTCCCAGGGCTTCTCTTCCCATTCTGAAGCGCCCGGGGCGCGGTACCTGACCTTCCGTAGACGGCGTGGGTTATGGGCTGAGAGTTGAAATTGAGCGCCTCCCTTGGCGCAGGCTCCTCCCTGGTTGATGGGATGTTCGGGATCACCCTCGATGTTGACCAACACACCGTTCTCGGAGGCTACGAGGAATCCGCAGCCAACGCCACAATACGGACAGATGGTGGTCGTCTCGCCGATCTTTTTGTGCAGAGGGATTTCTCCGGGGAGCGCTTCAGCCCGCCCGGTTCTCGGCTTCATCAGACCGAGAATTGCCACTCCACCGGCCCCGGCGCCGGATAGCTTGAGGAATTCTCGACGACTTAGTTCCATGAACTCAGAACCTCCTTCCCGTTTCTCTCAATGAGCATGTGCCTGCTGTTGAACAAAGCACGATGGTTAAGCAAACACCCATTTTGAACACGGTCCCTCTCGCACTGCCGTCTTTAATCGCTCCCTGTCGTCCGCTGCGTGCTCGTCATTTTCCATCGCAGTCCTGATGATCTGAGCCAGACCAGCACGTGATTTCTTCTCTATAGCCTGTTCATCTATTGAATACAAAACCCATAGACCCTCGCGCCTTGCTTTCAGAAGACCAGCGTCATGAAGAATACCCAAATTACGGGAGGCTCGGGTCTGCGATATTTGCATTGCTTGGACTACTTCACAGACACAACACTCCCGTTGCAGAACCAAATTGACAATCCTAAGCCTAGTTTCGTCTGATAGAGCGTTGAGAAGCTTCAACAACTCGCGCATGGTAATCCTTTCTCTATAATATGCGCAATCAAGCATATGACTATACACCAAAATCTTTTGTTTGTCAAATCATTTTGTTGGTTGCCTGTTGTCCTTCAGCGAATTTGTCATCGTGTGGTTGATTTCAATGTCACCATCTCCCTTATAGGGCGATATTGTCGTCTGGTGGTTGGATGGTGAAAAAAAGTGAAATATTTGGGAAAAACAGGCCGCTGGCTATTGACAACCAGCAGATTTTGTGCTAAAGTATGCAGTTACGTGTGACTTTGTTGTGCGTTTCCAATCTTTTCGTTGCTCTTTCCCCAGCTACAACCCATAGCTACGATCTGTTTCTTGATTGAGAACTAGATTTGTTGGGCCTTTTTGTTCCTAAGCTGCCGAACTCATGCTGAACTCCTTAGCGTCTGAAAAGCCAAGCGTTGCCGTGGAAAAGAGGAAATCTTTTGCTAGACTACCTCAAGTCCTGGACCTCCCCAATCTTATCCAGGTTCAACTTGAATCCTTTCGTTGGTTTCAAGAAGAGGGACTGACGGAGCTTTTCCAAGAGGTTTCTCCAATTCAGGATTTTACCGGCACCCGGCTAGAGCTGAGGTTTGTTGGCTATGAGTTTCGCGAACCTGCTCACTCTGTAGATCAATGTCGCCAGCGGGATACGACTTATTCCGCTCCTCTCTATGTCAGGGCTCAATTGGTAATTAAGGGGACGGGAGAGATTCCGGAAGCGGAAATATTCTTTGGCGATCTTCCTATTATGACAGAGAAGGGCACCTTCGTAATTAATGGGGGGGAAAGGGTAGTAGTCAACCAGTTGATTCGCTCACCTGGCATCTATTTTAGCTCGCATGAAGACCTGGCTAGTGGGCGTGAGCTATGCTTTGCCAAACTAATTCCTGAGCACGGCGCCTGGTTAGAGTTTGAAACGTCCAACAGGGATATTGTTTTCGTAAAAGTGAATGGTAAGAGGAAAATCCCTGTGGCAGTTCTATTGCGCGCCATCGGTTACGACAGCGATGACGAACTAATCCAGCTTTTTCAAGATGTGGAGAAGTCAGAAGGGCATGCCTTTATGCGCTCTACGATGGATAGAGAGCCTGACATCAAGACTAAAGCTGATGCCTTGATCGACATCTACAAGCGATTGCGTCCTGGCGACCCGCCCAATCCTGATAACGCCCGAAATCTTTTGCATAACCTTTTCTTCAATCCCCGGCGCTATGACCTGGGGAAAGTCGGGCGATTCAAGCTCAACAAAAGGTTAGGCCTTGACATCCCTGAGTCTCATCGTGCCTTAACCCCGGAAGATTTTGTGGAGATAGTACGGCGTATTATCTCAATCAACAATGGTGGGGAAGGTCCGGATGACATCGATCATCTCCGCAACCGGCGAGTACGAACAGCAGGACACCTCATACAGAATCAGTTTCGCGTTGGGTTGCTACGTTTGGAGCGGACAATCAAAGAGCGAATGAGCATTGTTGGCCCCGAGGCTGCTACTCCGACTACTCTAGTTAACAACCGCCCCATAGTCGCTGCTATGCGGGAGTTCTTTGGTGGTTCACAACTCTCTCAATTCATGGACCAGACTAACCCCTTAGCTGAACTAACTCATAAACGTCGGCTTTCAGCAATGGGGCCAGGAGGGCTTTCTCGTGAGCGTGCTGGCTTTGATGTTCGCGATGTGCACCACTCCCACTATGGAAAAATCTGCCCCATAGAGACACCAGAGGGACCAAACATCGGTCTCATTGGTTCCCTGGCTACTTATGCCCGGATTGATGAGTACGGCTTTATAGAGACACCTTACCGCAAGGTTATCCACGAGCTGCCCAATACTGTTGAGGACCTGTTAGATAGAACAGTCTTAGAGGATATATCCGATAGTAAGGGGAATCTTCTTGTTACTGGAGGCACTTCGGTTACCAAGGAAATCGCTCAGCAACTAGTCGCCCTGCCCGCTCGAATTATCAAAGTGGCTCCTTTTGTCTCCGCGCAAATCGTCTATCTGACCGCTGATGAGGAAGAGCAATATACTATTGCTCAGGCTAATTCTCTCATTAACCAGAGAAACGAGTTTATTGAGGACAGACTCGGCGTCATAAAAGGGGGCAAGTATCTTAGAGAGCCGGCAGAGAACGTAGACTTCATGGATGTTTCACCGAAGCAAGTCTTTAGTGTTACTACTTCCCTTATACCTTTTCTTGAGCATGACGATGCTAACAGGGCCCTGATGGGGTCGAATATGCAGCGTCAAGCTGTGCCTTTACTTTGTTCTGAAGCCCCATTGATAGCCACTGGAATGGAAATGGAGGTGGCTAGGTATAGCGGGCAAGTTGCATTTGCCCAAGAGGAGGGCGAAGTAGTTTCAGTTGCCGGTGCTGAGGTCGCGGTTAATGAGATGGATGGAAATAAGCGTGTATACCCGTTGATGAAATTCGTCCGGACTAATCAAGGAACATGTATCAACCAACGTCCGGTAGTATCCAAAGGCGACAAAGTCAAAAAGGGGCAAGTCATAGCCGATGGTTCGGCAACGGATCAAGGTGAGCTTGCTTTGGGGCAAAACATCCTTTGTGCCTTTATGAGCTGGCGGGGATATAATTTTGAAGATGCTATTATCATTAGCGAGAAGCTAATCAAGGCGGATAAGTTTGCCTCTATCCATATTGAGAAATCTGAGATAGAAGCCCGGGAGACTAAGCTTGGCGCGGAGGAGATTACCAGAGACATACCCAATGTAGGTGAGGAGAGTCTGCGTGATCTGGATGAATTTGGCATTGTCCGTATAGGTGCTGAAGTTGGGCCCGGTGCTATCTTGGTGGGCAAGATTAGCCCAAAGGGAGAGACCGAGCTAACCGCCGAGGAGAAATTACTACGAGCTATCTTTGGCGAAAAGGCCCGTGAGGTAAAGGATAGCTCTCTGAGGGTACCACATGGCGAATGGGGAAAGGTGATCGACGTCAAAGTTTCTTCTCGCGCTGATGATAGTGACTTGCCCGCAGGCGTGCATCACCTGGTGAGAGTGTGGGTTGCACAGAAACGCAAAATCTCTGTGGGAGACAAAATGGCAGGCAGACACGGTAACAAAGGCGTTGTCTCGCGCATTTTGCCTGAGGAGGATATGCCTTTCTTGCCAGACGGTAGACCGGTGGACATAATTCTTAACCCTATTGGTGTGCCTTCGCGCATGAACATAGGGCAGATTCTCGAGACACACTTGGGCTGGGCCGCCGAAACGCTGGGTATTGGGGTACTTAATCCGATCTTTGATGGGGCTGATAACACTGCCATTGAGGACGCTCTGGCCAGGGCTTGGATAGTTCGGCAGTCAGGCACAATCAACTTGCCCAGTTACGCCAATTGCGGTGCTAGTGAACTCGACCGGGCCAAGGCGTGGCTTGGAGATAAGGGCTACAACGCTGAAGAGGTGTTCGATGATCACTATTCAGGGGAGGCGAGGAAAGTTTGCCTTCGCTTGTGGCTTGAGGGCTTAGGCATAAAGGTTCATGGCCTTGATGATGAGAGAGTGGAGCAGACTGTGGAAAAGGTATACCTTGAACAGAGACAATCGCCACCTATATTTGGCAAGATTACTCTTCGCGACGGACAAACCGGTGAGCCATTCGATCAACCGGTAACTGTAGGCATTATCTACATGATGAAGCTTATTCACCTTGTCGACGACAAAGTACATGCCCGGTCTACTGGTCCCTATTCTCTGATTACCCAGCAACCCCTCGGGGGCAAAGCTCAATTCGGGGGGCAACGCTTTGGTGAGATGGAAGTCTGGGCGTTGGAAGCCTACGGAGCCAGTCATATGCTTCAGGAATTACTTACTGTGAAGTCAGACGATGTACCTGGGCGAGCTAAAGCCTATGAGTCCCTTGTCAAAGGTGAAGATATACTGCAACCAGGTGTGCCTGAGTCTTTCAAGGTACTGTTTATGGAATTGCGTAGCTTGGGACTAGCTGTTGAGCTGCTCAATGAAGAAGAGGAGATGATAAGCTTCTTGGAAGAGAGGAAGAGAATCGCAACCAAGCCCATACCTTTGAGCTAAAGGAGACGAATGACTGAGGTTAATGATTTTAATGCCATCCGTATTTCACTGGCTTCACCAGAGCAGATCAAAAGCTGGTCCTACGGTGAGGTAATTGAGCCTGAAACAATTAACTATCGAACCCTGAAGCCGGAAAAAGACGGACTTTTTTGCGAAAGAATCTTTGGGCCGACCAAGAATTACGAGTGTTATTGCGGGAAGTACAAAAAGATACGCTATCGCGGTGTCACCTGTGATAGGTGTGGAGTTACGGTAGAACATTCTAGAGTGCGCCGGACGCGTATGGGCCATGTTGAGCTGGCCGCTCCGGTGGCTCACATCTGGTTTGCTAAAGGAGTGCCCAGTCGGCTAGCATTACTTCTTGATATCTCTCCCAGGTACTTGGAGCGAGTCATCTATTTTGCACAACACATCACTATCTCAGTTGATATTGGGGCGCGTGATGAGAGAATCAAGCAACTCAAGGATGAACTCTCTCGGCGGTTGGTGGAAACAGAGCGGGTCTCGCGGAATCAGGGCGTGGGGGCGGAAGTGGAAGCTGAATCACAGCCTGACCAAGGGGACTTGGAGAAGGGGAAGCAGCTACAGCCTGAGTTTGTTGACAAGAGAGCTGAGTTTGGAGATGAACTAGAGGCAAGAATAGCGTACCTAGAAAACCTCCGGCCACTGAAGCTTATTACTGAGGCTCAATATCAAGAACTCAGAGCGGAGCATGGCGACTTCTTTGAAGTTGGCATGGGTGCTGAGGCTATACTGCGCATTCTCAAGGAAATTGACCTTGAAGCACTGCGCCAGAGACTCATTGAAGAAATCCGTTCCACTTCAGGGCAACGCCGCAAGAAAGCCAGTAAGCGACTGCGGGTAGTTGAGGCTTTCTCGCGCAGTGGCAATAAGCCTGAGTGGATGATATTGACCGTGCTTCCAGTATTGCCTCCAGAGCTTCGCCCTATAGTCCAATTGGACGGCGGCCGGTTTGCCACCAGCGACCTCAACGATCTCTATCGGCGCGTCATTAATCGCAACAACCGGCTCCGACGGCTAATTGATTTGGGGGCTCCGAAAATCATCATTCGCAATGAAGAACGTATGCTTCAAGAGGCTGTTGATGCACTTATTGATAATGGGCGGAGAGGACGGGTGCCTGTACCTGGCGGCGGCCGTAGACTAAAGTCACTTTCCGATATGCTTAGAGGTAAGCAAGGCCGCTTCCGCCAAAACCTTTTGGGTAAGCGAGTAGACTACAGTGGCCGTTCAGTTATTGTTGTCGGGCCGGAACTAAAACTTCATCAGTGTGGTTTGCCCAAATATATGGCGTTGGAATTGTTCAAGCCTTTTGTTATGCGTCGGCTGATTGAGCAAGGTTATGCCCACAACATCAAGAGCGCTCGGCGACAGGTGGAGAAAGCTAGACCCGAGGTGTGGGATATTCTGGGCGAGGTGACTAAAGAACGCCCGGTGTTGCTTAATCGAGCTCCAACACTGCATCGTCTGAGCATTCAGGCTTTTGAGCCTGTGCTTATTGATGGTAGCGCTATCCAAGTTCATCCTTTGGTGTGTACTGCTTTCAATGCTGACTTTGACGGTGACCAAATGGCAGTTCACGTGCCACTTTCTCGGGCGGCGGTAACAGAAGCCAGAGAAGAAATGCTTAGCATTTATAACCTGCTACTGCCGAGTTGTGGCGAGCCGGTAATGACACCCACCTTGGATATGGTTCTGGGTTGTTACTACCTGACCAATATTAGACCTGGAACCAAGGGTGAGGGAAGATGTTTCAACGATTTTGAGGAAGCTAAACTGGCCTATGAACTGGGGATCATCAGCTTGGATGCTGAAATAGAGGTGAGGGCCAGGGATAGGAGCACGGAGAGACTAAAGACCAGCGTTGGTCGCATTTTGTTCAATGATGTTATACCTGATGAATTTCGATTCTGTAATCAGGTTATTGACAAGACTGTTTTGAAACGCTTGGTGTCAGACTGCTATCGTTTGCTGGGAAATGCTCCTACTGTTACCATGCTCGACAACCTTAAACGGCTGGGCTTTGAGTATGCTACCAAGTCAGGGACGAGTATTGCCGCGAAAGATATTGAAGTGCCACGGGAGAAAGCAAAGCTTCTTGAAGAGGGTGATGAGAAAGTGGCTGTCATTGGGAGCCAGTTTAATCGGGGCCTAATTACTGAGGATGAGCGCTATAACAGGACTATTGAAGTCTGGACAGAGACTACGGATAAGATCACAGAAACCATTTCTCAATCGTTGGATCGGTATGGGGGAATCTATATGATGGCCACCTCGGGGGCAAAAGGAAACATTTCGCAGATTAGACAAATGGCTGGTATGCGGGGCTTAATGACCGACCCATCAGGAAGGATAATTGAGTTCCCGATTAAATCAAGCTTTCGCGAAGGGCTCGGGGTGATGGAGTATTTCATCTCCACCCATGGAGCTCGTAAGGGATTGGCTGACACTGCTTTAAGGACCTCGAATGCTGGGTACCTTACCCGTCGCCTTGTTGATGTGGCTCAAGATTTGATTGCAACTGAAGAAGATTGTGGTAGTGAGGACGGTATTTGGCTATCTGAGAAAAAGGGCAGAGGGCTGTTATCGCCCCTCTCCGATCGTGTGCTCGGGCGCTTGGCTGCAGTCGACGTTATTGACCCAGGCACTGGTGAGATTATCGTCTGTAGAAATGAGGAGATTGATGAGGAAGGGGCAAAGCGAATTTCGGATGCTGGTATCACCGAAGTATACGTGAGGTCGCCTCTTTGTTGCCATTCCCGGCGAGGCATCTGCCAGTACTGTTACGGACGCGATCTTGCCAGAAGAGGACCAATAAAGATTGGTACTGCTGTGGGTATTATCGCTGCCGAAAGCATCGGAGAGCCGGGCACTCAGCTTACACTGCGTACTTTCCACACTGGCGGGGTGGTTGAAGCTGACATCACTAGTGGTCTGCCGCGGATAGAGGAACTATTCGAAGCAAGAGTACCAAAAGGACTGGCCATACTTTCTGAAATCGATGGCATCGCTGAGGCAATTGACACTCAAGAGGTACGCAGAATTAGAATTACCAGCTCTGAATCCTATTTGGATGAGTATGCATTGTCGCCCGGCGCTGAGGTAGTCGTGGGCAGTGGGGAATGGGTTGAGGCTGGAGCGAAGCTTGCCGTTTCAGCACCCTCCTTGCCCGAAGAGTCAGCTCAAGACCAACAACCGGCAGTTGTGGAGGAAGATCCGGTGATAGCTAGAGTTGCCGGCAACGCAGTCATTGAAGACGGACACCTTTACATTCGTTATGAGGAAAAGGAAGAGAGAGAGTATATCGTGCCCCCTGGGAGCCACATTCGCATCAAATCAGGCGATGGGGTGAAAGCTGGAGCCCAGCTCGTTGATGGCGCTGTTGACCCTCAAGACATTCTGCGCATTATGGGAAGGGAAGCAGTACAGCAGTATTTAGTTGAGGAGGTGCAAAAAGTCTATCGCTCACAGGGGGTAAGTATTAACGACAAGCATATTGAGATTATTATCCGCCAGATGCTTAGGCGAGTGCGTGTCGAATCTCCGGGTGACACCGAGCTTCTATCTGGCGACCTAGTTGATCGATTTGACTACGAGAGCATAAATGCCAAGGTGTTAGCCGAAGGTGGTGAACCAGCTACTGCTCAGACTGTTCTCCTCGGAATTACTCGGGCTTCGCTAAATACAAGCAGTTGGCTATCTGCAGCTTCTTTCCAAGAGACCACTAGGGTGCTCACTGAGGCAGCAATTTGGGGGAAAACGGATAGACTTCTCGGGTTGAAAGAAAATGTAATTATCGGCAAACTTATACCATCCCAGGTCTTATCCCTGACTGAAGAGGCTCAGCAGGACTTGTCCCTCGAGGAGGCTGAACAGGCCTTGCCCTTGACTGAGGAGGCTGAGCAGGCTTTGTCCTTGACTGAGGAGGCTGAACAGGCCTTGCCCTTGACTGAGGAGGCTGAGCAGGCTTTGTCCTTGACTGAGGAGGCTGAACAGGCCTTGCCCTTGACTGAGGAGGCTGAGCAGGCTTTGTCCTTGACTGAGGAGG
>CAZOQG010000018.1:0-22462 GCA_964582065.1 uncultured Dehalococcoidales bacterium
CTATTACCTGGGCAACTAACGACCTAGCTAGCAGCCAGGTTGAGTATGGCACGACTTTCGAAGACGGGGAGATAATTCAAGGTACATTGACGACATTGGCGGATGACCCAACTTCTGATACCTCCGCGGGAGTCCTTAGCCATTCTGTAAACTTGACTGGCCTTACCTATGGAACTAACTATTATTATAAGGTTATGTCAAAGGATGCGGCCGGGAATGAAGAATCAGCGACCGATGTTTTCAAGCAGCAACCTCCCAGCGAGTGATGGACATAGCTGCCTTTCATAGTGGCCTGAGCTTAATGGTTGCCCCCTCGTATTGGTATAGGACTCTGCGTCTGGTGTTTTGTTGTCTTTGACCTGGATGTATAATTAGGATGAGCTAAGCTCACCCGGGCGGACTTGGAGTGACTTATGAGTGACGTTCTGGATGAAGCACAGGCATTACTTCAATGCAGGGCTTGCTCCTGGTATAAGAACTGCGTCCTGCCGATGCGGTTAACGGAGGAAGACTTAAGAAGACAACTGGAGTCTTCGCTGCCTGGACTCACTCCTCCAGGAGCAGCCGAACAGGGCATGCACCAATTGCTATCTGGTTTAGCCGCAGCCGCCGAGAACTCTCTGCTTGAGGGCTGCCCGGTGTTCATTAGCAGACTTCGGTCAAACCCTGAACTCGCCCAGCAGATAAAGAAGCTGATGCAGGAATGGTCAAAGGAGACCGAAGAGCAAACCTCCTAGGGCCATAAGCCAACGTTCTCGTATGCGATGGTTTGTGCTCAGCTATAAGAGCCCCAAGAAGTCCGTAAGGAGGTGCTATCAAGGTGCAAACTTCAACTGCCTATCCAATGAGCATGTCCATTGATTGCCCGGATAGAAAACTGAACAGGCTGACCACTTTTTTCAGGTTGTTCATGGTAATTCCAATCTTTATCGTCTTGGGCTTGGTTATGGGTTTTGCATACAACGGGGGGACGGACGGAGGGAACTACCAATACGCCCTGGGTGGACTTGTATTTTTAGCACTAGTGTTAATGCTCCTCTTTCGGCAAAAGTATCCCAGGTGGTGGTTCGACTGGAATCTAGCCATAACTAGGTTTAGTACCCGCATTTATGCCTATCTCATGCTATTGAGAGATGAATATCCTTCGACTGACGAGGAGCAGGCAGTACATATTGACATCCCGTACCCGAATGCCAAAGAGGATCTCAATCGCTGGCTGCCACTGGTAAAATGGATAATGGCGATTCCCCACTATATTGTTCTCTGCTTCCTAGACATCGCTGCCTGGGTGGTTGTAATAATTGCCTGGTTTGCCATTTTATTTACCGGCCGTTACCCCCAGTCCCTATTTGACTTTGTAGTCGGCGTATTTCGCTGGTCGCTAAGAGTAGTTGTATACGCCTTCTTGTTGACCACCGACCGTTATCCACCTTTCAGACTTAGCGACTGATAAATCAAAGATTCCAGGGTGGATTTCCTCTGTCAACGTGGAAGCTTAGCCGAATTCCTGAAACCCACTGCTATCGGTTCTCCAAAGCACTCATAACGCCTGAGGTGCTGTCCTGAAGGAATGAGAAAGCTCGACGATTTGAGCAGATGGGGAATCTACTCGTAGGAGGTTAATATGGGTGGTAAAGAGATGACCCAGCCAGGCCGTGACACGGTGGTTGTAAGAGGAACGACCGCCCATGATTGCGGCGGAAGATGCCCACTCAAGTTCCATGTCCAGAATGGAGTGATTGTCAGAATCGAGGGTGATGATGCCGAAGAGCCACAACAACTTAGGGCCTGCTTGAGATGCCGTGGTTACCGACAATTTGTCCATCACCCAGATCGCCTCAAGTTTCCAATGAGAAGGGTGGGTGCCAGGGGGGAGGGCAAGTTTGAACGGATATCATGGGATGAAGCCCTGGATACCATAGCCGGGGAGTTGAAGAGGGTTAAGGAGACATATGGAAACTCTGCCATTTTTCTAGGTGTTGGTGGCGGCTACCTGGGAGCCTTGCATTCGGGCCCTGTTGCAATGGCGAGGTTGCTGAATATGTTCGGCGGTCACACCACCCACTATGGTAACGTGTCATCTGAAGGTTGTATCTGGGCAGTAATGACACAGTATGGCACGGTGCTGGTTGGTAACAGCCGAGAGGACCTTCTCAATTCCCGCCTGATAATCATGTGGGGATGGGATCCGGCAAGGATGATTTCTGGTACCGATACCATGTTTTGCCTCATTCGGGCGAGGGAAGCGGGCATCAAGATTGTGGCTGTTGCTCCCAGATACCATGACTCGGCAGCAACCCTTGCCGACCAATGGATACCTATCAGGCCAGGTACTGATACGGCTATGATGATAAGCATGGCCTATGTAATGATAAGAGAGAACCTTCAAGATCAGAGATTCCTTGACACGTATACTATAGGGTTTGACAAATTCAAAGATTATGTTGTAGGCGTGGAAGACGGTGTTGAGAAGACACCAGCATGGGCCGAGCCCATCACGGGCGTTCCTGCGGCTAGAATAGAGCAAGTGGCCAGGGAATACGCTACTACCAAACCAGCAGCCCTTATGGATGGCATGGGCCCTGCCCGCAGTGCCACGGGAGAGCAGTTCACACGGTGTGCGATGACTCTGGCAGCAATGACGGGAAATATTGGTATCCCTGGGGGGCACGCCGGAGGAGGACTTATGGGCCTACCTGTAGGGCACATGTTCCGGACTCCTAGGCTGCCGGTACCCAAGAACCCCGTTGAAGCCGGGGCTCCCTCAGTGCGCGGTTCTCTTGACCTTAATAGTCGCCTGGTATTTAGAATACACACAAACAAGATGTTTGATGCCCTGCTCCAGGGAAAGGCTGGTGGCTATCCCACCGACATCAAGTTCGCCTGGTTCTGCTGCAACAACTTCTTAAATCAACTTGGGAATACTAACAAAGCCGCAGAGGCCCTCGAGAAACCAGAGTTCATCGTAGTTCCAGAGCTGTTTATGACACCGACGGCTAAGTTTGCCGATATCTTACTGCCTGTAAGTGCTGATGTGGAAAGGAACGATTTGGCTCGCCCGTGGCCATCGGGTCCTTACTATATGTACATCAATAGAGTCGTTGAGCCGCTTGGCGAATGCAAGTCGGACTTCGAAATTGCATGTGAGCTAGCTCCTCGGTTAGGAATTCTTGATTACAATGACAAGACAGAGGACGAATGGCTGAGGGCATTTGTGGAACTGGCGCCGGATTTGGCTAGAGATCTCCCTGACTACGATAAGTACAAGAGAGAAGGCATCCACCGAGTTAATCTTCCAGAGCCGATAGTCGCCTTTAAGGAGCAAATTGAAGACCCGGAGAATAACCCTTTCCCAACTCCGTCAGGAAGGATAGAAATCTATTCTCAGCGAGCAGCAGACCTCAATAACCCACTTTGTCCTCCTATCCCGAAATACCTAGAAACTTGGGAGGACCTAAATGACCCTCTGGCAAAGACGTATCCTCTTCAGCTTATCACAGATCACCCGAAGGTCAGGGCGCATTCGACAATGCATAATGTCCCTTGGCTCAAAGAGTTGGACCCCCAACGGTTATCGATCAATCCTGTCGATGCTGAGGCAAGAGATATCAAAGATGGTGATGAAGTCATTGTTTTCAATAGCAGGGGAAAGGTGGCTATCCCAGCGTGGGTAACCGAGAGGATTATGCCTGGAGTGGTGTGCATCTTCGAAGGTGGCTGGTATGATCCAGATGAGGAGGGGATAGACCAAGGTGGCTGTGCCAATGTGTTGACTCGGGATGAATACTCTGCAGGTGGAGCAACCACCATGAATACAGCACTAGTCGAGGTGAGAAAGGAGGCCTAAAGGGCAATGCAGATTGGCTTCTATTTCGATCAAACGCGATGCACCGGGTGTGGCGCTTGCATAGTAGCCTGTGAAGATTGGCACGATGTGCCAGCCGGGCCAGTAAAGTGGATGAGGGTGCTTTACAGCGAAAGAGGTAAATTCCCAGAAGTCTTTGTAAGCCACATCGTCGCACCTTGTTACCATTGTGTCAGCCCTCTTTGCATACCGGCTTGCCCTGTCAAAGCTATCTCAAAAAGGGAACAAGATGGGATAGTTGTTGTCGATAGAGAAGCGTGCCTGGGTAATGTGAAATGTAAGGTCGCTTGCCTGAAGGCTTGTCCCTATGACGCACCTCAATTCGGGCCGGAGCCAGATGCCAAAATGGAGAAGTGCGACTTGTGCCTGGAAAGATGGGGAGAGAACAGGAAGCCTGTATGCATTGAGGCATGCCCCACGAGGGCACTCGATGCTGGCCCCTTAGACGAACTGGAAGCCAAGTATGGAAATATCAGAGAGGCCGACGCTTTTGCTTATTCTGAGAAGACGATGCCTTCTGTTATCTTTAAGCCGAAGCGCTGGAAATCAGGAATTGAAACGTTGTGAGCGGGGAATTGGCTTGTGGCAACAAGAAGGGGCGGACGGATTCCTACATCAAGACACGCGTAAGGTACTTCTTGTTCAAAACTGCCTAAGGGCATTCTGAGGACGCCCTAAAATGGATTTGCACGTTCATACCATATACTCGGATGGTAGTTCCGAGCCACGGGCTGTGATAAACAAGGCCGTCGCTCTTGGCATAAAGGACTTGGGGATAACAGACCACTATGGTGGCCTTGAGCGGTACTCCATTGTATCAATAGCCAGGCTCGATGAATATATCGTTGAGCTGACAAGGCTCAAGCAACTTTATCAAGCCAAAATAGATGTCTGGGTTGGCTTGGAGACGGCAGTTCTTGATGATTTGCCTTTTTCCCAATTGAATAAACTGGATTATGTGGTATTTGAGGATATAGAAATGAACCCGAGGTTAGGCTACTTTGTTAGCCAGGTTAGGCCTAATTTGAGGATTCCAGTGGGGATGGCGCATCCACAGATTCTCCTTTTGGAGAAGTCTATCGATATTCTGGAAAAAGAAGGCATCTTTATCGAATTGAACACGCATTATTCAGACAGATATAGAGGTAACTGGGCAAGGACGGTTTGGAACAAGCTAGCTTCAAAAGATATCCGTATCTCAGTGGCTTCGGATGCGCATGATGTCAGACGGGTTGGAGATATTGGCGATGCTATCAGGTTTATTGGGGAAAACAACCTATCTGAAAAGGTATGGTTGCCGAAAAAGCATCAACGGGGCTAGCAGTGGAGCGAAGTTCGTGAGAAACCATTACCCAACTCGAAGACTCGTTTGTTGAATGCCTGAGTTGCCTGTTTGGGAGTTCCGGCGTGCTGAAGACACCATCCGGCAACCCACCTCATTGCCATTTGCTCATACCTAGAATTATGGCCGCCGCTATTACGATGATACCGATAATGGATATGGCTACCCAATCTGCCATTCTGCTGTGCCTCTACAACGCTAATCGTGGCCACTAAACTAAAGTGGCAGTGGCCAGATTTGAACCTCCGGCCCGGGGCTAATAAACATATAAGGGTAAGAGGCACGAGGTCCTTTTTCCGGCGGTCGGTCTTCTCATGTGGATTCCACAATTTCGGCAAACTGTTCGAGCCCCAATTCAGTGAGTTTGCTCTTGGTGGGCATGCCTCTCTGGATATCCCAACCTCTCTCTTCGTAATAGTTGCCGAGCATTCCCTCAAGGTCTTCTTTGGTAAGACGCCTTCCAAACCAATCTGTCAAATAGCGCTCCCCTTCACGGGCTGGCAGTGGAGTTTCGATATTCTGGAGATATACCGGTGGTATCCTGTCGTCTTCCCTGCTGAATCCTTCCCTGACGTTAAGCAGCTTCTCCAGATTAAAGACCCTCTCCCCGGCTCTCAGCAATTCGCGCGGAGTTATGTCAAAGCCGGTTGCCGCTGAGTAAGCCTCTGACAGCCATGGCATGTCACGCATGGGGTCATTTGCCCAATGAATTGAGGTATCGCAAATGCCTAAGAGATTGTAGGCGGTCTCGGCTTCCCCTCCGTACTTCTCCAGCCTGCCAGTATCGAAGTAGTCCTGAGTAAACACTCTATCTAGCTCTTCCTTTGTTAGGCCCATTTTTTCAGCGTCCCTTCTGACATCGGCAAACGAGATTTCGTTGCTGGCCCAGTAGGTGGCTGAATGAGTGTGCTTGGCCTTGGCGTGCACGATGCTTCCGAGGCCCATGCAGGGATTGAAGCCCGTACCCTGCTTAAAGAGAGAGGGCCAAATCCTGGCATCCACCAAGAGGTCGATTCCCTTGGTTATGGCACACCCGGTTTCGTAATCGGCCGAAGGGTCAATTCCAAGCTTCTCGCAGAGTGGATACCAGCCCTCGGCCATGATAGCACCGATATCTTGCCTATGAACAATCTTTTCAATTAGCGCAAGGTAGTAGTCCAGGTCTCCTATCTTCAGCTCCAGACCTCCCATATCCTCCTTGGTCAAAACACCACGCTCATATTGCTGGGTGACAAACCACATCATATTCAGGGTCGTCGACACGCACAATCCGTAGCTATTCATTCTTCCCAGCAATGTGAAAGCTTCTCCGTAATCGTTGAGCTGTAGTTGCATTTGGAGCATGGAGGGTAGAGAAGGAAAACTTCCCCCAAACCGTGCTCCCCTATACTTTCCCTCCTTTACTTCGTGAATGGACTTGCAAGCGCACATGCCACCGCTACACCCTCTAATGCCTACCATCAATTCGGTGAGCAGCGTGCCTGTTCTGCCCTTCCCTAGAGGGGCCGTTGGTTGATAATTGGGCTGGCTGGAAATTTCCTGGCGTTTTTTCTTCACTACCTCCATAAACCGTTTCCCATCGGCTATCTTTATGCCCTTCTCCCCGAGGGTCACAATAGCCTTTAGATTCTTGGCACCGGCCACTGCTGCGGCAAAGCGTCCCGCGTTATGCCAGTCATCGGTCCAGCCCAGAGAAAACCTGACTAAGTTTTCCCCCGCTTGGCCGATAACCCAGGTGCCGCACTTTCCCGTCTTTCCTTGATGCCTTTTCCTTAGTTTGCTGCCCACCTCATAGACGTCCTTTGCCCAAATATCGCTGGCATCGCAAATCTCCACATCTTCATCTGTTACCTTCAAGTAACATGGCTTCTCTGAGCGTCCAGTGATAACTATGTGGTCGTAGCCGGCATTCTTCATCATCACTCCAAAGCGGCTGCTGCCAAACATCGATGTGGAGACAAAGTATTTCTTCCCATCATTGCTTGCCGGCATGGAGTATTTTGTGCAGAGGTAGCTTTTTCCGCTTCCGGGGACAAGCGTGCCCAGCAGGGGGCCGGTGCCAAATACAAGGACGTTTTCCGGCGACAGTGGGTCCACGTTGGGTTTGAGAAGATTGAGGAGCAGATTCAAGCCCACTCCCGGCCCCCCAACGAATTTCCGGGCGAGGTTGGTATCCAGCGGCTCCTTTCTAGTCTGACGGGTGCTCAAGTCCACGTGAAGGATATTGCCAGCATGTCCGTAGTATTCCATTCTTATCCCCCCTTGATTCGCGTGATGGCGCCAAACTCACAGTGCCTCGTGCACAGGCTGCACCCCTCCCTGCATTCGTCCGTGAACCGTATCTCATCGGGTGGGTTTATCACTATGTAGGATTTCTCTGGGTTAAAGGCTCCTGTGTAGGTAAAGGAACATATCAACTGGCAGCTCATACACCCCGTGCATTTTCCAGCATCTATGCTGATATTCAGCTTTTCCATATCAATAAATCCTGTTGCCTTACGTTAGCCCGGAGCTCCTAAAGCCTATCCGTTCGAGGTAATTCGTTAGAGGAGTGGTAACAGCACACAAATGCGAACCCCCGACCAAGAGCCTGTCGGAATCTGCAGTTAATTCTACATCAGTTGTCACCTTTTGTCACCTTGTTGACCTTGGAGTCTACTGGCCTTGAGTGACGAACTGGAACGCTGATTAGAATCTCAGCACCGCACAAGACTGACTGTGACTTGGGCTCTGGTTGAGCCTTAGCCGTAGGCTTCTCAGCAGGTTCTTTGACTCTAGCAGTGATGTCATTCAGCAACCTGTGTTGTCCGTTATCGATTATCTCAGGAATCCCCCACTGCAGGCGCTATTCAAATTGGATTCAGGCAAAACGGTGAGAGGATTGCAGTTCCGTACTTATTCACCCTCCAATGCTTTTATGCCTTGCTCGGCTGCGTGTATCAGAGCAGGGTCTGTTGATAATTCGATTGTCTTTTTGAAGTCGGCGATGGCGAGGCCCTGCTTCTTCTTAGTGTAATAGACCCACCCCCGATTGCAGTAGGCTATGGCTAGTTCCGGGTCAAGCTCGATGGCCATGTTCAAATCGACAATAGCCGATTCATAATACTCAACATTGAAATATGCCCAACCCCGATTGGAATAGGCTTCCGCCAAATAAGGGGCGAGCTCAATTGCCTTGCTCAGGTCAGATATGGCCAAATCATACTGACTCTTGCTGAGATAGGCAGCACCACGATTGCTGTAGGCATTAGCCAGGTCAGGGTCGAGTTCGATGGCTTTATCCAGGTCTGCGATAGCTAGGTCCACCTGGCCGGTGTTACCATAGGCAATAGCCCGGTCACAATAAGCAGCCGCCATATCGGGTGCAAGCTCAATTGCCTTGCTCAGGTCAGATATGGCCAAATCATACTGACTCTTGCTAAGATAGGCAGCACCACGATTGCTGTAGGCATTAGCCAGGTCAGGGTCGAGTTCGATGGCTTTATCCAGGTCTGCGATAGCTAGGTCCACCTGGCCGGTGTTACCATAGGCAATAGCCCGGTCACAATAAGCAGCCGCCATATCGGGGGCAAGCTCGATGGCCTTGCTCAGGTCAGATACAGCCAAACCGTATTGGCCCTTGTTGAGATAAGCGGCACCACGATTGCTGTAGGCATTAGCCAGATTAGGGTCGAGCTCGATGGCTTTATCCAGGTCCGCAATAGCCAGGTCTACCTGCCCGGTGGCGACGTAGGCAATAGCCCGGTCACAATAAGCAGCCGCCATATCGGGTGCAAGCTCAATGGCCTTGCTTAAGTCGGCGATAGCCAGATCGTATTGACCATTGGCGCCATAAAGAGCACCTCTTTTATAATAGGCCACACCTCGACTAGGGTCGAGTTCGATGGCCTTGCCGTACTCAACAATTGCCTCATCTTGTTGCCCTTGCTCCATATAGGTGTCACCCTGATTAATGTGAGCCAGCGCTTCATCTGCACATGCCGACATAAATGGTGCCGCTAACAATGCTGCACATACAAATAGCATTGTCCTAAATCCAGTTTTCATATTTGCTCCTTCTTCTAAGAGTCGACCTCAGTACTTGTTAACCGGGCATTCAATCCTTGCAATCCTGTCGTCACGAAGTTGAAGCCATTAAATGTAGGCTGGCACATGACGCGCAGTTTGTTATTGTCGGCACTCTGTCAAAGAAAGTCAAGCTAGCCCTTGAAGTCTCCGTCAATGAATCCGAGGCAGTACCACCAGAGTTCGAAGAATGGATTATTTGACTCGTACGTGGGTAAAGGGGCAACTAAGTACCGGGATCGTGGAGACGCTTTCACAGATTCGCAATCCCGGCAATCGCCACGTCTACTGTGGGGCTATCAAGACTTTCCGTAGCCGTGGGACGAGACATTTGGCTTGCCAAGTCCGCGGGGCACATGAAGGGCCCGAGGTTTGGCAAGCTCATTATATCGAGCCTGACTCAGGAGGAAGTGCCCACCCTCTTGGAAAGGGCGCATAACGCAAGAGACGAAGCCATTTTCATTTGATGGAAATTGCGAAGACTTTCTGGTCAGCGAAGTCTTGCTCCCATTGCCTTTTATATGTCAATGTCACCTCGGTTTTGCCTGTCTTTACCCCCTTAAAGGTGAACCTTTGCTCACCTCCAGCACCAATCAGACTAGTTCTGGGAGCCGTGAAATCGCTCTGCGCCAACTTAAGAAGGCTCTCGTCAAAATCTACCTTCCATTCGTAACCTGTCGTTGGGTTAGACTCGAGGGCTATGACGAACTGTTCGCCGACACCTATTTCAATTCGCTGGCTGGGGTCGGTGTATTCTCTTGGCTGCTGAGACATGCAGCCGGCAACCAAAGCAGCCAACAGCAGGGCTAATCCTGGCAGTAGAATTGAATACCGTTTGCTCCTTTTCATCTAAGCCTCCGCAGTCTTATAGCTTGAAGCCTTATCGTGGTCTTGAAACCATCGCTAAAGTCTGATATTAGAACGCGGACCCGGAGACTGACCACCGCCGTCAGATGAACCTCCCCCTCCTGGCCCCCCTCCTACTCCCGTCAGGGCTCCCAGGTCTAATGATTGAGCCGGAATGCTCGGTACGTTACCGCAGACAATGGTGCTCTGCATACCTACAGGTATCGGCTGCTCCTGTCCTTGCCCAACAGCCCATACCTGACCCTCTACGTTAATTACTGTAGTAATGCACTTGACCACAATCGTATCCACTGTGCTGCCCCGCACCACAGCAGCACCAGCAGGAGTCTCAATCTCATAGCGGGAAGCGGGGTCGACAAGCTTTTCCACACGGCTCCTGGTTCTGCCTATCTGTTGCCAGAGCCTGATGACAGTAGAGCCGGTATCCTCGGAAATACTCAAGTCAGTAACGCCGACCTCAGTGTCGGCTTTTAACTCTATGGTGCTACCCTCAAAGAAGGTGATTACAGCCCTGGAAAAGACACCAGTCTTAATGTGGTCGCCTGTCTCCAGAGTCATATCTGCAGATGCCTTGCTCCAGGTGTCAGTACCTGCCTTCATCACCAATACATCTCCGAACACTCTGGAGACTATGGCTACCTGACCGGGGGTTGATGGTTCGGATGAGGATGGCAGCTCTGAGGCCGCAGGTTCTGAAGGTGCGGGTTCTGGAGGTATAGACTCTGAAGGTGGGGCTGGTGCTGCCGATGGCTGTCCGCCGCCGGTTATACAACCACCTAGACAGAGCGTTGAACCTACTATGGCGAAAACCACGCCAAGCGGAATAAGCCGTTTTGCGTATCTCATCTTAGCCCCCGTACTTGCGTAAAATCGCAACCAAGTCTCTGCCCGTATTATACATGTAGACAAACCGAAATGGAATACCCTTGCGCGCCTCCTGCAGTGAAGGTTGAAGCAAATATGCCCCGGCATATGCAAGACTGGCTTCAATCTCCGCTGGCAGAGTGCTTTGGGGCTGAGCTGTGGCATCGTGGCTACCTCTGAGGCTCGATAATCACCTTGACAGAATTCCGGGCCTCGGCGACGAGTTGGAAGCCTAAAGCCGTGTCTGCCAGACCCAGGCGATGGGTAATCATCTGTCGTACCGCAACAGTGCCAGCCTGAATTAGTTCCAGCGCCGTTTGGTAGTCAGCGGGGCTGCCGGCATAGGAGGTGGTGAGTGTTATATCGTTGCGCCAGAAAAGCTCGTTTATGGAGATTGGAATGGTAACGCCGGAATTTGTTGGCGCAAAGAGGAGAACAGTGCCCCCACGCTCTACTGATTGCAGGGCTTGGGCAATGGCCGCTGTCGCCCCCGTGCAGACTATCACCAGGTCAGCCAGGCGACCCTGGTTAACCTGACGCAGGCAGGTGGGCAGGTCCTCTTCGGCACGGATTGTAGCATCAGCCCCAAACCGTTGCGCTGCCTCCAGCCGGTAGTCATTTATGTCCGTCGCTGTCACCCGACCTGCACCCAGAGTTCGGGCTAGCTGCACATGGAGCAGCCCGGCAATGCCACTGCCCATGACGAGCACAGTTTTGCCTGGCTGCATGTGTGCTCTCCTTTGTCCGCGCAGGACGCAAGCTAGCGGTTCAATAAATGTTGCCTCTTCGTAAGACACTTCATCAGGCAGCAGGAATACTCCACGGTCTACATTGATTGCTGGCAAACGAATATATTCAGCAAAACCACCGGGGTCAAAATCCGTCTGGCGGAGGGTATCGCAAACGGTGTGATGACCATTGAGGCAGTAATGACATGTATTACAGGGGACATGATGAGCCGCTGATACCCGGTCACCCTCTCTGTAGCGCTCTACTCCCTCTCCCACAGCTACAATCTGCCCACCAATCTCATGACCTAAGACCAGGGGTGCTCGGTCGAGGCGATACCATTCCATGACATCACTGCCGCAGATGCCACTGGCTTCCACACGCACCAGCAGCTCACCTAAACCGATCTGTGGGATGGGCATCTCCTCCAGTCGGACATCCCGGTTGTTATACCACGTGGCGACACGCATTTTATTCCTGTCCGTGCCGGTCAAGACTTCTTCGGCTCTTTCTCCTTTTCAGTGTTGTATATCTTTTGAGCCTCTTTTGGGGCAGCATTTTGGTGAACAAGGGCACGTATAGCCTTAATCATTGCCACCGGAAAATCGTTTTGCCACACGTTCCTTCCCAAATTCACTCCTATAGCACCCCTTTGCATGCCATCATGGACAAACTCAAACACCCCAAGCTCTGAGTCAACCTGAGGTCCGCCCGCCATAACGACCGGAACCGGACAACCCCTTACCACGTTTTCAAAGTCTTCGCACCAGTAGGTCTTTACCACGCGTGCGCCCAACTCAGCGGCGATGCGACAGGACAAGGCAAGGTAGCGGGCATCTCGTTTTTCAAGCTCCTTACCTACAGCGGTGACTGCCATTACCGGTATGCCATACTTCTCGCCGTCATCGACAAGCTTTGATAGATTCAACAACGACTCTTTCTCGTAGTCGCTGCCGACAAAGATAGAGATGCCTACTGCTGAAACGTTGAGACGGATTGCTTCCTCCATAGAGGTGGTGATTCCTTCGTTAGCCAGGTCTTTCCCAACCATGCTGGTGCCGCCGGACACTCTGAGAATGACTGGTTTGGCACTCTCGGCTTTTACGGATGAGCGTAACACGCCTCTGGTGATGAAGATTGCGTCGGCGTAAGGCAGAAGTGGCTCAATAGTCTTACGTGGCTCTTCCAATCTTCTGGTGGGACCTTGAAAGTATCCGTGGTCTACCGGCAAAAACAAAGCGTGCCCGTCCGGTTGGATTAGTTGTGCCATGCGGTTTGCCATTCCCCATTCCATGCCAGTAACCCTCCTTCTAGCTTTATGAGTTTGCTGCCCGGTGACAGCGCTGCACCTTTCGCTCATTATACTACAAGGCGGAATTCAATTGGAGTGGCTCAAGAATGGTATTATGAGGATTAGTAAGGCTGTTCTGAGAGGAACTATCTATATTTATCTAGATACGAAAAGCCGGTGGGATTATCAGTGGGGTTTCTGGGTCTAGTGCAGTAATACTGATAATCAATATAGGTAGCAAATCTGTCGTTTGGTTGCGTCTCTAGTGTGTGCTGGTTCCATAAGTCCGACAATTACGTGAAGAACCGAGATTTGGCCCCATTGCTCTCTGAGACCAAACGAGGGTCACAGTAGGTACCAGGCACATGTCAAAAGAGCCAGAGACACAACCAGATAGCCAGCTACTATAGCGAGAAGCTCTTTATTCATTATCTATACCTCCCATCACCTTTTCGGTTTTGAAAACATGTATCAAACAGTCTACTATCAGTATAACGATGGATTGTTATCCAGGTTTAGCCTGCGTGTAAAATCCCTGTAAAATCAAGGCTATACTGCGGCCTTGGTTTTGGCGGTCTGCTGCTTTGAAACAGCCCCTTTTCGGGTGGGGGAAAATGAGGTGGAGGGGTATTCCCAGAGCGACTTTCTGGAGAAACGGAAGCTGATGACAAAACCTGCTAGAATATGGAGTCAAGAATCATAAAGCCGGACAGGAGGAGAGAGAAATGTTGGAAATCGAGGGGCTTAGCAAAGAGACCGTTTACAATGTCATGAGAGAGCTATTATATAGCTTTAACTACACGTGGTTTAAAACCGAAGAGTGGGTGAAAAGCAGGTATCCTGAGGGGTTTGAAGAGTTTGCCAGCCTTTGCGAGGACTTTGGTTCATATCAAGCCAGAAGACTATCCCAGGTACTGGACATTTCGGGTGGGGTAATCGACCCCCTGATTCAGCTTCTAAAACATTCACATTGGGCCGTTTTCGAGAATATTGAGGTAGAAAAGCTGACGGAGAAAAGCTTCAAAATGCGTACAACTGAATGCTCATCTCAGAGAGCTGCGAAAAGATGGGGTATGGAGTATTATGATTGTGGGCCTACAGCCACCATAATGCGAAGTGCGTTCTTCAAGGAGGCCAACCCCAACGCGAAGGTCGAACAGGTTTTTGCACCACCTGAAATTGGGCCGGAAGGCACTCCCGAGAATGTTTCATGCGAGTGGCTGATCTCAATAGAAGAAAAATGAGGCGCCTGATAAGTAACAGCAAATCAAAATGAAACGGTATACATCTGGGCGTATTGTTAGTATGCTGTCCTGAGAGCACAACCCACTTCTGCTTCTTCGCTACAAAGAGCTTCGTCTCCGAAGTTATCACTTCATTTCTAATTTGACTTAGTGCTGTGCTCAAATAGCAAGAGAGCAGTTAGTGGCTTTGCGGGCTTATCACGAGGGGAGCCTAGAAAGACTCATAGTAGGCTGAGCCCAGAGTCCCTCTACCTGTGGCGTAGCCTATGACGGGGCTGAAATTGGTAATAAAAAGCTCGGCACAGTCAAACTCAGTCGCTATTCTTTCCTTGAGCTTTTCGGCTTCCTCAAGGGAATCAGCATGCATTGCCGCTATGTGGACCGGTTTTGAGCTGCATACGTGGTTTCTCATTATGTGGAGTATTTTTTCGACTCCACTCTGCTTAGTTCTTGTAGCAGTGGCGAAGTGAATAAGTCCGTTGGGACTTGTCAGAATAGGTTTGACGGACAGCATTGAGCCTATTTGAGAAGCAAACTTAGGTATTCTTCCAGTTCTGTAAACATGACGGATGGTTTCCAGAAGGACAAAGAGCTTCACCCGCTCCTTGACTCTGTTAGCTATGGCTATGACTTCGCCGAAGGTCTTGTCTTGGGTAGCTCGAGCGGCTGCCAAAACGATAAGACCTTCAGCAGCGGCAGCGGTCTCGCTATTCAGGACTTCAATCCTGGTTTGAGGCAATTCGTCCTTGGCTATTTCCTTGGCGATTCCAGCGCTTTCGTATTGCATACTAAGCTTTGATGATACGGTAACCACCAGGATGTTCTGGGCATTTTCGCTGAGTTCCCGATAGGCCTTGAGATAGTCCTCAGGGGAAGCCGCTGAACTCTTCTAGAATTGAGGCGCTCTGTCAAGAAACTCGTACGCCTGAGTTGCGCTTAAGTCTATACAATCTCGGTATACTTTCTAGCCCCCGAAATGACAGGAATCCGGCCATCTGGTGGATGGGGATAAGCAGCGTAACAGGTTACTCTTTATACTCTGAAAAGTAATCGGCGAGATTCATGCCCTGAAAATACGCTTCACAGACGAGTCTACCACGCTCGACCCTGAGCGGTGTTCCCAGTTCAACTTTCTTGTTTTGGATAAGGATGGCAAGCTTTTGTTCAGCAGCCATACCTTGTGTCCCACTTTTCGGGGCATCGTAACCTGTTGCTCTCACGCGATCTCCGGTTTCGTCTTTCCATTCCCACGGAGGAGAGATTTCAAATGTGTTCCCGTCAACAACCGCTGTTACAGTAAATGTCTCCATAATCGCCTCTGTGCAAACTGAATCGCAACCCGTTGTTTTTCTTGATTATACACCCAGGCAAATGAATTATAAACCCCTTCTCAAAGAGAATCGCCCAGCTCCGTGTCCTAGCCAGCGGACCACACTTGTGATGCTGAGCCGTTATGAGGAAAGATGCCAGTCTCAAATCACCTATGCCTGTGTTATGTCGAGGAAGCCTTGGCAAAAGAGGTGGTGGCAGCGGAGAGATTCCAACCGGTGACCAAGGGTAGTTGAGAATGTGCAACCCGTTGCCTCTGTGTTGGCCTCGGGTTGAGCCTCCTCAGGCTTCTGCCTAAAAGCCTTAGCCTTGGCAGTAATGTCTTCGGTCACAGGGGCGTTAGGATCGAAAGGGTACTGGGCACCATTGCCCTCAACCAAGGTTCTGCCAATCCGGTTGAATTCTTTGTGGCATGGCTTCCCTAAATGCGTCGGCGGCAGTGTCAGTTGTCCCGCTCTGTTGACTGGATTACGTCAACATACTCAGCTCGCACCAGAGGCAAGGTTGTTTTCCATCCCGCCACCGATTTGTATATGTAGCTGCCGCGAACCTCTCCCCAGATTTGAATCGTGTCACGCTCAAGCGCCTCGGGGGTGCCATCATACCATACGAAGATGCTGCCATCACGGTCATGCCCGTCCTTGGCTACACCCATTATGATATAGGTTGTTCCCCTGTCCTCCATTATGCGCGTGATATCCCCTTGATATTTTACCCTCCTGCCTTTGTATGTCTCAGGCTTCTTGTCAAGTGTTTTGAGAGATACGTCATCGCTGCAAAGCGCTTTGTATTCCTCAGCATCCAGCAGCCGCTCAAGCTCCTTCTCATGGCCGACAAAAGGCCTCAAAGCTCGCTCAGCGGCTAAATCAAGCCTCCTCGTTCTGGTGCCAGGCGGGATTACCCTGTAGGCCTTGACTGGTGTCTCCCCCTCTTCGGCCTGCCTCTCCTGCAGTTCATCAAAGTCGAAGAAACGCTCCGTAAGCTTGAAAGTCTCTTCGGTGACACAGGTCGTCCCTGGCTCTGCCAGCTTCTCCACGCTGGAGGCCAAATCCACCGTATCGCCCACCGGCGTGAACTCTACCCGTAAATCGTCTCCCAGGGTGTTGACCATAATAGGGCCGGTGTGGATGCCGGCACGTATCCTTATTGGACGTAACCCGTTTTCACCTTTTATTTTGGGGCTGAGGTTGGCGGTGTCCCGGTGAATGGCCAGGGCGGATTGGATGGCTCTTTGTGGGGCGTTCTCCACAGCGATGGGCACTCCAAATAGTGCTATTATGCCGGAGCTGGTCGTGCTATTGACCGTGCCCCCATGGTCGTGGACATCGTGAATCAGGATGTCGAAGACCTCATCCATGATTGGGTAGACCTTGTCACGGCCGAGCCTTGCATAAATGGAGGAGTACCCCTCCATGTCGCATAGCATGACCGTAACCTGGCCGCGCTGTCCTTCGATTTCCTCCCTCTGGGCCAGGACCTTCTCGGTGAGCCCTTCAGGAAGATAGCGCTGGATACCTTCCAGTTTTTCTACGAAGGAGAGGTCTTCGGATATTGATTCCGCGGAAACGCCCAAATTACGCCCGCATTCCCCGCAGAATCGATATTGAGGAGGATTGCTGGCGCTACATTTGGAACAGATTCTGGCCAGTTTCACCCCGCATTGACCACAAAAGCTAAAGGTATCGGAATTCTCGGCGTGGCACTCTGAGCATTCCATCATTGTTACCCTCCATCGGAAGCGCTGCAGTACGACTTATCCATCTGGAGCGCTGCCCTTATGAAAAAGACTTAAGCAAGGCTTCTGTCTGTTCTGCCACTTTCCCCACATCCATAAATAGGAAGGTAGATTGGCCATCGACTGCTCGGTAGGCCTCTTCAGCACTGGGATATACGTACACATTACCGAGGTAGGCTACCAGTTTTACTTCCCTCAGAGGATCCTGGTGGTGTTGTTTGAGTTTGTGAAGAGCTTTTCTTATGGCCTGGAGTGACAACCCTGCCTCCTTCAGGCGCATAACGGCAGCGATACGCACTACGTCGTCAAGAGAATACTTCCGTTTGCGGCCAGCGATGCCACTCGGTTGCACGAAGCCGGTCCAGCTCCAGTAATCCAGTTGCCTGGCTGAAGCCCCTGTTATCCTCATTACCAGGCCTGTGTTGAAAGTTTCCATCTCTGGGCCATCCAACAACAATGTTGTTGTATAAATCTAGTCTACCACAGACCTGTCACATCCGCAAGTCCTATGAGCAAGAAATGAATCAAAAAACTACTTTGGCCATAGTCCTGTTCTTGTCTCAAGGTGAATCCATGCAGGGATTACTGCCACCGCAGGGCCTGAGGTGGCTTCTCGGGCATCTTAGACACAAATAAGAAGCCCCAAGCGAAGAACTCAGGGCTTCTCTACTGTGTCAAGTTTGTAAGGGACTTAACTCAGGAACGTGCCCATATTAGTCACTTCTGCCCTGATTTTGGGATTCCTATCCATCTTGGGGTCCTATTCATGTATTCACGATAAGCGTCGCCGTACTTCTCAAGGCAAGACCGCTCCTCAGGAATTGCATGAACAAACGAAAGAACTGTATATACAGTCGAAAGCAATAGAAAAACCCAGGAAGCCGAAGCTATACCTACTCCAATAAACATCACCAATTGAGTGATGTACATGGGGTGCCTCGAATAACGGTACAGTCCCTTGGTAAGCGGTTCATCATCAATAGGTGTAGTAGCAAAAGTCACTATAACCATCGTGAAAGTAATTGACCCTATTATCGAAATGGGAAGACCTATGTAAAACCACATAGTCCCCAACTGTAATGGCAGGAAAATGGAGTATGCGAAGGTGAGAAGCCAGACTATCCATATAACGGGATGGAGTCTCTTCTGAGTCTCGCCGTGTGGCGCAGGTTGCCCTGTTTCCCTTGCGCCCCTGTGAATTAGCATCAGCAAAGGCATAGGCAGGAAATCATAAAGCATGAAAATCCAAGCGTTCCATATACCTATTTCAAAAGCTGGTATGAGCGACATTATTTCCCTCGTTCTCTTGTCTTAGTGTCATCAATGCTGGTCCTGGCTCGTGCTAATTGTCAATACCTCAGACTATGAAGCTGAATCTGTGTTTGCGAGAGATATGGACACAGTCTGACCTGCCCGTGTGGGCCACGCAGCGGCCCAAGCATCTGATGCCTAGCCCGAATCTTATCCTGTTTCATGGTTCAATAGGCATCTGCCGTTATCGGAACCGAGCTGTCCCCGGGATTTTCGAGGTTGCTTCTTCAGCCCAGCCTACTGCAACTCAAGACCTAACGCTTGCTCGATTAGAAGGGACAGCTTTAGGAATGAGGTTCTGGCTTCGCTGACTGTAATATCGTTACTCGGAATCATTCCAAGTAACTTGGACAAATCGGCTATCTGTGCAACAATTTTCTGTTTCAGATTTTCAATGTTCTGTGGATGTTCCGTTTCCATAATCAGCCCCCTGTTTTTATTGTAATGCATTGGAAAACCAGCGCTGAGGACCAAGGCTAAGAGTACAAACATAAAAGAGGCCCTTTCTTAGTGGACAGCGAACAAGCGGCCGAAAAGCGCAATGCAGCATCGTGGTAGACTTTTCCCAATCACTGCGAGTCTCAGGCAAAGACCTGGGGCTCTCCGCTAGGCGAGCAGTGCACGCGAGATGACCACCCTTTGGATCTGGTTGGTGCCCTCATAGATCTGGGTTATCTTGGCATCTCTCATCATCCTCTCAACCGGGTGATCCTTGATGTAGCCGTGGCCGCCCATGACCTGCACCGCGTCGGTGGTCACCCTCATCGCGATGTCAGAGGCGAACGTCTTCGATATCGCCGAGAGGTAACTGAGGTTAGGAACCTTATGGTCGATGGCCGATGCCGTCCTGTAGACTATGGCACGTGCTGCCTCGATCTGTATGGCCATGTCGGCGAGCATGAACTGTATCGCCTGCAAACTGGCGATGGGCGCCCCAAACTGCACCCTTTCCTTGGCATACTTGACCACGTAGTCCAACGCACCCTGGGCGATGCCGACTGCCTGCGCTCCTATCGTAGGCCGGGTACGGTCCAGGGTCATCATGGCATAGGCGAAGCCCCTCCCCTCCTCCCCGAGCAAGTTCTCCTTGGGCACGGGGCAGCCCTCGAAGAGGAGCTCAGCCACCTGGCAGCCACGAATCCCCATCTTGTCCTCCACTTTGCCAGTGGAGAAGCCAGGGGTGTCTCGGGGAACGATGAAGGCAGAGATGCCGCGCACTCCTCTCTCTGGGTCTGTCTTGGCGAAGATGGTATAGGTGATGGCAACGCTGCCATTGGCGATGAAGCATTTGGAGCCGTTGAGAATGTATTTGTCTCCCTCCAACCTGGCCATGCTCTCCATGGCGGCTGCGTCGGAGCCGGCATTGCGCTCGGTTAGGCCGAAAGCGAACATCCCTTCACCCTTGGCCAAGGGGGTAAGGTGCTTCACCTTCTGCTCCGGGCTTCCCGCGATCAGAATCGGCTCGGCGGCGAGCCAGCTTGAACCAACGATGTTGGAACAACCTGCGTCGACCCGGGACATCTCTTCACAGAAGATGCAACAGGTTATCATGTCCGCGCCTGCACCGCCGCACTCCTTGGGCAAATGCAGGCCAAACAGGTCGTTGGCCTTGAACAACTCGAAAATATCCCAAGGGAATTCTCCCGTGCGGTCGATCTCCCCCGACCGCGGTGCCACCTTCTCCTCAGCTAACTTGCGTATCGTTTGGCGAAATGTCTCCTGTTCCTCAGTCGTTATGTATTGCACTCTACTATCCTCCTTTCTTTGTGTAAATTGTACGGGGTGCCCTATGTTTTGGTCAATAGCAACACAGGGTCAGGGTATATACTCCGGCCATGCACCCTTCGTCTTTGCCCCCAAGATACAGCCAGGGGCGCAGTCTATCCTCACCTCAAAGGCTCAGTCACCCTCGTTCAGGTATTCCAGAAGCTTGGTCAGATAGGGCGGATGTTGCGGCTGAAATCTAAGCCAGGTGGGTGTGGGATACCTTAGGACACCCATCCGGTAGCCTTCTGCCAGACTGTCTACGAAGTGCTCAACCCTGCTTGCTGGTATGGCAAAGGCCATCTCATCGGGCGTGGTCATCGCGTTGATACGCTCGCCAACACCGGGCAGGACGACCTGGCATTCCTCGGTAAGGATAGGGGTCACGGTACTGAATATACAACTCATACCTTCTGCTGCTGTGAAATTGAGGGCACCGCCTTCACCGTGGAGCCGTCCGCCTAACATTACCAGCACCTGTGCCGGGTTACCGTATACCAACAGCACGTGCGGCTCGAACGTAGCCTTGGCAAGCGGTCCAATAAGTATGTATTTGTATTTGCCGTATTCCAACTTGGGAAGGGCCTGAGCAGTTCTCGCCTGTACCTCTCTGCTCCCAAAGCCCTGGGACTCCATGAAGCTGCCATCAAGATAGCCATCCTTGGGTGGTAGAAAGCCCATAGCAATGCCTGGTATAGGGCAGGTGAGGTCATCCTTGCCGATAGCCAGAGTCCAGCCGTAGCGCCGCGCCATGCTGATTCCTTGACAGACAGCAATCTTGAAGCCTAAGTCTCGGGTGGGTATTCGCACCCGTTCGGGGAGCTCCTCCGCTGATTCACACATTCTAACTGCCAGAGGTATGCTCTGAGGCCGTACGTAACTCGTTAGCGCCTCGTCGGTCTGGTTTGTATCCATGTTCTTCCTCCCTGTTTATTTTGCAAAGGTACAACAGCCTTGGTTCTCTGTTTAAGTGGTATTTCTCATTTCTTATCCGGCTGAGTGCGTATGGTATCGGTATAATAGCTCGCCTGTCAACCTGCTCCCGCTGTAGATAATAAGAGACCTGTAGGTTATGCATCTTTCTCAGGATTGGTGGGCTAGCCCCTGACTTTTCGGCCAGTTCCCTTGCTGTGAGCAGCTTTTTGACTCTTTGGTCTTTTCGGCTTGGTTTTGAGTTGTCATTTTGGTTCCTGCTCTCTTGTTCATAGTCTGATAATAAGATGCCACGTAGGCGTTCTCATTGGGCTGTTTCACATAAGAGGAGGGTTTTTGAATTCAACGTGAGTGGCTTCGTTGGGTTTGAGACTTGATGTTTAATGAGGGCAACGCAAGTATGACAGCGAGATTAGACAGCATGTCAATGCCTGATTCTAGCTCAGCAGGAAGGTGGAAATACTATGAGTGATAAGATTAAGGCTTTTTGTGGGCGGATGTGCACCTCTGCTTGCGGTGTACTGATAACGTTGAAGGACGGGGAAATAGCCAAAATTGAAGGGGACCCCGATTGTCCCTTAAACCAGGGTGCAGTTTGTCCCAAAGGGCTGGCTTTCCCAGAACTGATTAATCATCCTGATCGCCTCAAATATCCGTTGAAGCGTGTTGGCAATCGAGGTGAAGGCAAATGGCAGCGAATTTCCTGGGATGAGGCTTTGGCCTCAATCAGTGACCGAATGAAGACCTTGAAGCAGCAATTCGGGGCTGAATGCATCCTGTTAATGCTAGGATCACCCAAAGGCATGGAGCTGGCTTTTGCGTTCAGATTGGCCAATGTTTATGGTATATCCAATGTGACCACTGCAGGTGATGTCTGCCACATACCGCGTGACCAAGCTGCTACTTTTACCTACGGTGCACCCGCGTTCCCTGATTTTGACCAGCCTCCAAGCTGCCTGATAGTCTGGGGAAGTAATCCGCTACACACCCATGAAGGCTCGGTAACTACTCGTCGCCTCCGGCCGGCCTATGAAAAGGGGACGAAATTTATCGTTATTGACCCGAGAAAGGATGGTCTAGCTTCTCGAGCTGATATGTGGCTTAAACCAAGGCCAGGGAGCGA
>CAZOQG010000019.1:0-22461 GCA_964582065.1 uncultured Dehalococcoidales bacterium
GCGGCCACGGCGTTGCATTATGCCTCTCTTGGAGAGCAAACTCTGGCCATATCAACTGACCCGACTCCATCTCTCTGCCACATCTTTGAGGCATCACGTCAGGGAAAGCCGGCGATGATTTCAAGTAATCTGTACTTCGATGAAATTGGACTGGCCAAGGTGAAGGAGATGTGGGATGGCAAATTCGGCCGCGAGGTGTATGAAGTCTTTTCTTCCTTTGTAGCCGTCGAGTATGAGGAGTTTGTTGATTTTATCATTTCCATATTGCCAGGCATGAGGGACGAATTCATGGTCGACTACATCAGGGAGGTGGCTGGAAGAAATGAGTACGAGAGGGTGATCTGGGACACAGCTCCTTTGGGGCAGACGCTGGGTCTGCTGAGAATGCCAGCTATGCTGGGGAAGCACCTGAAGACGGCTCCCCGTATTTACTCAAAGCTGAAATTAGGGGGAGAGAGTAAGAAATCGGTGCTGGATATAATAAGGGGCTGGGAGGAACTGTCTGCCAGGGACATTGATTTTCTCAGGGATGAGGTGGAGTTCGTGATTGTTACCATACCTGAGGCTCTGGCTGTCGAGCAGCTTGATGATATCTTCGAAGAGTTTGATAAACATCAGCTCAAAATAGAGCGACTTGTAATAAACAATGTGATAAAGGATACAAGTTCGGAATTTCTTGTCACCAAAGCCAGACAACAGAGGGAATACATCGAGATTCTGCATGACCGTTACCCGAAACTGAAACTGGTTGAGCTGCCCATGTTCCCTCACGAAATAAAGGGGATGGACAAGCTGAAGGATATTGAGAAAAACCTGTTTCAGGAAGTGAGCTAGCTGGTTGGCTCTGTCAGCCGGCATGGCATACCGGACAACTAGACGGAACGAAACAGGCAACGCAAATGGATAGGAAATTGCCTGGAATGCGTTACCTGAATATGACTTAGACGCTGTTTAGCTGGTTCATTGAACTGAGAACTTAGGCTTCCTCCCTTTTGCTAATTCTCTCTCTTGATAATTGTGGCTGCCCCTTGCCCGCCTCCCACACATGGAGTTGCTAGGCCATAAGTTCCACCTTCCATGTTTAGTATCCTGGCTAGCGTCCCAACCAGTCTGGTTCCGGTAGCGCCAAGTGGGTGGCCGATTGCAGTCGCCCCACCTTTCACATTGACTTTCTCGGGGTCAATGCCCAGCTCTTTCATAGCATTGAGCGCTACAATACAAAATGCCTCGTTTATCTCCCAGAAGTCGATATCCTTCACCTCCATGCCTGCATTCTTCAAGGCATGTCTGCTAGCGGGCACCGGCCCCAGTCCCATCATGGTTGGGTCTACACCAGCCCATCCCATGGACACAATCGTAGCCAGAGGTTTCAATCCGCATTCCTTTGCCTTTTCCTTTGACATTAGTATCATGGCAGTGGCAGCAGCATTCAGGGGTGAAGAGTTTCCGGGGGTTATCTGCCCATCGGGCTTAAATGCCGGCTTCAGGCCGGCAAGGCCTTCCAGTGTTGTATCTGCTCTTATGCTGACATCGCTGTCAATGATTTTCTTTGTGCCATCCGGAAGCGTTACTTCGATGGGCATTATCTCGCCCTTGAAGAATCCCTCTTCAAGGGCCTTGGCTGCCTTTTGATGGCTTCTGAGCGCCCATTTATCCATGTCCTCTCTGGTGAAATCGGTGTGCTCAAACAGCTTCTCTGCTGTCAGGCCCATGTTCATGGTTGTCATATAGTCGTATTTCTTGTAGCGGGAATCCGTGAAGAACTTCTCGCTTGGCTTTGATATCATCTGGCTCATGTCGACACCGGGGCCAGGCATCGGGACATGCGTCATGTGCTCAATTCCACATGAGATAACAACGTCTTGGTATCCGAGCATTATTCCCATGGCGCCAACGTGTATGCTTGACATTGAAGATGCACACTGCCGGTCGATATGTTGAGCTGCTACGCTGAATGGAAGCTCTGCCAGGAATACGATGTTTCTTCCTCCGTACATGAACTGCTCGTCCCATGGCTGGGCAGTGCCAGCTATCACCTCATCGATGTCCTCTGGCTTGATCTTGGTTCTTTTGATGAGTTCCTTAATCAAGTTTGCTGCAACCTCGTCCATTCTGAGGCCGTTGAACACGTCTCTCTCCGGGTCTCTGGGTCTCGACCGTGAAAATGCCGACCGCTGATAGTCTACTATGACAGCTTCTCTGGTTTGTGCCATTCTCTAACCTCCTTAGTAGTTGGCCAATTTTACTATGTCCGGCAGACAGAGGCAACTAAGTTGATAATTACACCGGCTCGCCTACTGGAATTATGTATAAAGGCTTGAACTGCTCGTCGGCTTCTAACACCTTCCTGACGTCTTCATCGTCGAAGGCCCCGACCATTACTGTAGTCAGGCCCAGAGCCACGGCCTGGAGGGAGACGTTTTGGCCGACATGCCCGACTTCCACGTGGACGTACCTCTCACCGCGCCTGCCGTATCTATAGGCAGTTCTGGGAAAAAGAGCGCACACAACTACATCGACCGGACAACTGGCGATGAAACCTTGGCCTAGAGCGGCTTCAGCCAGTTGTTGCCTTAAGTCACCCTTCAGGTGCAGGCTTAGAGAGTGACTGTCTACTTCATAGTGATATATGCCGGCTTTCAAGCTTTCCACTGTCTGTTCACCGACAAGGACAAAAACCTCTAAAGGGTAAGTAGCCCCGGCGCTGGGGGCTGCTCTGTGTCCACTAGTGCTGGTGATGCCTTGGGCTGACCATAGTATTTGAGAAAGCTGCAGCAAAGACAATGGCTGGGCGCTAAATCTTCTAACCGACCTTCGCTTTGAGATAGCCTCTTCTACTGTTGTCTTTCCCTTGAGACTTGGGGAAGGGAGCTTGATTGGAGGTTGCGTCATTCTACGTTGCTAACCCTTGATGACTCCCAAGGGACTTGCCATAGCTATCTTTCGGGAAATTCCAGCCTGATGGGTTACTTCGACTACCTGAGCAACATCTTTATAGGCTTGTGATGCCTCTTCAGCCAGCGAACCGATGCTGCTAGTTTTTACGGTGATGCCCTTTGCCGCCAACTCTGCGGCGACGTCAGCGCCTCTCATGGCACGCTTGGCTGCTCCCCGGCTCTGCAACCTGCCAGCACCATGGCAGGTAGAACCAAAAGTCTCTGCCATTGCTTTATCTGTCCCTATTGCCACATAAGAGCGGCGTCCCATATCACCGGGAATGAGCACAGGCTGTCCAACTCCCTTATAGCGTTGTGGTACATCCTTATGCCCGGCAGGAAAGGCCCTGGTAGCCCCCTTGCGGTGGATACAGAGCGTAACCATGTTGCCGTCTATGCTGTGCTCTTCTATCTTGGCAATATTATGAGCCACATCATAAACTTGCTCCATGCCCAGTTCCTCAAGGCTCTTGCCGAAGACCTTGGCAAATGATTCCCGTGCCCAATGGGTAATACACTGACGATTAGCCCAGGCGTAATTGGCGGCACAAGCCATAGCTGCCAGATAATCCTTCCCCTCATCAGACTCTATCGGAGCACAAGCCAATTGCCGGTCGGGCAGGCTGATCCCATATCTCCGCACCGCCCCTTCCATTATCCTCAGGTGGTCGTCGCAGACTTGATGTCCGAGGCCTCTGGAGCCGGTATGGATGAGGAGCAGTACCTGCCCGATTTGGTCGATGCCCATAGCTTTGGCCGAAGCTTGGTCATAGATTTCTCTTACTATCTGCACCTCTAAGAAATGGTTCCCAGAGCCCAGGGTTCCTGATTGAGGAGCACCTCTCTTCTTGGCTCTGGCGCTTACTTTCTCCGGGTCAGCTCCTTTCATTCGACCTGTCTCTTCAGTGACTTCCAGGTCTTCGGGTAAGCCGAAACCTCGTTTTACCGCCCAGTGGGCGCCATTGGTCAGTACTTCGTTCATCTCCTTGTCGCCCACTCTTATCTTCCCCTCGGAACCGAGGCCTGAAGGAACATTGGCGAACAGGCTGTTAATAAGCTCTTTGATTTTGGGTTTTACCTGATCTTCATTAAGGTTCGTACGTAGCAGTCTTACACCGCAGTTGATATCGTAGCCGACGCCACCGGGAGAAACTACCCCGTCGCTTACTCGAATGGCGGCCACTCCGCCTATAGGAAAACCATAGCCCCAGTGAATGTCGGGCATAGCCATAGACCGCCCAACTATGCCGGGCAGGAAAGCTACATTGGCTACCTGCTCCAGAGATTGTTCCTCCTTGATAGTCTTCAGCATAGCCTCATCGGCGTAGACCAAGCCGGGGACCCGCATTCCCGGTTTGTAGGTTTGCGGGATTTCCCATCGGTAGTCATCTATCTTGTTGAGTTGTCCTTCCCATCTCGGCATGGTTTTGCCCTCTAGATATCAAAGATTACCTTGACCTCATAGCCACCATTGCTCTTGCTTATCCTCAGCATGTGATAGGTAGCTGCCTTAATCTCTCTTTTCACCTTATGTTGGCCCGGTTTTATCTCTTCTCCGAAGCATCTGGCTCTGATTTGATTGCCGGCAAGCTCGTCGATTTCAAACCTTTTGAAGATGATGTGTTCCACATCGGAGATGTAAATCAGCTCGTTCAGCCACTCTATCAATAAGACCTCCTCATCCTCGGCTGATAGCTTCACCTCCCGCTGGACGTCTTCCTTGATATCATCCAACTCTGCCATCAGGCTGAAAAGCCCGAGAGCGGCATTGCAGAAGACTTCTTTGATATCAGTTCCGTAAGCGGCAATACCGATATCTGCAGTATGGTCGAGAACTTCGAAACCCTTCTTCACTCTCCTCACCGCGTGGTCTGAGGTAGCTTCCATTATATCACGTTCCGAATGAATGGAGAAACTACGGGTTGGCTGTTGTCAGCAGACCATGATTACACCTGGGGCCGGGAGTAAACATGTAGCGCGAGGCTGAAGCCTCGCGCACCCACAGCGGCAGCAGGCGACCTTAAAAGGCCGCACTACTTTTGAGAAAGGCTCTAGAGCCTCGCACAACATGGGGTACAGTAAGCTAGCTTGACTTGCAGCGTTTGTGGATGCTAACATAGCCCTCTCGGGCCGCTAGCTCAACTGGTAGAGCAGCTGACTCTTAATCAGCAGGTTCAGGGTTCGAGTCCCTGGCGGCTCACGTTCAACCTCCAACCCCTTTGCTAACATTTTGCTAACATCTTCCCCTATCATCTGGTCGAACCGCTCGGCAGCGGCCTCCTGCAGCCGGGGGAGCATGTGGCTGTAGGTGTTGAGGGTAAAGGCCATGCTGGTTAGTATAACGATGGATTGCTATCGCAGTTTAGTCTTTGTGTAAAACTTCTGTAAAATTCAAATTGCAGTGTGACCTTTCGGGAACCGCTTTCATGAGCGCGACTTCAGCCTGAAGCTGTGGTACTAGGCAATCCCCGAATTGGCTAAGGAAGACCTGGTGCCACCACGGAGGGTGACACGGCTTGACACAGGTTTTAATCCCAATGTATGATACTAGGGCAAGATGACAGAGGCATTGGTTTGGAGGTGAACATGGCAGAGTCCGTTCGAGTTCTCTTGGGAAAGATTGGTCTGGATGGGCATGACAGGGGCATTAGAATGGTCGCAGCCTGGTTGCGCGATGGGGGCACAGAGGTGATCTATGTGGGAACGCACCAGACAGCCGAAAAGATAGCCAGAGCTGCCAGTGACGAGGATGCGGATGTCATCGGGTTGAGCTTCGGAGGGGCTGACCATGTGCCTCTGTGCAAGCAAATGGTGGAGCAGATGGAGGCGTATAGCCTTCAGGATAGGCTCTTTATCGTTGGCGGTAACATACCTCGCGGTGATATTGAGGTGCTGAGGGAGATGGGAGTGGACATGGTTTTTCCCAGCGGCACTCCCATGAGCACGTCCGTGTCATACATTCAGGAGAATGCACGCAAGAAACGCAGCAAGGAGGCGAAATGACAACGAAGGAAATAAAGAGCAGGTACTTCGAAGCAGCGCGGAGGCAGGAAACGTGGTCGGGAATCCCTGTAAAGACAACCTACACCGCAGAGGATGTCAAGACTATCGATTATGCTCGCTCCGTAGGCGACCCAGGGGAGTATCCGTACAAAAGGGGCATCTATGGCGATATGTTCCGTGGGCGGCTGTGGAGCCAGAGGCAGATCACTGGCTGTTCCACGCCTAGGTTGACTAACGAAAGATTGAGACAGTTGATCAGCAAGGGCGAGACCGCCATCAATGTCATCGGTGACCAGCCAACCATGATCGGCATCGATTCCGACCATCCATGGGCCAAGGGGGCTGTTGGCCGGTCCGGGGTTCCCATTGACACCATGCGGGATATGTGGCAGATGATGGACGGCATCCCACTGGACGAGATAAGCACCATGCTTACTCTGGTGACTCCTATTGCCATTCCCTCCTACATGCTTCTTGCTGAGGAGCACGGTATTCCCTGCTCCGAGGTCAGGATGACCAGTGCCATGGTGCCGCCGGTGCTTGGGCCGCCCGTATGCATGTATGGGGGCCGGGAGTGGTGGTTCGATCAGCAGCGGCGACAGATGAAGGAATTCATAGACAAGCTGGAGTATATGATAAGAAATTGCCCAAAGATGTATATAGCTAACTACAACGCATACATTATTCGGGAGACCGGTGTTGGAGCTGCCGAGGAAGTGGCCTGGGTCTTCGCCAGTGCTCTTGAAGGATTCCAGTTAATGGCCGAGCGTGGGGTGGACATAGACACGGTGGCTCCCAAGGTTAGCTTTACCTTCAGTGCCATGATAGACATTCTGGAGGAGGTGGCCAAGTTCAGGGCGGCCAGGAGCGTTTGGGCTCGTATTCTCAAGGAGAAATTCGGGGCTAAGGACCCACGGTCGATGAGGTTGAAGTATCATGTTAACACAGCCGGGGTAATTATGGAGCGGCAGCAGGCGAGCATCAACATCGTCCGCGCTGCTTACGCCGCACTGGCAGCGGTCCTGGGAGGCACGCAGTCTCTCCAGGTGGCTGGCTATGACGAGGCCATTGCCATCCCCACCGAGGAGGCGGCCGCCATGGCTGTGAGGACACAGCAAATCCTGGCGCATGAGAGCGGGGCTGCCAGCGCAGTTGACCCGCTGGGAGGCTCGTATTATGTGGAGAGCTTGACCCAGCAACTGGAAGAGAAGATACAGAATATCCTCGATACTATTGAGGAGAAGGGCGGTATGGCGGCAGCCGTGTCCAGCGGCTACATCGACCGTGAGATGGAGGCGGCCTGGTTCAAATACCAGCGGGAGGTCGAGGCGAAAGAGCGCATCGTGGTCGGTGTCAACGAGTTTACCATTCCAGAAGAGGAGGAACCTGAAGTGCCCGTGTATCACAGCCAGGTGGACTCTGTGTTGGTGGAACGCCATATCGAAGACCTCAAGGAGTTCAAGCGGACGCGCTCCCAGGCTGGAGTAAAAGAGGCCCTGGATAATCTGCTCCATGCCACAGAGAGAGAAGACCGTGAGATTTTGCAGTATGAGAAGGAATGCTGCAAGGCGGGCTGCAGTACAGGTGAAGTAGCCGGGGTGAAGCGGCTTGGAATTGGCTTGCCTTATGACCCGATGGGGGTGCTGGAGTATCCGTTCGCCTGAGTGTGAAGAACGGGCTGGAACTGCAATAATGCTAAGAGGGCCTCGCAGCCTTGGGCTGCGAGGCCCTCTTCTGTCGGCCAATAGCCTTCCGTTTGGTCGATTTAGGATTACATATCCGGCGCTTTCTACTGCGCCTTTTCCAACTCGATGAAGTGACTGACTACCTCAGTAGACTTCGGGCCGTAGAGTTGGCTCCAGGCAGCAATTATCTCATCAAGAGGGATATCGTCGTAGTACCCGTGGTCTCGCACATATTGGATGTGCGGTTTCCCGTCCAAATCGTGGGAGTGGAACATGGCATCGTGCTTGCCATCGAACTCTACAGGGATAAACCGGTTCTCCTGGCACGTCTTCAGGTCCAGTGCTGGGGTGGCTTTAGCCCATTTGCCTTCCATATACAAGTCGCTATAGCCGTGATAGGTGAACAGATTTGTCCCGAACAGCTGCATTACTTCATCCGTAAGACGATGATTCCGAAAGTCGGCATGTCGGAGACGGGCAGGGATGCCTGCGGCTCGGGCTAAGGCAACCAGAAGAACTGCTTTTTGGATACAGTTCCCGTCTCCTCTCTCCAACGTCCTGCCTGCCCTGAAGAACTCAAGACTATCGAGTGGGGCATACATGTTGTATTTAATGTCATCTCGTACGAAATAGAAGAGGCTTCTGGCTTTGTCGGCGACCTTCTCATCACCTTCAGTCAAGTCCCTGGCTTTTTGTCTTATCGCCTCGTTGTCGCAGTCAAGCGTAGGTGTAGGTCTGAGATACTTTTCCATTTCGTCCATGGCATTATGTCTCGCGTACTTTCCCCTGCGCCTCTTGCGCCTCAATGAACCGGTGCAACAGATCACGAGACCCCATGCTATAAGCTTCACTCCAGGCATCATATATCTCATCCAGCGGGAAATTCTGATAACAGCCGTGGTCTTGGAGGTATTCGATATGCGGGTTCCCGTCCAAGTCATGAGAAGGGAGCATGGCATCGTGCTTGCCATCGAACTCCACCGGCATAAGTCGGTTTTCCTGGCACACTTTCAGCTCGAACGTAGGGGTAGCTTTAACCCACTTCTCTTCAATATGCAGCTCGTCGTAACCGTGGTAGGGGAAAAGGTCTGTCCTCAGTAGGTCTTTTACTTTATCAGGAACACGGTGGTTTCGAATGTCGACAAAGTGCACGCGGGCGGGGATGCCTGTGGCTCGGGCTAAGGCAGTCAGGAGAACTGCTTTTTGGATACACATCCCTCCTCCCGTGTGCAGAATCTTGCTTGCGCGGTAAGATTCAAGATGATCAACTGGCAGAAGGGGGATGAATTTAATCTCATCTCTCACGAAATAGAAGAGGCTTTTGGCTTTCTCCGCAACCTTCTCATCATCTTTAGTCAGGTCTTCGGCTTTTTGTCTTATCGACTCGTTGTCGCAGTTAAACGTAGCTGTAGGTTTCAGATACTTTTCCATTTCTTTCATGATCATGGTTCCGAGACCTTCTTCATAGTCAGCCTAGTTTCAGCGACATGGCGAGTCAGTAGTTGCCAAACCCTCGAATTATATAACAAGCCAGAGGTGGCTGCAATAGGAATTTGGTAATAGACGAAAGGCTGTTGACAAACGGTGGTAGAATGGGGGGTCGAATATCATGAACCCGAGCAGGAGGTGACAAATGGCAAGTTTTGATTTTTCCTTGCAAGGCAAGGTGGCTCTGGTGACCGGCGGGAGTCGTGGCATTGGAAAGGCTACCGCTCTGGGGTTTGCCAGGGTGGGCGCGGATGTTGTGGTGGCCAGCCGGGGACTTTCCGACCTGGAGAAGGTGGCCGAAGAGATAAGAGGGTTGGGCAGGAGATCCCTGGCAGTGGCAGCCCACGTAGGCAGGCTGGAACAGATAAACGACCTAGTAAGTAAGGTTAGTGACGAGTTTGGCAGAATTGATATCTTGGTGAATAACGCTGGCACTAGCCCAGCCATGATTCGGGCAATGGATGTAGACGAACGTTTCTGGGACTCAATCATGAATCTGAATTTGAAGGGGCTGTTTTTCTTGAGCCAGGCTGTGGCCAAGGTGATGAGGGAGCATGGTGGGGGCAGGATTATCAACGTTTCCTCGGTGGCTGGATTCAAGCCCGAGTCAAGTGTCGGCACGTACGCTATTAGCAAAGCTGGCGTAATAGTGGCAACTAGAGTTATGGCCCGGGAATGGGCTCAGTATAATATCAGAGTAAATGCAATAGCCCCGGGATATGTACGCACACGCCTTACTGAATCCCTCTTTACGGTTCTTCCGGGCTACGAAGGTGTGCTGCTCGATAGGACGCCGTTGGGGCGCATAGCTGAGCCCGATGAAATGGTAGGTGCTATGATTTATCTGGCGTCGGATGCATCTAGCTTCATGACGGGAGAAACGATGATTGTGGACGGGGCAATATCACTAACTTGAGCATAGTAGGAAAGTCATGGCACAGGAACGGCCGGAAGACGTCGGCAAGGATGAAAACCGCACCACTTTCCCTGTAGAGTGGAGGGCAATCCAGGACTCTGATGTTTTTGATGGCAATCCACGGGCGGAGAATGTGCAAACCCTACTAAGCGGCAAAGGTTAGTTTCGTCCCCGACATATTTACCATAAATTGATCAGGCATGGCCTTTTCGAAGGCCAGGGCGGCTTTTCTTCCTGTACAGTGAGTCGGGATGACGTAGTCTGGCCCTATTTCCTTCATGGATTTCACCGTGTCATCAATGACGGGTTCGAAAACCGGGCCGGTCAAATGGAATCCTCCCATAACCACATGTACCTTGTCTACACCCGTAACCTCCTTGGCGTATTGTACCGTATTGATTATCCCGGAATGGCCGCAACCGGATAGTATCAGCAGACCCTTACCTCTCATATTCATGACCAGCGACGTGTCATCTTCCGTCGGATCCCAGATTTGCTTCCCGTCTTGCTCGTAGAATGCAAATGGCAATCCCTTTTCAAAGGTTGTCCTTCTGGGGATCTCTCCTAGGAATAAGACGTCTCCATCCAGTAAGGAGTACGGTTCCTTTGTTTCGACAATCCGAAAACCTGCTTCTTCGACTTTTTCTTTTTCAAGCGCAAGCAGCGGAACCTTGAAATCGGGAATGGGTAGAAGGTAACGGTTTGACCTCAATGCGACGGGGTGGAGAACGAGTTCCAGCCCCCGTTTTGCGATTTTCGCAGCCACCTCAGCTAGTCCGCCGACATGGTCCATATGGCCGTGAGATAGGGCTGCCGCCCCAACCTCAGTCAAATCGACATTCAAGGTATCAGCGTTCCGTGCGGCAACATCCGTGGACAAACCGAAGTCGAAAATCATCGTTCTGGTTTTTTCTTGTGTTGTGCACTTAACCAAGGCGGAAAAACCATGGTCGGCTAGAATTCGGCCGAAGGCCCTTGAGACTATAGCCGAATTATCTCCCGACATTATGTCGATGTAGTTGTCTTCGAGGGTCAATATTTCGACCTTGTCTACCTCGTTTACTTTGAACACTGCCATGATGAATGGTCCTCCTCCTAGTGTATTGTGAGCCCAATATAGTCTTGTTCCGGGACTTTGTCAACGCCTTGCGTGGAATGATTTGGCCTAACGGCATTTGAAAACGAGTGGTGTTGTGGGGAGACTTTGACACGGACAGCGATGCAACAGTAACGCCAGAGAGGTAGCCCGACTTGATGCCGGCCGCAGGAGAACCACTCGGCTTTCTGCTATAAAGAAGATAGCTCAGTATTCTATTCTTCAATCAAGCCGTGTTTGACCAGGTGCTCGCGGGCAACTTCGTCGGCTTCCATCCTGTCAATGTCGACCTTAGCGTTGAGTTCCCGCCAGGCCTTCTGGCATTCGGCAACTCTCTCAGGAGTCGCAGGGTCACCACCGCCGGGGAAGGTCTCCATCAACTCATTCAGGACATCTGCAATTTGAGGATACTTATCAACGATTTCCTCGTGGACATAGGGGGTCAGGTCATACGGCGGGAAGAAAGCTTTATCGTCCATATATACGTGCCAGCCATGTTTGGCAATCATGGCATCAGTACGGAAGACCATTGCTACATCGCAGTTACGTTGTTGCAAGCCTAGCAGAGAAGCTCCCGGGGCCCCTGTCAGGAGAGAGGGCTCGGCAACTTTGAAGTCGTAGTGCCTCTCCAAGGCAGGAAGGCCGTCTGGACGCGTGGAGAACTCAAAGCCGACAAAAGTCTTGACCTCTCCTTCCTTTTCTCGATAAAGCGACGCCAAATCAGACCAGCCATGATGACAGGAACGGCCAGAGGAAGCTTAACCTTAAGAAGGAGCTGTCTCTCATTCATCCCTACTCCTTTTCCGGCTTCAATGATTGCCGGCTCAATCTGGCGAACCGCTGTATAGGTATTGCGCAGGATAGGTAATTGGCCGTAAACGATCAGGGCAATGACGGCGGGAAGGAAACCAATGGCTTTTAGTCCCATACTGTCAAGAAGAAGCATTAGCAGGCCAAAGAGGGCTAGGCTAGGGATAGTCATAGTTATCTCTGCCAGATAAAGGGCGGTATCTGCTGTATGCTCCCTGCCTTTGCCCGTGATATAAAGGCCCAGAACCATGCCAAAGATGACTGCTATTCCGTTGGCAACGAAGACTATCCAAAGGTGTCTAAGGGTCCACTCAGCCAGCAACTCTGGCCGCTGGGTTATGAATTCCCACGCTTCAAGCATTTTCGGCACTTACCCCTCAGGTAGTCCAAATGATGTCCCAAGAGTATTAAGGGAGCCACTACTCCAAGGGCCCTGTCTCTGTCTCAAGCTTACCATGCCCCAGGCATAAAGCGACTGCGCATAAACTCGCTTGGCGTACTGCCGTGTCTTGGCTATTTGCTTTCGCTCTTATTGATTCCTGTCCAGAGCACTATGATTTCTTTTCCAGTTCATCCTGTCTAATTGCCAGAATTACTTTGTCGCCGATTTTGTCAATTTTGTCGAGGCTGATGACATATCTCTTCTTCAATCCTGCCTTGACTATGATATGATTCAAAGCTCCTTGCCGGATATCAAAATCGATATCAGCCACTTTGCCTATACTGTTCGCATTTGCATCCAAAACTTCCTTACCGAATAGCTCTTTGGTATTCATTCAAACCTCCTTTGCAGAATAGGTTAATCCCGTCAATGTGGCTCTACTATTTCGAGATTACTGCTCCGATTATACATCCAGTCGAAGCGAAACGGAATACCCATGCTCGAATGTTCCTTTCAGAGAAAGGCAGACTAGATCATGCTTGCCTAGAATTTTTTGGAAATTAGCAGATGGAGTTGCGGCATCGGCACTGGGCAACTAATCTCCCTTGCCATTCAAGACGACTTTCAGCGTCCGAAATAAATGTGTTAACATACAATCGGGGAGTTCAGCCGTGCAGTCGGTGGTCTCGTGCGACAGCGACTTCGACAGAGTCCGCACGGGGTTTATGGCCAGAAACTTTCCAGTGAGGTCGCGCTATTTTGATTCGGCTTGAAGTGAAGAGATGTGCCACCATAACATTCGAGATGGAGGTTAGGAAATGTACCACAGAATACTTGTCCCGCTAGATACTTCGGAGTTGGCTGAGGTAGCTCTTCCCTATGCTGAGCAGATGGCTGGAAGACTTGGATCCGAGATTACCCTGATGTCTGTCAGTCATTCTGCTGGGGAAAAGGAGCAGCGCGTGTTTCGGTCCTACATCCAAGAGACTGTTGCGGTCACGAAAGAAAGAGCTAACAGGTATCTTGAGAAACCGACCGGGCAAGACGTTAAGGTAGAGTCCGCAATTCTGGTGGGCAATCCTGCTGAGGAGATTGTGGACTATGCAGAGAGGGAGAACATTGACGTGATTGTCATGGCAACCCACGGTCGTTCTGGTATTGGGCGCTGGGCGCTGGGAAGCGTGGCCGACAAGGTGTTGAGGGCTACAGAGCGGCCGGTAGTGCTCATCAGGGCTAAGGGCGCCCGTTCTGACATGCTTAAGAAGGGCGTATTCAAGAGGGCCCTCGTTCCTTTGGATGGGTCAAAAGAAAGTGAAGCAGTAATTCCCTATATTGAGGAGCTTGCCTCTATGCTTGGAGCGGAGGTCACTTTGCTCCAGGTCCTGGCAGTAGTCTACCACGTCTATATCTCTGGGGACGCACCTGCCCAAGTTCCCTACACTGAGGAAGAGATGAAACCGCTGAAGGCGAGTGCCGAGAGCTACCTGGAGAAGGTTGGTAGCGGACTTAGAGGAAAAGGTGTCACTACAAAGTGCCAGGTGAGAGTTGGTGCCGCTGGTCACGAGATTATCAAACTGGCCGACGAAATTGGTGCCGATATAGTGGCTATGTCAACCCACGGGCGGTCCGGTGTGGGACGTTTGGTCTTTGGGAGCGTCGCAGAGAAGGTTGTGCGTACCGGAAACACTCCGGTCCTGTTGGTGAGGACACCGGGAGCTAGCGTAGAGTAGTGTAGTGGAAGCAAGAAGGCAGCAGAAAAGATGATGTGTCGTTCTACATGGCTAGCACCTTGGACGATTCCAAGAGGTCTGTATCTAGCTCCTTCTTGTTCTCCAATACATCGTGGAACGGGATATATACTACTTCTCCTTTTTTTTCGCCGACGACATGTCCTTCCTTGCCATTGAGTATGCCCTCGATGGCAGCGATGCCCAGCTTACTCGCCAGGACCCTATCTCTTGCGGTCGGTGCTCCTCCTCTCTGCACGTGACCCAGTATGCAGACACGGCAGCTAGCCTTGAGGCGGTACTCGACGTACTGGGCAATCTGCATGGTATGGCCCACTTCATTCCCCTCAGCTACCACTATGATGCTGCTTCGCTTACCTCTCTTGAAGCTTTGCTTCAACGTGCGGCACAGATCTTCCAAATCTGTCTCTCTTTCGGGTATGATGATTTCCTCAGCACCGCCGGCGATGCCTACTTCAAGAGCGATGAAACCAGATAATCGTCCCATCACCTCGACAAAGAAGATACGGTCGAAAGCGTCGGCTGTATCACGAATCCGGTCTATGGCTTCCAGAGCCGTATTGATAGCAGTATCAAAACCAATGGCGTAATCGGTGCCGTAGACGTCATTATCTATAGTAGCCGGGATCCCAATTAGCTTTATTTGGCTCTCCTCAGCTATAGCTGCAGCTCCACGGAACGTGCCGTCTCCACCAATAACCACCAGGCATTCTATCCCTTCTCGTTGCAGGCTTTGAACTCCTTTTTTTCTTCCCTCTGAGGTCTTAATTTCCTCACAGCGCGAGCTCTCCAGAAAAGTGCCGCCTCGTTGAATAATGTTGGCTACCGCACGGCGGTTCAGTTTGACGAACTCTTTGCTCAGGAGTCCGCTGTAGCCCCGCCGGACACCGACAACATCAAGGCCTCTTTGCGCCGCACTGCGAACCACAGCCCGAATGCAGGCGTTCATTCCTGGAGCATCACCGCCGCTGGTTAGAACACCGATTTTCTGCAACTCAGTCTCCTTACGCTACGGATAGACATGCCCGTGTTGGCATCTGTCAGGGCGCGTCCTGCGTGAATACAAATTACTCACTGCCCTCTATCTGGTTTGTGCCGTGAGCGGAGACAGGCGTCTCCAAAGCGTGGTGGGATGCATGGGTTGTGCCCAGAATTCTGGGCGGGTGACTTGCTCCCATCCGCATCGTTTCATTAGCTTGAGCCGCGGCTAAATACATCTGCTCGGTATATTCTTTTGCCATTCGCCGGGCGCTAAACAATGGCACGTTTGAGCGGATAGCCTCTTTAATTACTCGGATCCAGCTGTGCGGCACCCCATCTATATCGTGCTCGTAGTAGAGAGGCACGATCTTCTCCTCCAGTAGGTTGTAGAGTTCCTCGGCATCCTCCTTGTCCCCGTTTGAGGAATCATAGGTTTCAACATCGTCGTGAATTGCCCACCCATTGGTGCCGTTGTAGCCTTCGTACCACCAACCGTCGAGTACGCTGAGATTCAGGGCTCCGTTTAGGGCTGCTTTCTGCCCGCTAGTGCCACTCGCTTCCTGAAGTGGTCGGGGGGTATTGAGCCACACATCAGTGCCATGGACGAGATAACGGGCCATGTGCATATCATAGTCCTCGACGAAGGCTATCCGACCGCCGAACTCAGGATCCTTCGCCACATTGTATACTTCTTGGATGAGCTGCTTACCACGCTCATCATCAGGGTGCGCTTTGCCGGCAAATATTATCTGGACTGGTTGCAAGTCGTTCTGAAGTATGCGCTTTAGGCGGTTAACATCGTATAGTATAAGTGCAGCTCGCTTATAGTCAGTGAAACGGCGGCAGAAGCCGAGGGTAAGCGTCTCCGTGTCGAGCAAGGCTCCCGTCGCCAAGGCCTGCACCGGTGCCACCTGGCCTTCAGCCCAGCGTTTTCGGCTTCGGTCCTGCACCGAACTGATGAGTTTGTACTTTAGCCAGCGACGCAGTGTCCATATTTCCTCGTCTGGAATATCCAGCACAGACTCCCACAAAGCTGGGTCATCATGTCTATCCAGCCAGTCATGACCAAGATGCCTTTCATACAGCCTGGCGGTCTGGGGTGCTAGCCAAGTGGGAACGTGGATGCCGTTGGTCACTGAGCCAATGGGCACCTCTTTCTCTTCGGCATCAGGCCATAGAGAATGCCACATTCGGCGGCATACTCCGCCGTGCAGTTGGCTGACACCATTGCGCTGGTTGGCCATTCTCAGGGCTAATATGGTCATATTGAAGACGGCACTGTCCGATTCTTGAATGCCCAGGTCTAAGAATGCATCTCGGTCGAGTCCGAGAGAACCCCAGTAGCGGTGGAAATGCTTCTCCATCAGGTCAAGAGAAAAAACATCGTTGCCGGCCGGGACGGGCGTATGGGTCGTGAAAACAGTCGTGGCTCGCACCTTGTTGGCGGCTTCGCTAAAACCCATACCCTTCTCTACCAACTCTCGAACACGCTCCAGCGTCATGAAGGCTGTATGTCCCTCGTTGGCATGCCAAACGACTGGCTCAATGCCGAGTGCTCGAAGCACGCGCACACCACCAATGCCGAGGACGATCTCCTGCTGGAGGCGCATTTCTCGGTCGCCTGCATAGAGACGAGCGGAAAGCTGGCGGTCCAGCGGTGGATTGTCTTCGAGGTTGGTGTCCAACAAGTACAGCTTTACTCGGCCGACATTCACCTGCCACACGGCGACTTGAACCGACCTCGTGTCCAACGGAACTTCGACCTTCATTGATTGCCCCTGAGCAGTAAGCACCGGACTGACAGGCGCCTCATTGAAGTTTAGTTCCTCGTAGACATCCTCCTGCCAGCCATCGGACGAGATACGCTGATGGAAATACCCCTGGGGGTACATGAATCCTACACTTACCATAGGCAGGCCGAGGTCGCTCGCCTCTTTGCAGTAGTCTCCTGCCAGGACACCTAGTCCACCGGCGTAAAGAGGCAGTGAGTTGTGGATGCCGAATTCCAGTGAGAAATACGCTATATTGTGCTGTGCCAGATGAGGATACTCCGTACTGAACCAGGTGCGAGTTGCCGACATGTCGGCCTTGAAATCGCTCGTAACAGAATCATACTTCTTGAGGAAGATAGGGTCCTGGGCCGCTGCTACTAACCGACAAGGGGCAAGCTGCTGCAGCAGCTTGACCGGATTATGGCCCGTAGCCTTCCATAGGGGGCGGTCGAGGACCTTGAACAGCTCCCGTGCTTCTGCCTGCCAACTCCACCACAGATTATAGGCTAGCTCGTTGAGCCCTTCGATACGCCTTGGAAGCTTCGATGTCGACAGACTATTCATCTTATAAAACAAGGAACCCAGATGGCAGGCTTCCTGTCCTGAGTGATGTGTGGCAATATACTCCGCATTGGGGATCGAGTCAACCGTTCCGACCTCGTTGGCCTGACTTGGTCTTGCACGCCTGACCTGCCCGTTGTGATTGATTTGGTCGCCATGCCTGCTATGTGCCCTTCAGGCAAATTCGCCAGCGGACTCATCAAATTGAGCTTGGCTCTAGTATCTTATCTTTTATGGCTATAGTAAATAGCCTATAGGTAACTATGGTTATGAGAAAATAGTCCTATACGAGCCAGTGAGCGCGGTGCTTGCGGTCGAAAGCAGCAATATGCGATTGTGTCGAGAAATAGGTTTCCTCATCCCTACAGTTTTGTGCCCTGAGAAGGTATTCTTGGCATAAAATCCTTCTGCGTCAGCTCGCCGCATATTTAACCAACGATGATGTCATCCAACGCTCGCTTTGGCACATGGTGCACACCTTCACTGTCGCGCCAGTACTTGATATCTCCAGTGGGCCCAACCGTCTCGATGACCACCGTTTCCTTGGGCTTGCCAAGGGCCAGGACAAGAAGTATCTCATAGCGTGGTAGCAACCCAAGAGCCTTGGCGAGTTTCTGCGTTTGTACTGAGGCAATCATGCAGCCACCTAAGCCTTTCTCTGTGGCACCCAGAAGAATGCTTTGAGCCGCTATTCCGTGGTCACAGCCAAAGGACGGGTATATGTCTGTGTCCCCGAGTATGATTATATATGCCGACGGCCTTTCCCCTTCGCTCGGGCCTGGCCAGTCTTTGAGATAGCCGGCCCAGGCAAGGTGTGGGAATATCAAAGCGTTCTTTTGGGGTTCGCATGAAAGCACGTACTTCAGTGGCTGCAAATTGAGTGCTGAAGCCGATAGTCTGGCAAGGCCGACAAGCTCCCTCAACGTCTCAAGTTCTATGGACACTTCCTGGTAAAATCGCCGATAGCTCCTGTTCTTTAGTACGAAATCCTTTATCATTTGTAGTCTCCCCCTTTCTTGTTGAGGCAGCACCATGTTAGCTACTCCTATTCTTGCTTTGTGAGATCACGTAAACTCTTCCGAAGGGGTAATGAGCCGCAACATTATTGATACCTCTCACTGTTTGAATCGCAAAAGAGCCCTACCATGCTGGTTTTGACAGCAGCCTTATGAGTCGAGTGATTCTTTGCGCCGTAGCTTGCGGTAGTATGACTTGGATAGATATAAAGCGGCTGCTGGGTTATGGCCGAAGACTCTGTCTTTGGCTATTAGGACAGTGGTAGGGGCGTGAGCATACTTGAAGAAAAGTGAATCATGACCAACGCAGAGCCCTACAAGTATGTTGAACTCTACACCTTCGTCATTCAAAATTGCAGCCTGACTTATGGGGCTGCACATTGTTTCCCAGGTGCCGGGACCGCTTATCTTTTGCTCTTCCTCTATGCCGATTAGCTCTTTTGGTGGGCCTCCCGCTTTACAACAAACGGAAACGACATCAAAGCCCCGGTTCTCCAGGATTGTGGTCAGAGTTTCAGCCTCATCCCTTAAACCGAGGCAGAAGGCGACACCGAGCTTCCTATACCCCATTTTCTTGGCGAATTGTGCTACCTCCTCTACCCTGGGGTGACGTGGAGTCTTGCCCTCCGGCAGGTCCATATAGCCCTCAAACTCCTGAATAGAGGCTTGTCGGGCGAACTCCTTCACTTCTGGCTTGTCATATTCGGCCAGAGCTTGCTTAATAACGTCCTGCTTAGTTATGGTAGGGCAATTTGATGCTCCTTTGTTACTGTGTTCGGTCCAGCATACTACCTTGGTACACTTGGCGCACTCGACCTTGTCAGTCATAAGCTGCTTCCTCCGGCATATTTTAGTTGATGCTTAATCGGCATCTCAGAGTATAGCAGAAAGCCCTGAGCTGCAGCTATGAAGACTCGGGATTTGGAGGGCCGCATCAACAAATTGTGGAAAGGCAATTTGAACTTCTTGCAGGCAAAGCGCAGAACGAGTAGAGAGACTTGACAAATAACTCATATAAGTTGTATAATTATTATAATATAGGTGATGCGACGCGAGAGGATATACAACCACGGGCGATGTCCCGAATGTGGTGGTGACCGCCTGATAAAAGCGGGTTTTGGCTACAACAAGAATGGACGAGTCCAAAAGTACATGTGTAAGGACTGCCGCCTGATAACCATTAGGCCCATTAGGCAGCTGTCGTTTAATGAGGCTAAACCTGCTAAGTAGGCGGATGTGTATGGGATCGAGCTTAATGTCCAAGTAGCCTTTGTTACATGGGCAGCTATAGAGTAGACGCTGAAGAAATGGAGTCGAGGCCGAAAACATGTTGAAACGTGTTAGTCCCGAGGCAAAATATAGAGGAGGTCATCACTAAAGGTGAAAATTCTCTGGCTCGTTGCCGCAGCGGCATCAATCTATGGTGCTATAGCTGGGTCCTTATTGGAAGAGGGAAACCAATTTACGGCTATAGCATTCGGTCTGCTAGCTATTGTCTTTGCCCTAGCTGCATACAGGGACATATCCCAGGGCTAAAGTCAACAAGAGGCTGGCGGCCTATCAAAGCTTGCAGGCAGCCTAATTTGGCTGTGCAGTTTGGGTATTGTGTCTGAGTTGAGCTGTCGTTGACGAAGACGTTGCCCGACAAAACATTTGCCTTCACATATTCTCGCCTTTGGCTCTGTGGCCGAAAGGTCTAGGTTAATGCCTGAGGGGTTTCACGGAGTGAGACTGGAGCCAGAGCGTCTAAGGGGAAGGGGCCAGGTTGCTCTGATTTAGCTTCTTCAGCTCTAGCAGTATTTCTCTGAGCAGCAGAAGCTCCAAGCGACGCCAGTTTACTTCGCTAGCTAGTTTTGCCCACGTTTTTGGGTCCTCAGATAGATATTCTTCTACCAGTTCAATTACACTCTTAGCCATCTTTTTGGTGCCCTCGTATTCAGTGTACTAAGACCAGTCCCACGGAAGTGGCGCATGGGACCTGGCTAAGTTCATCCAATAGCGGGTAGGCCTCCCAGCCTGCTTTGGTGATAAGGGCGAAGACGTCTATCCCCATAGCTTCCATGGCTGGCCTTGCCCGCAGCGGGAAACGGCATCTGCCGCTGTCTAGAAACTGGCAGATTAAGCCGCGGCATAGATGGTCCTTACAGGACCCCCCGCCGAAGCCCATAGCCAGATGGTAGCCGTGCTTGTAAGCCAACCGCTCTATCTCATAGACGATTTCGCCAGTCTTCTGGTGAAAAAGGAGACTTTGGTCTTGTCCAGCCTTGCCTTGTCGCCTTCCCGGTACATAGGCCTCTATGGGCTCGACGTGGGTTTTGAGCAATATCCCCCAGGAGAATTTGGCGAAGGCTTTCCGAATGAAATCCAGCTCAGGAACGTAGGGCGGGCAGTTGGGGGTCTCTCCGGCGCGAAGGCAGCGTGGCACCGTACACTTGAGCCTTACCCGTTCGTCTACAACAATCTGGCTTGCCGGTATTATTTCGGCTGCGGCGGCTCCCAGCTCCAGCGCTTTCTGCCTTAAGGTCTCCAAGTCTGCCATCAAGGTTTCCTCCGGCGCTTCAATAACAAATCGCCTTATGCTCGTTCTTTTCGTTGCCATTGCTTTCTTCCTCCGTGGCTATGTGAGTTCCGTCCTGACAGTCCGCTCTTCCAGACAAACGAACCAAGGGGCGTTACTCCTCATAAGTTACGTGAGCTGCATCAGTGTTGTCAAGATTTTCGTTGGTTAAGAGCCTGTAATCTTGCTTGTATAGCCTGATAGAAAGGAAAATGACAATAGACTGCAGGGAGTGAAAAGCTGCTAGGAGCGGATGAAGCCTCTTGCCGATGCATTGAGTCAATCATGTTTGTGGTATCCTTGATTCGACGAAAGCGATAAACTCCTCGAGAAGACGAGACACTATACGCTCTTTCCTGTAGATGCAGTAGAAGTTTCGCCTTAGCCTCAGCCCTTCGATGCCGACTACTTTGACTAGCCTGAGTGTCAGGCTTTTGTTGATTGCTAAGTTGGATACAAACGCAATTCCTATTCCTGCCTCAACAGCAGAGATGACAGCTTGAGTCGAGCCGAGAACCAAGTTCGGCGTGCATCTGCTGAGGTCAAAGCCGGCTTTGAGCAATAGTGATTCGAGGCTTCGCTGCGTGCCAGAGGTTTCCTCTCGGAGAATCAGCGACTCTTTCTGAAGTTCTCCAAAGGATACCTTTTTTCGTTCAGCAAATGGATGTTCCGGGAAGACAATTAGGACTATTTCGTCCTCTGCTATCTTGAATGCTGTCAAGTCTGTGCCTTCAGGTAACGCACCACAGAATCCTATCTCGTACTCGTTATTCTGAATCCTGGAGATAACGGCTAGAGAATCGGAGATCATCATTCGGGCAGCTATGGCGGGATGCAATCTCTTAAACTCGGCCAGTATCGGCGGCAGAAGAAATTCACCTGGTATGGTGCTGGCAGCGATGGCCAGGTCTCCGGTTACCTCATGGCGGAGCTGACTGAGGTCATATGTCAAATGCTCTCGCTCCTTGTCGACAAACTCAGCAAAATGAAGCAGACGCTTCCCTGCCTCGGTCATAGTGATTTTTCTTTGCCTTCGGTCAATGAGACGAATACCCAGGTCGCGCTCCAGCGCCTGAATCTGGAAGGAAACGGCGGGCTGGCTGATAGACAGCCTTTTGGCTACCTCCGAAAAGCTGCCTAGCCTGATTACCTCTCGATAGGTCTTCAAGTAATCAAGATTCATAAGACATTTCTGAATGTAGATAAGTTTCGTTTATCTTGTACTAAGATATTGCTTATGATATACTACGTTGGCTTCTTTTGCAATGGCTATTTTAAGTTATGATGCGCAGTGAGGCAAGAGGTTGTACTCGTTCATATGAGTAGTGACACTTTCCGCCACGTCTTGTCACCCTCTCCCATCAAGGGACGGGGCTGGGGTGAGGGTGGAAAAGTAGTGCGACCTTTCAAGGTCGCCTGGTAGAGTTCTGGCGAGGCTAAAGCCTCGCACTACATGTTGTTATATGTGCTGTCATTCGTCTACTTGAACCAGAGCAGAGACAGATATTGA
>CAZOQG010000020.1:0-4139 GCA_964582065.1 uncultured Dehalococcoidales bacterium
TCGGTGCTGGTTCAGACGATTCTTTCGCAAAACACATCGGATACTAATTCCAGGCGGGCATTCGAGTCGCTACTGGCTTCTTTCGGTAGCTGGGACGAGGTAGCCGATGCCAGCGTGAGCCACATCGCTGATTCTATCAGGGCTGGTGGTTTAGGAGAAATCAAAGCCAAGTATATCAAGCAGGTGCTTGAGGAGATACGGCGAAGGCGAGATGGGTTCGACCTCGACTTTTTGAGGCAGCTTTCTCTGGACGAAGCCAGGGATTGGCTGAGGCAATTGCCGGGAGTGGGTATGAAAACAGCCAGCTGCGTGTTGATTTTCTCGCTGGGAATGCCCGCTCTGCCGGTGGATACACATGTTTTTCGTGTTGCCAAAAGGCTGGGACTGGTTGATTCTAAGTCCTCCGTGGAACGGGCCCATAAGGTGATCGAGAGCCTTGCCCCACCCGGTGATGTCTATCAGCTTCATGTTTTGTTGATAGAACATGGCAGGAAGATATGCAAGGCCCAGCGGCCCCTTTGTAACCAATGTGCATTAAGAGGATTGTGCCCCAGTTATGAGGAACTTGCAAACAAAGCAAAAGCGCCAAATTAGGCATGTCTGAAGTTCGGATAAATCCTAATTCCTAAATCCCAAACAAATCCAAAATACCCAAACACCAATGACCAAAACGTTATGGTTTTGAATTTGGAAATTTGAATTTTGACATTGTTTGGCGTTTAATATTTGTAATTTGGGATTTGTTGTTTTTCCCCTCTGACTCCCTTTCACCAGCGCGTGTCTTTTAAGGTCGTTTCTCCTCTATCGTTGCGAGGCACGGAGTGCCGTGGCAATCTCACTAGAATGCAATGAATTAAACATCAATAATCAAAGTGGCAGATCACAATTCAAAAAGCGCTGCCGTTGTGGGTCTTCTGTCCTCCGCCGTGATTGCTTCGTCGCTGTTGCTCGTCGCAAAGACCAAACGGCATGGGGGGGGCCGATGGGCGAGGTAAAAGTTTACACTACATGTTTTTGCATAAGTCCAACCGCATGCAGTGCGGTCTTTTAAGGCCGCCCGGGGGGTTGACAGGCGAGGCTGAAGCCTCACACTACATTGTTGGGTGGTCTCCGACGGTGGGGTTGACGGGGAATCTGACCAAGAACTGCGTCCCCTCACGCAATACGCTGTTAACCTTGATATCTCCCCCGTGAGCCCGCAGTATCTCTCTGGCGATGGCTAGCCCCAAACCGGTGCCGGTTTTTGTTCCTGAAGCGTCAGCTCGGTAGAAGCGCTCGAAGACGTGGGGTAGTTGCTCGGGGGGGATGCCTGGGCCGGTATCCAACACGGTAACTTCAACAAAGTTGGGGGAGGGTTGCCGTGCAGCGATGCTTATCCTACCCCCGGCCGGGGTGTGTTTGAAGGCATTGTCTAGCAGATTGCTGAAGACTTGCTCTAAGCGGTCGATGTCGCCATTTACGGGTGGCAACGGCTCGACGTCGGTTGTGAATTGCAAACCTTTCTCTTCTGCCCGCATCATGAAAATCTCCCGGCACTGCTGCAGGAGTTCCCTTAAATCTGTAGGTTCTTTGACCATGTTCACCTGCCCGGATTCGAGCTTGGAAAGCTCAAGCAGTTCATCTACGAGTCGCATCATGCGTTTGGACTCGTCCTCGATAACGCGGGCAGCCTTGAGCTGTGCTTCTTTGTCCCTGGCTGTCCCATCGAGTATGGCCTGGGAGAATCCCTTGATAGAAGTAAGCGGGGTTCTGAGTTCATGGGAGACATCGGCTACAAAGTTGCGCAGCATTTGCTGGGAATATTTTACTTGCTTGGCCATCTGGTTGAACCTTAGGGCAAGCCCTTTAACCTCCTTGGGGCCAGCTAAGGGGACTTCCTGGTCATATTGACCTTGGGCCATTTCCTCGGCTGCGTTTGTCACGCGCCGGATAGGAAGATAGACGGAACGGGCGAGGAGAATGGCAATCACTATGGAGACACCTAAGGCGATGAGCCCCGCCCACAGGAAAGGTTTTGCCAACTCGGTCCAGAGAGCTGGAGCCTCTGTACGAGGCACGGCTAGGACCAGGGTTGCAGGAGCAGTCGGGCTCCGGGATTTGAACAATCCGGTGAAAGGATGGGCGACGAACATGAAATTCTGTCCCTCAGACGAAACATAGGTTCCACGATAAGGCCTTTTCCTGTTAGCGGGCAGCTTTTCTGGCGGTGGCTTGGGTAGGTCATATACCGAGGAGCTTTCTTCCGGGGATGCGTACTTGATGACGTTGCCTTGAGTATCAAGCAGAAAGATGTAGGTGTTGGTCTCCTGTGCCAGCTCTTCGAGATTCGTCCACGCTTGGTTCAGGGAAATCCGGCCCAGGGCTGTTGCCCTGACTTGAACGTATACGGGCAGCGACATGTCGCTTAGACGCGCAACGGCTAGCCTGTCGCGATAGTCCTGGAGCAGTACTAGCAGAGCGGCGGCGACTACGCTGAGGCAGAGGACTATAATCAAAACATAGGAGAGAATCAGGCGTGTACGCAGGCTCATGTGGAACCTCTATTTGTGGCAGCCCCTTGTTACCGTGATAGGAAACTCTATCTCAATTGCTGGCTGCCTGTGATTTCAGTACCATCTTGTATCCTATGCTACGGACCGTTTCTATTGAAGCGCTCGACCTGCTTAATTTGTCACGGAGGTGGTTGATGTGAATATCAACTGTTCGCGTTTCTCCATAGTAACCGGTTCCCCAAACCGTCTCAAGAAGTTGCTCTCTGGTCAAGACGATTCCCAGGTTTTGCGCCAGGGTTGCCAGCAGGTCAAACTCTTTGGTCCGCAATGTCAGGGGTTGCCCATCTATGGTTACCTCATGCTGAGAGGAATCGATGCGAAGATTACCCACCTCTATGGCTTGGCCGGGTCTGAGTCCAGCCTGGTAGCGGCGAAGAACAGCCTTGACTCTGGCCACTAACTCTCTTGGATTGAATGGTTTTGTCAGATAGTCATCCGCTCCCAGCTCAAGCCCTACTATCTTATCGATGTTTTCCTTTCGAGCGGTAAGCATCAGGATAGGGACATCGCTTTTCTTTCGTATCTGGCGGCATACCTCAAAGCCATCGATGTCGGGTAGCATCAGGTCCAGGACAACGAGAGCCGGCTTGGCGGTGTCCAATCTGGACAGGGCGTCGTTGCCATTGCCGACTCCTTCTACGTGATAGCCTTCTTGCTTGAGGTAGAGCTTGGCAAGTTCTAGAATGTTCGGCTCATCGTCGACGACCAGGATAGCTGCCATGCCCCAACCTCCATAGTTGAACTCTGAGAGGTCTTAGCTTCTGTCATTATATCTTAAAGCGCTTTGCTGTGCCTATCTGTTGAAAGGTAGCAAGCCAGGGGAATCCCTGGCTTGCTACGGCTTCCTTACTCTTGGCTTGGGTTATTCGGCTGAGGAAGCATCTGTTGGGCCAAACCTGCCTTGGAACTTGCCAGGCCCCTCAGGTCTCCAGTTGCCCAGCTGATTCGGGGAAAGACTTCTTGAGCCAAGCCTGGGGACATCCGGTCTTGCTTCTAACCACGCCTTGTAGGCGTCTGCTTGGTCCTGGGTCCATATACCCTCATCTACCAGTTTTTGAAGCCTGTTGTCGAGAGCTTCTTCACGCAGTTCGGTGATGGCCTCCTTGGTGGCATTTTCCAACTGCTGCTGCTCGACACCCAGTTTTCCGGCGACTCGTGCCGTGAGGGCGTCTCGCCAATCCTGCCGATCCAGATTTTCAGATCGCAGTTCCCTGATGGCCTCCTTGGTAGCATTTTCAAGCTCTTGCTGGTCGATGCCCAGTTTTTCGGCAACTCGTGCCGTGAGGGCATCTCGCCGGCCCTGCTGCGGTGGGTTCTCAGGCCTCGATTCACTGATGGCCTGTTTGAAGGCATCTTTAAACGTTTGTTGGCTGATACCCAGTATTTCAGCCACGCGTGTTGTTAAAGCATCACGTGGACCCTGGGAAGCAGGGTTTTGCTCTTCGTCCTGAGCGAGCACTACACCTGCCGTGCCACCGATGACCATAACGGCAGCCAATACCGCGGCCAGAATAAACTTTTGGCTTTTCCACATTTCTGTGTAACCTCCTTCTTTTTTGTTTGACTGAGAGTTGGCTACAGGCTATG
>CAZOQG010000020.1:4239-21314 GCA_964582065.1 uncultured Dehalococcoidales bacterium
GAGGGCTTCACCCTCGGTGATTGGGGTGAGGTTGTCGTGTTCTTCTGCTTTGACTACCGGGGTCCTGCCTTGGCCTGAACCGTTTCATGTATAATAATCGGCATGTCCAACGACACCTTAGCGGGCCGTCTAATGAGGAAAACGACAAGGAACTATATCATGGATGCCATACTGGGTTTGGCTTTTCTGTTTCAGGGCATCTCTGGCTTTATCCTCTGGCTTGTTTTACCCAGAGGCTCTGGTGGGGGTTATAGGGGAGGCGCTGGTGAGAGCGGTGGAGTTTCTACGTTTCTGTTCAGCCGCCACACCTGGCTCGACATCCATGAGTGGACGGCAGTAGCTCTGCTGGTTGTGCTGGCTGTGCACATAACTCTGCATTGGCGCTGGATTGTCTATATGACAAAATCATACTTCAGGCATCGGAACGAAGCTTAGTGTAGTCTGGAGACTGGGCAATTAGGTAGGAGGAGGATTCTTGAGGCGGACTCGCGGTTTAGGGAACAATGCTCTTCTGGCATCTGGCTGTTGTGTGCAAGCGTCGTGGTGTGATGCAGGTTGTTTCTTGTTGAGAGGGCTTTCCCCCAGTCTCAGTCTATTCCTGGGGTGGGGAAGCGGTGACACAGGGATGCCACCTGTTCACTTACTTCGTTTTGAACCTTTGGGTTGTCGGAGTTGGATAACACTCTGGTGATGAGAGAGGCGATTTGCTTCATTTCCTGGGAGCCAAAGCCTCGGGTGGTCAGGGCTGGCGTACCCAGTCTTATGCCGCTGGCGACTTGTGGTGGCCTGGGGTCAAAGGGGACGACATTCCTGTTTACCAGAATGCCGGCAGCTTCAAGGGCTTCCTGAGCAGCTTTGCCGTCTATTCCAGTTTGAGTGAGGTCAACAAGGATAAGGTGGTTGTCAGTGCCTCCTGATACCAGGCGCAGACCCTGCTGCTGAAGCTCAGAGGCCAGAACCGCAGCATTTTCTAGAACCGCCTTCTGGTAGCCGGTGAACTCGGGCTGCATGGCTTCAAAAAAGGCTATGGCTTTCGCAGCGATGGCGTGCATCAGCGGCCCCCCCTGCATCATAGGGAAAACAGCGGAATCAATCTTCGAAGCCAGCTCTTGTTTACATAAGATGAAGCCACTGCGCGGACCACGTAAGGTCTTGTGGGTGGATGAGGTGACTATCTCAGCATAAGAAACCGGGGAAGGATGTAAATTGGTGGCCACTAATCCGGCTATGTGGGCCATATCCGCCACAAGCAGAGTGCCGGCTGCATCACAGATGTCACGGAAGCGTTTGAAGTCAATGGTTCGGGGATAGGAGCTGGCCCCAGCGACAATCAATTTTGGCCTGTGCTTCAGAGCCATCTTCTGTATGTCATCGTAGTCGAGCCTTTCAGTTTCTCGGTCAACTCCGTAGGGGATGAAGTTGTACCATCTGCCTGAGAAATTGACCTGAGCGCCATGAGTTAGATGTCCGCCATGGCTTAAGCCCATTCCCATAACGGTATCACCAAGCTCAAGGAGGGCGAAGTAGACTGCCATGTTAGCTTGGCTGCCGCTATGAGGTTGGACATTGGCGTGCTCGGCATGGAACAGCTTCCTGGCTCGCTTGATAGCCAGGTTCTCGATAGCGTCTACGTTGGGGCAGCCAGCGTAGTAGCGGCGCCCTGGATAACCTTCAGCATACTTGTTAGTTAAGCTGGAGCCTTGAGCCTGGAGCACTGCCTTACTGGCGTAGTTCTCGGCGGCAATAAGGTTTATGGTTTCTTTTTGCCGCCTGTTTTCCAGCTCCAGAATTCGGGCAGCGTCAGCGTCTTGTAGGCCTTTGTTAGTCAATGGTGTGTCTCCAAGATATCCAGAGCATAATACCATCACCCCCAATTCAGGTCAACAATCATTTGGCTTTTTTGGGGTCGCTTCAGCTCCAACCACATGTAGTGCGGTCTTTTGAGGCCGCCTGGGGTGGCTGATGGGCGAGGCGGTTAAAGATTAAAAGTGAAAAATCAAAGAGCAAAATGACAGGTTAAAAGTCAAAAGTGAAATCACCGGTGGAGGAATCCCCAATCCTAATTTCTAAACCCTAAAGAAATTTTGGTGAGTGTCAGGCCCTAGACCTGACCTCACCAACAACCGCTTGGATTCTAACGTCCCAGGATAAGAACCTAAGTTACGAATAGGAATCCGGGCATATTCGTCCAGGCTAAGCGTTCAACAAAGCCCAAGGATTGGTGCCACTTCGCCACCCCTTACGCAAGCTCCGCTTGCATAGATATTGTTTAGAATTTTGGATTTCGTGCTTAGGATTTTAGTGGTTGAGGGTCGCGCGAAGCGAGAAGAATAGAGCAGTATTCAGGTGCGAGCGTGGGGGTGCTGATGGCTGGTCTGTAGGGCGATCACCCGTGGGCGGATGACTCGCATGGGAACTATTGTGAGGCAATTCGATACCTTGCGAAAATTGCTGGGCCTGTATATACTTCTTCGCAGTCGGTTTGAAGGGGGAAGCGACAGTGAAATCGGGCACTTGCACAGGAATATCGGGCGTGGTTTTGGTTATGTTGGTTGTGTTAGCTGCGCTGTGTAGTGGTTGTGGCTCAACACCGGAGCCGGAGGGTAATCAGCCGCCGGTAATCTCAAGCCTCGAAGCCAAGTATATAAATGTCGACCCTCGGGCTGCCTCTGAGATCAGATGCCTTGCTTCAGACCCTGATGGCGATGAGGTGGACTTCAAGTGGTCGTGCACGGGTGGCGATTTGAGCGGTGCTGGTCCTGTTGTCACCTGGAGGGCCCCGAACAGCTACGGTGACTATCATGTTATGGTCATTGTTGAAGATACCAATGGTGGAAGCGTTCAGGCTATTTTGACGCTGAGCGTGGTAGCTAGGCCAGGTTCGAGGGGTTGTTGTGGTCGATAAGAGTTGAGGCAGCGGACGTAAGGGCAATGTATTGGTCAGCTCTTTGGTTTGCCAGGCTAGACGCGCAGTTCGAGGAGGTTTGCAATAAGCACAATTGGAGATATGGGACGTTAATCTCGGGGTTGTAGGGAGAATGGGCAAATGACGAGAGGAGTAGTTGGGATTGTAGACATAGCTTTGATGCTAGTATTGACCGTGTGCTTGGTTGGATGCGCCGAGACCCACGAACAGGGCGGTAGCCTGCCAGGTAAGGAACTGCAAATCCTTAGCCATAGTATGACCACACATCGGTTTACCGAGAGCATGCCTGAAAGCACGGCCGTGGTTAAGGGCAGAACCCAGAATGTTAGCAGCTTTACCATCAATGTCGCTACGATAGCGGTCAATTTCTACGATAAGGACGGGAATCTCATAGATACTGCATCAGCTAGCAGGCAGGGTCTCGGTCCGGGTGAAGTATGGGATTTCAATGTCAAATTCATTGGCCCTGATTCCTGGAAGAGCGTAGACTATGACATCGCAGCCAGCACGAACTGATGGTCTGTGGGAGTGCCTGGTCGCTTCACCGACAGTTCTTCGGAGGGACCGAAGATGAATGATGAATTGCCGTAGGGGTGGGAAGCGTGCGGTAGCGATATCCTCGGAAGCAAAATGTGTTGTCGGCAGTTTCAGGTTGGTGTATACTTTTGTTGCGAGGAGGTAGGAAATGAGAATGGGTCTTTTTAGGCGTAGTTTGGGCACAGTCCTGGTTGTGTTGGCCATAGTGGCCATGCTGGGCAGCGCTTGTGGTCCTAGTGAAGCGCCGCCATCACCGCCACCGCCGACACCGGGCGGTAATCAGCCGCCGGTAATATCGAGCCTGACACCGGCAGAGATGCAAGTTTATCCTAACGGGAATACCCAGATTCAATGCGTTGCCTCAGATGCTGACGGTGACAGAATTGACTTCAAGTGGGCATGTACTGGGGGCAGCTTCACCGGCGCTGGTCCTAGTGTTACCTGGAAAGCACCGGAACACTATGGGACTTTTGATATCTCAGTTACGGTAGAAGACGGCAAAGGTGGCATGGCACAGGCCAGCGTGACTTTGACAGTCGGGGCTAACCAGCCTCCGCTGATTTCCAGCCTGACTGGCGACCCGTCCGGAGTGCTATATGGAGGCACGGCAACAATCACGTGTATTGCCAGTGACCCTGACGGTGATGTGGTTAGTTATAGCTGGTCGGCCAGCGGGGGCAGCATCAGCGGCGTAGGGGAGAAGGTCACCTGGAAGGCGCTGAACAAGGGTGGAGATTTCAATATCACAGTGCTCGTGAGTGATGGCAAGGGTGGGGAGACTACTGGGAATGTCATGGTTGTTGTGGCCGCAGCCACCAGAACGGTAACCCTCACTCCGGTTGCCCAGGAGACTGGCACAGTACGTCAGGATGGGATGAGAGATACTTCCAGGACTATGGCTGGAGATGATGAGAATAATCGTGGGTATTGCGCTTTCTGGAGCTTTGATATCTGGAGCCTGGTGGGGAATGAGATACTAAATGCCAAACTGAAGTTCGGTACACCGCTGATAGCGAACGACCCGTTCCCACAGACTACGGGACTTAGGGGATTGCGGCTGTGGCGGGTTAATTACGGTGATGAGTTGCCCGAGTTTCACTTCACTGGCACCAACTTGTTCAACCATCAAGCGCTTTTGCTTAAACCAGAAACCGAGGTGGACGTGACTCCGGATGTGAGCCATGTTGTGAAGGCAACGAGCACGCGCTTTCAGGTGGAAGCCTTGTTCATGTATCCAAATAACGGCAACGGCGTCGCTGAATGGATTGAGTGGAAAGGTGTGGAGCTGGAGGTTACTTACTCAGAGAAGTAATGCTGACCGGTTTTTGCAGCCAATTATATAAGGCGACCATAGGGTCGCCTTATATATTGCCCTTCAGTTTTGACATATCATTGTCGTAATGCTAACATACAACTTAGCAGTCTTAGGTGGAGAGTGCTAAAAAATGGCCAGGGGTTTGACTCCAAGAAGGGAATCCGTTCTCAGGATCATAGTTGGCGAGTATATTGCTACGGCAGTGCCTGTAGCTTCAGAGGCTATTTTCCGTAATTATCAGTTGCGGGTCAGTCCGGCGACTATCCGCAATGATATGGTATATTTGGAAGAGGAAGGTTATATTACTCGGCCTTATACGTCGGCCGGCAGTATACCTTTGGATAAGGGTTATCGTCACTATGTGGAGTCACTAACCGAGAACGTTGAGCTTCCCTCCGATGAGCAGTATCGCATTCGCAGTCTCTTCCGTGAGGTGGAGGAGGAGTTGGAGAGGTGGCTGAAGCTGGCGGCAGGTATTATGGCACGCCTGGTCACAAATGCGGCCTTGGTTACCTTTCCCAAGGCGAGCCAATGTCGATTCCGGCATTTGGAGCTGGTAGCCGTGCACGAGTTCCTGGCTCTGCTGGTGCTGGTGCTGAGTGAAACCATGCTCAAGCGGCAGCTTTTGTCTTTCGTTGAACCGGTGACGCAAGAGCAGCTAACCGGTCTTGCCAACAAGTTAAATGCCATTTATTCGGGGTTAACCAGCTCGGAGATTTCAGCTAGCATTCTGGAGTGTTCTGGTGAGGAACAGCGGGTGAGGGAGGCTGTGGTGGACATAATGGATGCTGAGGATGAGATGGAGTACGATGAGCCTTATCTTGAGGGATTGCGCTTGATGTTAGGTCAGCCTGAGTTTGTTCAAAAGGACAGGATGTTGGATGTTATGGAGCTAATGGAGGCGAAGGATTGGCTTAGTCCGATGTTCTCCCGGCGGGAGAGTGACGAGGGAGTACAGGTTGTGATCGGTGAAGAGAATCGGGATGAGGCATTGCGCGATTTGAGCTTGGTTTTCAGTCGCTATGGTGTTCCACACCGAGTTGGTGGCACCATCGCGGTGATTGGTCCAACGCGGATGGATTACCGCCGTGCCATTTCCACAGTGGGCTGTGTCTCAGAAGTATTAAGCGATTTGGTGGCTGGAGTTTGCCGCAGCGATTAGGATCGCCGGATAAGGAGGCTTGGCTTGACTGAAGAAGACAGAGTGTTATCTGGCGAGGAAGTACCCGAACTAGCTGAAGAGATGGACATTGAAACCTTGAAAGGGGCTCTGGCCGAGGAGAAAGAGAAGGCTGAAACGTATTTAGCTAACTGGCAGAGAGCTGAGGCTGACTTCAGCAACTATAAGAAGCGTGCTGAGCAGGAAAGGAATGAGCTAGGCAACTCTGCTAATGCTACCCTCATTCTCAGTCTATTGCCGGTATTGGATGACTTGGAGCGGGCTTTCGGCTCCTTGCCGCCGGAGTCGGCGGACCGTACTTGGGTTGAAGGCATGACGCTGATTCACCGCAAGCTTCGGAGCATTTTGGAGGCGCAAGGATTGACTGAAATAGAGGCTGTAGGTGAGCCCTTTGATCCCAGTCTTCATGAGGCGGTGGCACATCACGAAGGGGAGGAGGGGGTGGTCATTGGCGAGGTTCAGAGAGGCTACAAGTTGAAGGATAAAGTACTTCGGCCGACTCTGGCTGTTGTTGGCAAAGGCGAACAAGAGAAGGATGATGAAGAGGACTCTGAGGGGGCAACTGACACGTAGCGAGGAGTTATTGACAAGGAGGACAACATGGGTAGAGCAGTAGGTATCGATTTGGGGACTACATTCAGTCTGGTGGCAATAATTGAAGGGGGTGACCCAAAGATTATCGAAAACACTGAGGGTGAGAGGCTTACGCCCTCGGTGGTGGCCATTGACAAGAAAGGCGAGCGTCTGGTGGGATTATTGGCAAAGCGCCAGGCGGTTACTAATCCAGAGAACACCATTTTCAGCATCAAACGGATGATCGGACGCAAGTTCAAGGACTCTGAAGTCCAATACGATATAAAGCGGCTGCCCTACAAGATAGTCGAAGCGTCAAATGGTGATGCTAAAGTAGTTATGGGAGGCAAGGAGTATAGCCCGGCCGAAATCTCGAGCATGATTTTGCAGAAGCTGAAGATTGATGCTGAAGCTTATCTTGGCGACAAAGTTACCGACGCCGTGGTTACAGTGCCAGCTTATTTCAATGACAGCCAACGCCAGGCGACGAAGGATGCTGGAACCATTGCCGGATTGAATGTGCTGCGCATCATCAATGAGCCCACAGCTTCGTCTCTTGCTTACGGCATGGATAAGAAAAAAGAGGAGACTATTGCCGTCTACGACCTTGGTGGCGGCACCTTTGACATTTCCATTCTTGAGCTTGGTGAAGGTACTTTTCAAGTCAAGTCAACTAGCGGTGATACTCATCTTGGCGGAGACGATATTGACCAGAGGATTATGGACTGGCTATGTGATGAGTTTAAGAAGGAGTCGGGCATAGACTTAAAGCAAGATAGAATGGCGTTGCAGCGGCTGAGGGATGCTGGAGAGAAAGCAAAGCGCGAATTATCCACTGTGGCCCAGACAGAGGTGAATTTGCCCTTCGTTACGGCTGATGCTTCTGGGCCCAAGCATATGAATATAACTCTGACTCGGGCCAAGCTGGAGCAAATTTCAATTGACTTGCTGGAGAAGAGCATAGAACCTTGCCGTCAGGCTCTGAGTGATGCCGGACTTACCGCGGCTCAGATAAGTGATGTGATCCTGGTTGGCGGTCAAACTAGAATGCCCAAGGTTCAGGATACCGTGCGTCAGTTTTTCGGCAGAGAGCCGGTTAAGGGCGTCAATCCAGACGAGGCGGTAGCTTTAGGCGCAGCTATCCAGGCCGGTGTACTCAAGGGAGATGTAAGAGAGGTTCTCCTGCTTGATGTTACTCCGCTTAGTCTGAGTATAGAGACACTGGGTGGAGTGGCTACGCCACTTATCCCGCGAAATACTACCATTCCTACTTCAAAGAGCCAGGTTTTCAGCACGGCGGCTGATAACCAAGCCAGCGTGGAAATCAATGTCCTACAAGGGGAGCGGCCGATGGCAACCGATAATCGGAGCTTGGGGCGCTTTATGCTTGACGGCATTTTGCCGGCACCGAGGGGCGTGCCCCAAATTGAAGTTGCCTTCGATATCAATGCCGACGGTATTCTGGAGGTTCGGGCTCAAGACAAAGGCACGGGCAAGGAGCAAAAGATTACCATCACTGCCTCCAGCGGTCTGAGCAAGGAGGAGATGGAGAAGATGGCGCGAGAGGCCGAAAGCCATGCTGCTGAGGATGCCAAAAAGAGAGAAGAGATTGAGACTCGCAATACGGCTGATAGCTTGGTCTACACGGCTGAGCGAACCCTGCGCGAACATGGAGACAAAATCCCTGCCGACTTGAAGCAGGAGGTAGATGGCAAGGTAGCCGCGGTGCGATCGGCTCTCCAAGGTACAGACGTAAACTACCTCCGCAGCACGACGCAAGAGCTATCCGAAGTAATGCAGAAAATCGGTGCTGCAGTTTACCAGCAAGCTGGGCCACCGCCGCCTCCGCCCGGTGATGAAGCTCCTGCTGGTGAAGGTCCCGCTGGTGACGCCCCCGAGGGCGGGCCTCCCGAAGGTGAGGAGGGCACTGTGGAAGGCGAGTTCAGGGAAGTATAGGACTGTTCTACTAGGTTGTTGATACTCGTGGCGGCGGATGCTGTCTCGAACGGGACCATCCGCTGCCTTAGTTTTCTAGCAGATGTGGAAGGATGCCTCGCAATAATGGCTTGCACAAGGTTTTGGATAAATAGGTCGTGTAATTTGGTTCAGATAGATTACGGACAATTGTGGTAGTGCCATTATGAAAATAGAAACATGTAGTGCGAGGCTTTAGCCTCGCCGGATCCCCGCCGAGATTGCCGCGGCACCTTGTGCCTCGCAATGACAACCTACATGGTATTGACACCATAATTGAAAACCAATAATATGGTATCGAATTCCAACGTAAGGAGGCACGGTTTCATATGGCGAAGAAAGGTATATCCCTAAGTGGTGTGGCTATGGGGATTATAGCCATAGTCGCTGGTATATTGATTCTCTTTAAGTGGTTACCTCTTTACTTGGTTGTTGGTATTTTTCTGATTGTGTGGGGTGTGCTGGCTATTATTGATAAGCGTTAATACTCATGTATTTGGGGTGAATAGCGTATCATTGAAGTGTTAGGAATTCTGAGGAAGGAGGTAATGTTCTTATGTTTGGTCTTTCATTAGGTACTGGTGGTTTGGTATGGGGTATAGTAACCCTTATCTTCGGCATTATAGTGATGATTTTCCCCAGAATACTCAACTATCTGATAGGGATTTGGCTTGTCATAATGGGGATAGTGGCCATTATTGCCGCAGTATGAGCTGACGGTAAGTCGAGAAACGTATAACTGCCGGTCTGTTCAAACTAGCCTTGGCTTTGTTTCCGCTGATTGTTGCCGTGGGGCGAGTCACAGATACTACGTGCTAGCCTGGGGTGGCATTTGACTTCAAGGCCGGGTGTAATCCTGCTTGTGGTTCTCAGCAGAGCGAAGAATTTCGACATCTGTCTTCATAACGGAACTTGGCGCGAACGACTTTCTGTGGCCGCTGTGGAGCTCTGGAATAGCTGAAAGCGTAAGGCTCAAGGCGGGGTTGTAATAACCAATATGGTTGACTAGCTTGCTTTGCTATGTAGCATAGGCTAGAATAGTTTTTATAGTATGTTAGGACAGGTTTGCGTAATGGCCGATTTTGCTGAGCTTTGTGAGCGCCTAAAAGAAGAACGGGCACGGTTGAATGATGAACTGGAGCGGCTAGAGGCTGAGATGTGGCCATCTGGTGACAGGCGAGAGGGGAATCCCTTCGGTAAAAGGGAAGAGGAGGCGACTGAAGCCTTTGAGCTAGAAAAGAGGCTAGCCCTGGAGAAACGCTTGGCACAAGTTCTAGCTGAAGTGGAGCACGCTCTGGAGAAATATGAAGCTGGCACCTATGGCGTATGTGACCTTTGTGGTCAGCAGATACAGCCAGCCAGGCTTGAGGCGCTACCCCAGGCGAGTTTCTGTCTGGAGTGTAAGGGGCGCCAGACGAGGAATGCCAGGAGTAAATCGGCACGGTAGGGGATGGCGGGCAGGGTTGTTCTTACTCATTGCCGCCTTTGTGGCGGCGATAGACCAGGCAACAAAACTGTGGGTTAGGTCCCATTTGCCCCTTGGGGAATCGCTCCCAGAAGTTGGTTTTGTACGCTTGATCCACGTGCAAAATACTGGGTCAGCCTTTGGTCTTTTTGCTAATCAAGCTTTCCTGTTAACTCTCGTAGCCATAGTTGGGTTAGTCCTCATCCTGCTGTTTTATCGTTATCTTTCTGAGTATGGCGTTTTGGGCATGTCGGCCTTGGGTCTCGTTTTTGGTGGTGCTGTGGGCAATTTGATAGACCGCCTCCGCCTTGGTTATGTTACTGACTTTGTTGATGTTCGCCTGTGGCATGGCTATCACTGGCCGGCATTTAACGTTGCTGACTCAGCCATAACAGTGGGAACAATCGCTCTTGCTTGCTTCGTTTTCTGGGCGCTGAAAAAGGAGAATGGTCATCCCTCTGGAGCCAGAAGTTAGAGAGTTCCGGGTTGTTGAGTCAGCGGGCCGCCTGGACAAATACCTGGCTAAAGAATGTCCAGAGTTATCACGCTCCTACCTTCAGAAACTGATTGAGCAGGGCCACGTTTTGGTTAATGGCTGTGGAGCAAAGGCAGGCCAAAGATTGAACATCGGGGATGAGATTCATGTTAGTTTGCCACCTCCCCAGCCGGCTTCCCTTAGTGCCGAGCCTATCCCGGTAAATATAATCTACGAGGATGATGATGTCATAGTGGTAGATAAGCCAGCAGGGTTAGCTGTGCATCCAGGTCCGGGGCATGCCAGCCAAACCTTGGTTAATGCTCTCTTGGCCCATTGCCCCGATTTGGCTAGCTTCGGTGATGCCATGCGACCGGGTGTAGTCCACCGCCTGGACAAGGACACTTCGGGGCTAATGATTGTTGCTAAGAACAGTTATGCTCAGCAGCATCTAATCAATCAGTTCAAAGCTCGGCTGATAGCGAAGGGTTATCTTGTCTTGGTCAGAGGCAAACTTACTCCAGCGCGAGGCGTTATCGAAGCTCCTGTCGGGCGTGACCCGTCTAATCGCAAACGCATGGGGGTGGTAACTGGGGGAAAACGGGCCAGTACCAGCTATCGGGTCAAGGAATACATCGGTAATTGCACCTTGCTTGAGGTTGCCACTGAGACAGGTCGGACTCATCAGATACGAGTTCATTTGTCAGCCATTGGCTATCCGGTCATTGGCGACCCTGTTTATGGCGCCAAGTCGGCCTATCTCAAGCGGCAGTTTGTCCATGCTTACCGCTTGGGTTTCCGTCTGCCAGCCAGTGGAGAATATCGAGAGTTCACTTGCCAACTACCTTCGGACCTAGAGCTGGCCCTTGAGCTCATGCGCGCGAGTTAAGAAACTGATTCCGGCTCCGAATGTTGTTGCCTAATGGTATAGCAATATGCTACATTGTAGTTAGCGTGGGGTGTGCAAAATGAAGGACGCCGACAAGTCTTTTGGTCAACTCAAGAAAGAGCAGATGGGAAAAGAGAGTGAGCTTCTGGCTCAGATCTTGGGGAGTTTTGGTGAGTTACAGGATTTGGGCGCCTTTGAAGCCGATTTAGGTGCTCGGCGAAATGAGATCCTATTTAAGGTGACTGTGGAAATAGAGGATACCAGGAATCGCCTAAAGCAAGCTGAGCAGTTAGTTGACCGGCTGAAGAAGCATCTGAATCAGGTGGAAGGACTACATCGGATCCTCACCAAGAAATAGGCTTTGGTTTAGTCAGAGAATCCTCTTGCCTTGGTTTGCTCTATTTCTGATGTAGTGGGCGATATCAGATTGGTTTATTGGCCCCACGGTGTGCTGACCTTTTTTATCGGCTGACCTTCAAATAAGGTCTCCATATCTGCTAGACAGCTTATTGACATTCCACTTCGCCCTACCTGATCTCTAGCACGAGGGTCATCATTGTCAAGACCATTTTCTGTTTTTGCTGGGATCTTTGAACCGGTGGTCGTGGCACTTTTGGTGGCAGAGTATTCCATCGGGCACCTCCTATTTGTTCATTGATATTGGCAGAAATCTAGCACTTCTGCTTGTAGAAGGTCAAAGGTATAGGTTAAAATCAGATATATTCTGAAAAGGGGCCAAGATTGGAAGAGAAGCCGAAAGAATATGCCCTGGAATATGCTGGCTTCTGGGTTAGGCTTGGGGCAGGTGTTATTGATCTCTTGGTGTGTGGCGTAATCCTGGGGTTCATGGTCTGGATAATCGCCTGTATTTTTGCGGCTGTGGGGCAGGATTATGGGGTGGCCGCAGTCAGCCCTTCATCCGGGGATGCCGGTTCGGGTTATAGCTTTGTCCTGGTTCTAATATTGGGCATGATAGTAGGCTGGTTCATAGGGATGCCTTATTTCGTGGGCTTTTGGGTATGGCGGGGGCAGACGCCAGGGAAACTGGTGATGGGGATAAAGGTGATCCGCACTGATAGCTCTCCAGTTACCTGGCAGTACGCTCTTCTGCGCTATTCGGGCTATGTTGTGTCTGCGGCGATTCTCTTTGTCGGCTTTATCTGCATTGCTTTTGATAGTCACAAGCAAGGAACACATGACAAGATTGCTGATACCTACGTGGTAAAGCTTCCGGTAAGGCAGGTGGTATTGACGCAGTCATATGCGCGAGGTGGAGTTGGCTAAATCCAAGGCAACGGTGCGGGTTCGCTTTGCTCCCAGCCCAACCGGTTATCCCCATTTGGGTAACATCAGGACTGCCCTGTTCAGCTGGCTCTTTGCCCGGCACAATGATGGCACCTTTATTTTGCGTATTGAGGATACTGATGTTGCCCGACTGGTAGAAGGGGCAACAGATATGATTTTGGACAGCTTGCGCTGGCTGGGGCTTGATTGGGATGAGGGCCCTTATTTCCAGTCACAGCGATTGGAGATTTACTGTGGGGTGGCAGACCAGCTAGTGGAGGAAGAGCTAGCTTACCTTTGCTACTGCTCTCCCCAGCGGCTGGAGTCGATGCGTCAGGAGCAGATGAAGCGAAAACAGCCGCCGGGCTACGACCGGCGTTGTCGACATCTGACACGGGAACAAAGGGCTGAGCTAAAGGCCAGTGGGGTTACTCCGGTGGTTCGTTTTAAGTCGCCTTTTGAAGGACAGACATCTTTCCATGATTTGATACGGGGGGAGATAGTCTTTGAAAATAGCACCTTGGACGATTTTGTTCTCCTTAAGTCTGACGGTTATCCTACGTACCATCTGGCCAACATAGTCGATGACCATCGGATGGAAATTTCTCATGTTCTCAGGGCTGATGAGTGGCTGTCGAGCACACCGCGTCATGTTCTACTTTACCAGGCTTTGGGCTGGCAGCCGCCGCAGTTTGCCCATTTGCCTATGATTCTGGGCCCCGACAGGGCAAAGTTGAGTAAGCGACATGGAGCCACAGCCATAAACGAATATTGTGACCAGGGCTATTTGCCCCAGGCGATGGTCAACTTCCTGGCTTTGCTTGGGTGGTCGCTAGATGATAAGACCGAGTTCTTGAGTCGGCAAGAGATAATAAAGCATTTCTCCTTGGACCGAGTAAGCAAGACAGCGGCTGTGTTCAATAGAGACAAACTTGACTGGATGAACGGGGTTTACCTCCGAGGCCTGAGTTTGGAGGAATTCAGCCAGCGAGCCGTCTCTTTCATGGAGAGAGATTTGCCTTCGGAAGTTGAGCGCCCTCTTGATGCTGACTATGTTCATCAGATTGTGCCTCTTATCCAGGAGAGGGCGAAAACACTGGCTGAGGTGCCGCAGCTTACCGACTTCTTCTTTGTGGACAAGCTGGAATATGATGCCGGTCTGCTTTTGGGGAGAATTGAAGGCGCTGAAGCGGTTAAGGCTCTTCAGGCTTCGTTAGCCAAGCTGGAGAGGCTGCAGAACTGGGATGCAGCTTCGCTGGAGGCTGTTCTTCGACCATTGGCTGATGAGCTTAATCTCAAGACTGGCGTATTCTTCGGCCTACTGCGTGTGGCGGCTACAGGGAGGACAGCAGCTCCACCCCTATTTCAGACCATGGAGGTGTTGGGTAGAGAGCGCTGTTTCGAGCGTTTAAGAGTAGCATTAGACAAACTTTGCTCTCGTTTAGATAGATGAGTGACATTGCATTAATCGAATACTATCCTCAAAAGATTTACATTGTAATTCTTCCTGCTATGGCATGATGGAGTTGGAGTAATGGAGAAACATGTAGTGCGAGGCTTTAGCCTCGCCAAAGCTCCACCGAGCGACCTTAAAAGGTCGCACTACTTTGTTGGATTGATATCAGGCCTGACTAGAGAAGAAACACGTCGTGCCCAGGCTTTAACCTCGCCGGGAACCCCACAGGAGATTGCCATGTCGCTTTGTGCCTCACGAAGACGAAACAGTGCCAGGCGTTAGCAATATTTTGTACTCTTAGAAATTTCGAAGGTGTCACTAATCATACGAACGAGTACGTGTGCCTCGCAATGACGAAAGAGCCGATGTTTAAAGCTGGGGGCACTCACAGAGTGCCCCCAGCTAACGCCTATCGCGCCAGGTACGGCATCATCTGAGCTGTAGCGGCGGCGTCTTCAAATCCTGAGTAGGCTTGCGGAAGCAATACTGGCCGTTTCCGCATGGTATCTCATCACCGTTGCGCAGGCACCAGTCATAGCCGGCTCCCAGTGCGCGTTTCGGGTCCATGCACTCACATCCTGTGGGGCATTGGGTTTGTGTAGGTGGAGGTTGCTCGGGTTCCTGGAAGCAGAACTTGGTGGGCTTCTGGTACTGGTCCCAGGCGCACGGCATTTCCCTTTCCTGGCACGGCTCGTAGCCGCGTCCGTACCCCTCGTTCTCCGTCAAGCAGTAGCACCCCCTGGGGCATTGGGTTTCAGTAGGTTCAGGCTCCTCCTCAGGTGGCCCTAGACAGTACATCTCCTCGCCGTTGTCTTCGTATCCGCACACCCACCACTCTTTCCCATAGCACCAGTTCCATCCCTGTTGCAATAAGAGCTCTGCTTCTCGCTGTGTCACGCACTTGCAGGCGTCTGGGCACGGTTCCGTAGGTGGAGGCTCCTCCGGTCTCTCGAAGCAGAACTTGGTGGGGTTATGCTGGGCGTCCCAGGCGCATGGTATTTGAGTTTCCTGGCACAAGGCGGTGAGGCCGTATTCTCTGGCTTCATCCCTTGTTAGGCACTCGCATGGGTAGGGACATCCGACCTCTGTGGGTGGAGGTTCTTCTGGCTCATCTGGAATCAGGATAGGACGGACGCCGCGAGAGCTGGGCTGGAGGTACTCGACATCAAGGCTGAAGCCAAACGCGGTGCTGGCGGTATAGACGCCGACCACATCCAGTGGTGCCGTGGAGTAGATAACCACAAACCCTTTTATGAAGCGAATTGGACGGTCTATTTCCATGATACTAACTGGACTGGTGCTGAGCGTGGTCCCCGTCTGCTCAGAGGGAGCAGCTAATCCGGTTTCTTCTGGCATTGCGCTGGCGATTCTGCTCAAACCGGATTTGCCAGCCGGCTTCTCAAAGCAATACCTTTGGTTGCCGGCGGTATCAGTTCCACATGGGGTCGTCTGGTTCTGGCACCAGGAAGTGTAGCCGCGCTCGTCTGCCTCTGCTTTTGTGTAGCACTTGCAGCCTTCAGGGCATTGGACATCCACTTCTCCCGGGGGTATGGTGGATGGCTCCTCTTCCTCAGTCGGCTTCTGGTAGCAATACATTGGGACCGTGGTGGCAGCGGTGGCAGGAGTCGTGGTACTGACAGTAGATCCGCACTGTATTCTCTGGTTCTGGCACTTGCGGAAGCCGCTTTCCTCTGCGGCCGCCTCTGTCATGCACTCACATCCTTGAGGGCATTTAGCTTCCTCGGTGGGTTTGGATGTCCATAGTTTGGTAGCCGTGGCCTCCAACTTATGACCGTTAACCGTGACCGCAGCCACTATAGTGTCTTTGCCTTCATCCGGGCTGCTGTGCTCGAGAACAGCTTGGCCATTCGCATCTGTGGGCCTTACCGGAGTTGAGCCTGTCTCGAGGAAATGAAAACTTACCTCAGCTCCGGCGACAGGGTTGCCATTGGCATCTCTTACCGTAGCTACAAGCTTATGATGTTCGCCTACCATGTTTTCAGCATACGTAGGCGCCAGGGTCAGGCTGGGTCTGCCTTCCTCAGTCGGCCTTCCCGGCTCTGGCTGGGGACGGAAGAAGGTGCCAATGTCAAGGCAGTCAATCTCTATGGCCTCGTCTGGTGCCAGGCGCACCTTTCGGAAGGCGGAGATTTGCCCCCGAGGTTTATACTCGGGCTCGGCTATTACGACTTTCTTAAATAAGTAGACAGTTTGCTCTTGCGGGTTGTGGACATTGATAGCAGTGGAATACGAGCCCGGCTGGACGCCTTCCCCGCCAAATGCCGGACCGCAGAGGAACTTGGCTGAGTAAACGATTAGTCTTTCCATTTCCGGGGGCCGTTTGATCTCAGGCTCTGTGACCCGTTGAATCTCAGGTATTATGGGGGTCACCCCTTCAGGCACTCGTTCCAACTCCATATCGATAAGCACATCTATCTTGCCCCGCACTTCAAGCAGTTCCTCGTATAGGGGGTTTTCCTGCGGTATGGCTGCGGCAGCAGTGGTCATACCGGGCGAGGCCGCTGGCAATTCATTTATCAATTGCTCCAGATGTTTGGCTATTCTATACTTCATGGCCAGGGCAAGCTCGCTATCCCCGGCTTTTTCGTACTTCCAAGCGGCTATGACCATGTTCCTAACATCATCTATCTGCCCGCGGATTTTCTTATCGTCAGTGTAACCCCTGGCTTCCTTAAGCTCTTCAAGGATATCATCGACTTGGTCTTTCTCCTCCTCTAATTGAGCCGGGGAAGGTGCTGATAGCTCTAGTGAAGAAGCTGGCTTGGCGCTCATTGTGTCTGCGGGGATGGCAACCATCGACACCGCGAGCACCAGACAGAAAAAAACGAAAATCGCTCTTCTCATAATCTACCTCCTGCGTTTCATTGCTATAATTTGAGTTTAGCTAGTAATTGCACGGATGTCAATACCCTGTACTCGTTCACATGATCAGTGACACATAGCCTCTCCTCTCGTCGTTGCGAGGCACATAGTGCCGCGG
>CAZOQG010000021.1:0-21156 GCA_964582065.1 uncultured Dehalococcoidales bacterium
CCAGTGACCAAGGGCTTATGAGTCCCCTGCTCTACCGCTGAGCTACGCTGCCACGTCATAGAAGTTAGCATAGTCGGCTTGTAAGTGTCAATTCTCCGTGCTATAATAACTCCCCGAATCTAATAATAGACTCTCCGAGCCTTTTGCCCTAAAGGGATACCCCCCAGGGGCATTGGCCGGTAGGGTGCCACTGGAAACGGTGACGCCTCCCATGTTTGGAAAGGAGAGCTCAACACTTGCAGCTTTGAAGCGCCTCCTTTCCGAGGCGCTTTTTTGTTGCCGAGTTTTGGTACGTGGAGGTGACATTATGAGTAACAGAATACCACCGCTAAGACGGGTCCTGGCCAATAAGATGACAATTACCTTTGCCCTGCTCGGCTTGATAATTATGCTTTTTGTGTTGGTACCGCTGGCCAAGACGATATTCGGGTCGAGCCCAGGAGCGCTGTTCGATACCCTGATGGATGCCGAAGTGAGAGGCGCTATCTGGCTGAGCATTTATGCGGCTCTGCTGGCTACGGTGGTTGGAGCGATATTCGGCGTCCCCCTGGCCTACATCCTGGCGCGCTTCGATTTTCCGGGAAAGAGGACTGTGGAAGGGCTAATCGATGTGCCCATTGTGATTCCGCACACTGCGGCCGGTATTGCTCTGCTTTTTGTCTTCGGGCGTAACTTCTTTGCCGGCAAGGTATTCAACCTGGTAGGTATCAACTTCGTTGATTCGGTTGCCGGCATTGTCATCGCCATGCTGTTTGTCAGCATTCCATTCTTGATAGACTCAGCCAAGGAAGGATTCAAGAGCGTGGATATCAGGCTGGAGAAGGTGTCACGCACCCTCGGCGCCTCACCGTGGCAGACCTTTTTCAGGGTATCTTTGCCTCTGGCGTGGCGGAGCATCCTTGCCGGCAACATAATGATGTGGGCAAGGGGGATAAGCGAGTTCGGCGCTGTGATGATACTGGCCTACCACCCCACGGTGGCGTCGATACTGGTAGCTGACAGGTTCGAGCAGTTTGGCCTGGATTATGCCACGCCGGTGGCAGCACTGCTTATCATCGTCTGCCTGGCCATATTCATCGGGCTGAGGACTTTCGCCTATAGGGGAGAGAAGGCATGATTGAGGTAAAGAACCTATCAGTTGACTTAGGCGATTTCCTACTCAAAGATGTCAGCTTCGATGTGAAGCAGGGTGAATACTACATCATCCTGGGACCGACTGGAGCCGGAAAGACGGTGCTTCTGGAGTCCATTGCCGGGCTTTATCCCATCAAGAGCGGTGAGATATGGCTAAACGGGAAGGAAATCACCGATCTTGAGCCGGAGAAACGGGGCATCGGTGTGGTGTATCAGGACTATGTCCTTTTCCCTCATCTTTCGGTGAAGGAGAACATCGTTTTTGGCCTAAAGTTGAGGGGACAGCCGAGGCAGGAAATTGAGGCTACGCTTGAACGGCTGGTGGAGCTTCTGAACATCTCGCATCTTCTGGAGCGGAAGCCGGCTACACTGAGTGGTGGTGAGAGCCAGAAGGTAGCCCTGGCTCGGGCGCTGAGCGTTAAGCCGGAGGTGCTGCTTCTCGACGAGCCGCTGAGTGCCCTCGACCCCGAGACCAGGGAAGACATACAGCACGAGCTGCGGCGTATACACGAACGCTTGAATGTGACTGTTATTCATGTAACTCATGACTTTGAGGAAGCGGTGGCTCTGGGGGACAGGATTGCTGTTATCGGCGAAGGTCGCATAATGCAGGTGGGGACATCGGAACAGGTATTTCGCCAGCCCAACTCGGAGTTTGTGGCTCGTTTTGCTATGACACGGAATATCTTCAGCGGAGAGGTGCGTGATGGTGACGAGGAATGCGCTGCTATCGATGTAGGCGAGGTAGAGATCGCCGTTGCAACTCACTTGAGGGGCAAGTTTCATGCCTCGGTACGGCCTGAGGATATCCTTATCTCGACAGAGCCGCTTAAGTCCAGCGCTCGTAACTGTTTGCATGGGGTTATCGGCCGTGTGGATGACAGGGGCTCGACGCTTCTGCTTACCGTTGCTGTGCCGCCGGACTTTATCTGTCTGGTTACCCGTCGCTCTTTTGAGGAGATGGAATTGGCCCAAGGGAAGGAGGTGTATATGACTTTTAAGGCCTCGGCAGTCCACGTATTCTAGTTAAGGAGGAAATCCCAATGACAGGTATAAAAACAAAATCATTCGCAATCATCGTAGGCATCTTGGTGGCGCTGGCTTTAGTGCCAGGATGTTCCCAGCCAACGCCTGAAGGGTCATTTGAAGGCGTGCTTGCCATCTACCATGCCGGCAGTCTGGCGGTGCCTTTTGAAGACATGGGGACCGAATTCAACAAGGTTCACCCCAATGTAGAAATACAGAGGGATTCAGGCGGAAGCCGTAGTGAAATACGCAAGATCACGGAATTGGGCAAAACGGCGGACATACTTGCCTCAGCCGATTACGCTCTTATCCCCGACATGATGTATCCTGAATTCGCCGATTGGTATGTCATCTTTGCCTATAACCGGATGGTGCTCTGTTACACCGACCAGTCTAAGTTTGGGGATGAGACAAACAAGGATAACTGGTATGAAATTCTGGCTCGTGACGGTGTAGTTTATGGGCACAGCGACCCCGACCTGGACCCGTGTGGTTATCGGACGGAGATGGTATGGCAACTGGCTGAGGAGCACTACAGCAAACCAGGGCTGTATGACAACCTGCAAATTGACGACATTCACAAGAATGTAGTCAGGCCAAAGAGCGTGGAATTGATCGCCTTGCTTGAATCAGGCGACCTGGACTACGCTTTCGAATATCTTTCGGTTGCCAAGCAGCACAGCCTCAAGTATGTTGAGTTGCCGGCGGAGATTGACCTTTCCAGCGTTGAGTTCAAGGACTTCTATGCCACAGCTCAGGTGGAGGTAACCGGCACGGAGCCGGGGACAACGAAGACTCTAACCGGGGCACCGATTGTTTATGGGATTACAATCCCCAAGAATGCCGCCCGCCCCGACCTGGCCGTGGAGTTCTTGAAGTTCTTGCTGGATAAAGATGGCCAGGCGATAATGGAAAGGAACTACCAATCACCGGTGGTTCCATCGGTAGCCAGCGACAAGAGCAAGTTACCTGCTGAGCTGAGAGACCTGTGTATCGAGAAGTGAGCTATTAACCAGCGATATTCCATAGCAAGGCATGATCACGATAGACCCAAGCTCATCCCTTATCGCATGAAATGCCAGCGCTTAACTTGATTTTACTTCACACCCGATGCCGCGCTGTACAGCCGATCCTTCCAGCTGATGCCTTTGCCGATTGCCTGTCGTGCACCAGCATAGAGAGCAGTTAGAAAAAGGAATGAGAACCCAACCGGGTGCAGCAAAGCCGAAACGGCGGGCTCCTTGAAATGATTGTCTACCAGCCAGCGCATAAGTAGTATCATAGTCACCTGGAAAGCGACAATGAGTAGCCAATTGGCTTGGGCACCAGCCGCAAATAAACCATTCCAAAGCCAGTAGAACGGCGCCAGGAAGAAAACGTAGCCAGCCACCATCAGACCAACTAGCGCTACCGGTGACAGTGCTGCTACTGAATACATCCACTTTATAAATCCCTCCCACATTGCTGCCACGTTCTGGTACATGTTACATGAAACCACCGGCGACAAATTGACCGCCACATGCCGGCCGCCATACTGGGCCACTTCAACCCCCAGCCAGACATCTTCGAGTATCTTAGAACTTACTGCCTTGTGCCCGCCAATCCGCCAATATTCCTCTTTGGGAAAGAGGAGAAACTGGCCGATAGCCAGGGACGGCCTGGGTTTCTTGGAGCGCTGGAGCCACCACAGTGGTAGCCAGCTCATGATGACGAAGTATAGTACTGGCATTGCTACCTTCTGAGGGAAAGAAGTGGCAAGCTGACGAGGGAATCCAGATAGCAAGGAAGGTCTAAGCTCAAGAGCCAGAGCAAGGACGCTGCGCAGCATATGAGAGGCATGTGTGGTATCAGCATCAACAAACAGCAGCCAGGAACCTCGGGCGCTTTTAGCAAGCTGATAGCAGGCAAAGGGCTTTCCTGCCCAGCCTTCCGGAAGGCGTTCACCTCTAATCAGTCGGACACGGTCATCCGTGGCTGCTATCTGGCTTACAATGTCAGCCGTGCTATCTGAAGAGTTATCATCCAGGACTAGAATCTCAAAACAAGGATAATCCTGTTTCTGCAGAGACTCTAAACAGGCTTCTATGTTTGCCTCTTCATCCCTGGCGGGAACAAGTATGGAGATAAAAGGTGCCGGTTCGGGTATCTTGCTACGACTATTTGGTGTCTTGAGGGTTCTCAGATTGAGGATGAGGTTGAGCGCAAAGATGCCTAGACCGATGGCTATTACTGTCTGATATAGCATGCTCTCAATCCTGCTATTGTCGGCTTAAGTTTCCCGTTTTCTTGTTCGAAGCCAGGCGACAGGTCTTACTTTGAATCTGGGCACAGTCTGTAAGTCTTTATAATGCTTTGCTGCTAGTATTGCCAGCACGCATAACATAAACAGCGGTTCCCACGAGCTTCCCTTGGTAACTACCAGATAAATCAATGCTCCTGCTAAGCCAAGCAGTACTATCCATGCATTGGTTTCTACAAATAGAAAAGCCAGGAACATAAATACGAGAACCGCAATCAGTAGCTCGTGTTGAGGTAGTGCCAAGAGGACACCACCTGTGACTGCTAAAGACTTACCGCCTTTCAGCCGAAGTATGGGGGAGAAAGCACACCCCAATATAGCGCTCAGTCCAATCGCCATAACTGCTGCCACAGGCAGTCCGAAATATGAATGTGCCAGGAATACGAAAGGTACGCCTTTTGCTATGTCCAGGAGTAGGGCCAGGCAAAATGCCTTTCGGCCTCCAGCTCGGAAGACGTTGGCTGCTCCAGAATTACCGTCTCCATAAGCTCTTATGTCTTTGCCTAAAAGCCAGTGGCCGATCCATAGCGAGAAAGGACAGGCCCCTATGCAAAAGGCGGCGATAGCTAGTAATGTAGAATAGGCTATTTCCACTGTGCCAATGGCCCTAACTGCATTCGCGGAGCATACATCGTGTTACGATGTATAGGATAACTCACCGCCCTTTCGCTGTCAAGGGTTTGTACTCATCCACCATATTAGTGACACCCGTGTCTTCTTTAGAATCTGCACTCACGGATCAGGGGGATGTAGTCAAGATGGCATGCTTAGGATGTGTTTTGTAAAGCGCGAAGCATTTGGCCGAGCGCAGTAAGCTTCCAAGCCCGTTTCATGTGCCGCTGACGGGCTATTCGGGGTCTGTAACCGGGACGCCCGGTAACGGGGATGCTGCCTTGAAGGCAAAAGTGTGAATGCATTCCCGCCCTTGAACCTTCAGGCATTCCCCTAAAGGTGGGCTGATTTCGTACTCCAGGCCTAAGGCCTCGGGCCAGCCGGTGATACGTGCAAAGATACCACATTCAAGATTATCAGCGACGCCGGCACGCATTGCGTTTTCATAGCCAAAACAGCGCCGCATACGCATTTCACACGCATTGTCGCCAACCTTAATTACGTCATAATCGGCCAGGTCAGGCCCGACAAGGCCGATGAAGACTTCGTGTGCCAAGAGGTAGTCATCCAGGGTCTTCACCGGGGGCAACTGCAGCGCGTGAGAAATGCGTTGGGCTTCAACCTTGCCGACCTCATGTGCGGCGATTCGATTGAGTCGGTTCGCGATTTGTAGCCCGTATTCCCCGACAACCGCCATGAACCAACGCGCATCGTGTGACATCCAGCATTTGACGAGCAGTGCTTCGTGTTCTGACCGTCAGAGCCGGCCCAAGATGTCGTTGGCCTTTTGCCTCAACCTGGGTTGGAGATCTTCCCGATTACTGATTGTCTTCCCTTCAGCTCAGTCGCTTGCTTTTCTGATTTCAGGTGCAATCTTCTTCGCTTCAGCCGATATCCAGGAGCACCAGGCGTCTATACCCGCCCCTGTCTTGCAGGAGACGTCAAATATCTTGACCTTTGGATTTAGGCCTTCGATTGTCTTGCGGAAGCCGGTTACATCAAATTCAAGGTGAGGCAGAAGGTCAAGCTTGTTTATTACGACGGCGTCGGCTTCGGTAAACATCAAAGGATACTTTGTCGGCTTGTCATCGCCTTCAGGGATGCTGGAGATTACCACTTTCTTGTGCTCTCCCAGGGCGAATTCAGCAGGGCAAATGAGGTTGCCCACATTCTCAATAAAGAGTAGGTCGATATTCTCCAAAGGCAACTTGTCCAGAGCCGGACCAATCATTTGAGCTTCCAGAGAGCAACTGGCACCGGTGTTTATCTGGACAACCGGAATGCCCTCCTTATCAATCCTGTCAGCATCTATTTTGGAGGCTACATCGCCTTCGATGACAGCTAATTTCAGTTCGTCCTTCAGACGGTCGATTGTCTGCAAGATAAGGCTGGTCTTGCCGGCCCCCGGTGATGACATGAGGTTAAGGGTAAGGATTCTATGCTTGTCCAGGGTCTGCCTATTTTGGGCAGCTATAGCGTCATTGGCGCTGGTAATGTCTTTCAGCACTTCTATTTTCATTATTCCACCTCTATACTTTCTATGTAGCAGTCTCGACCGCTGATTATTTCCATACTGGCGCTCTGGCAGTTCGGGCAAATCCAAAGCGAATCCTGCGGGTTGAAGTCGGTGAGGCAGTCCCGGCATTTCAACTGTGCTGGAACTAGTCTGAAGTCGAGGGTGGCTTCCTCAGCAGCATTATCCTTCTTCAGAAAATCGAAGTAGAATTGCACAGAATCGCTCACGACCCCTGATAGTTCACCTATGATCAAGTTGACCTTGGTAATCTTGCTTGCCTGGGCTGCTTTTGCCTCGTCCAGAACAATGTCCAGTATACTCTGGGTTATTGCCAATTCATGCACTTTACTGGTCCCGGCCTCCGTACCCTAACCCCGATGAATTATAAGCTTTCGCCTTTGGGTTTTTCAAATAGTATTATTAACGGACATGCGTTGAAGGAATAATTAAGGAGAGAAGTCTACAGTGGTCTATGCCTTCTTCGGCAGGTTATATGGGGGCCTCAATCGTTACTGTGGTGCCCTTGCCAAGCTTGGATTCTATTTTTAAGCTGCCACTCAGCAACTGGATGCGCTCCTGCATCCCGGCCAAGCCCAGCCTGCCATCCTTTACCAGGTCGCTCATTATTTCCGGTGGGTCAAATCCATTACCATTGTCCTTGACGGTTATCTTAGTTTTGCCTTCATCGAACTCCAGTATCACCTCGACATTAGTTGCCTGAGAATGCCGCTCAACATTTCTCAGTGCTTCCTGAGTGATGCGGAATAGTAGCATCTCCACTTCAACGGGGAGTCGTCGTTCGGCGCCATGCACCTTGGCTTCCACGGTCATTCCTGAGTGCTTTTCGACAGCGGAGACCAGCCATTCCAGCGCTGGCAGCAGGCCCAGGCGATCTAATGTGGGGGGGCGCAGGTCCTGGCTCAAGCGCCGCACACCTTCCATTATGTTATTAGTCTGCTGCCATAGCCTCTCCAAAAGGACTCTTTTGTCTTCCGACAACCCTTTGTCACTGGAGGCAATGTCATCTAACTGACGCGAGAGGACAACCAGCTCCTGGATGGTGTCGTCGTGAAGCTCACGGGCAATGCGCGTTCTTTCCTCCTCCTGAGCTTTGGTGACCTGCCCCAGGTAGAAGCGCAGGTTGTCTTGCATCCGTTTTTCCTGGCTGATATCCCTGGCGATATGCTGAAAGCCAACGGGCTTCCCATCAACCCTAACCACGTTAGTGGCCAACTTCAAAACCGCCTCAGCCCCTTGCTTTGTGGTTAGCTTCTGCTCGTAAGGTTGAGCAACAGGCTCTGCATTAAGTAGCTTGGTTCGGATTTCTCTTGCCACACGAAGGCCTTCTTCGGAAAGGAAAGATCTAACATTCGTGTTGGACAGCTCCTCCACCCCATATCCGGTAAGCCTAGAAGCTGCGTCATTAGCCGAGATGATGTTTCCGTCCATGTCATGTACCCAAATAGCATCATTGGCGCTTTCAAACAGCTGTCGATACCTTTCTTCAGACGCTCGCAGTTGCTCAGCGACTTTTCGCTCCTGTTCATAAAGGCGAGCGTTCTCCACCGCAACGCCAATCTGATTGCCGATGGCAGTGAGCAATTCGATTTCATCTTGACGAAACTGGCGGTGGGTGTGCATGGCCACGCAAAGGGTGCCCATGACCTTTCCTTTAGATTTCAAGGGTGCGATGACCTGAGATTGTATGTTCTCGTCTCTCACTTCCATTTTGGTCAGTCTGGGGTCTTTTGAGGCATCCCTAACGTACGCTGGTTCCCCGGTCTGGGCAACCATCCCGTTTAAGCCTTCTCCCAGTTTGAGTCTGCCCACGCCATGGGCGAACTCTGGTGATATCCCCTTATGAGCAGCAAGGGTAAGTTCGCCAGCTTCTTCGTGCAGAAGAAATGTGAAGACAGCATCAACGTTCATTACATCCATGATGTTATCAATGCTGCTATTTAGGATCTGCCTCAAATCTAGAGACTGGGAGACCACCCTTGAGGTCTGGTTAAGAGCGGCAAGGTGGGTGCGATACTCACGCTCCTTGCGCAGCGACCCGAAGGTAAAAGCCACCAGATTGCCAACAATGAAAATGGCGCCTGTTTCAAATATGGCATCGTGAGGGGATGGTGAGAAAAAAATGGCACGAGGCAGCATACAGGCTAGAGCGAAAAGCGAAGTGATGATGGTTCCTTTCAGACCAAATAAGAAACCTGCCCAGATTATGGGCAGCAGATAGGCAATCCTCTCAAAGGCGTGCCGATCGAGGCCGAAGTCAGCCATCAGTCGGGAGAGGAAAGTCGGGTGCTCCAAGGCGTCCGCGTAGTGGGGTATTGTGATAATCACCAATGCGATTACCAGAAGCCAAAAGCCCGGCCTACGAATAGTCCTTGTCAGCCAGCCTAGTGATGACGGCCGTACCACCTCTATACCTCGGTGACCACGTAGTGGCAATCCTCAAGACATATCAATCGATAGTTACCCAGCCCTCTTTCAAAGCACGCACCACAGCTTCGGTCCGCGAGCCAACCTGTAGCTTGTTGAAGATATTTCCCAGGTGACCCTGCACCGTGCGTATACTGAGGCAAAGCTCCTCAGCGATATCCTTGTTGCTCAAGCCTTTGGTTACCAACCTCAGCACATCCATCTCTCGCTCGCTGAGTACCTCCGTCGGCTCTTTCTCTTTGGGCTCTCCTGAAATGCGTGCAAAGCGGTTCAAAACCTTGCGGGCAATCGAGGGATGAAGCACCGACTCTCCAGCTTGTACTGCTCGAACGGCATCGACTAGCTCGCTGCCACGAACGCTCTTCAACAGGTAGCCAGCGGCTCCTGCCTCTAGCAAGCTGAAGACGAACTGATCATCGTCATAAGCACTAAGGATTAGTACGGTTATGGCGGGGCAGGCGGACTTGATTTGCTTGGTGGCTTCAATCCCATCAAGCTTAGGCATGGCAACGTCGATTATGGCGACATCCGGCTTTAATCTTGTAGCCTGCCTCACCGCCTCCTCACCATCGCCAGCCTCAGCCACCACCTCCAGGTCCTCCTCCTGCTCCAGAATGCGGCGAGTGCCCTCCCGAACGACTGCATGGTCGTCAGCAATCAAAATCTTGATTTTGTCCAAGTTGTGTCTCCCTGTCTATTATCCTTGTCTACAATCATTATATCTACTTTCAGTGGTGTGAGGCAAAAGACCACCTCCAGCAAGCATAAATGCTCACTGATTCTCCAGTTCGCTAGGTATTTCTGACAACCAAAAGTGGGCATAATAGCGGAAGCTAGTTTGGTGGTAGTGTGGTAGGGTAATGGTAGAGGCAAGAGAAACGGCCGGAGTGTCATGCAATCTCCTCGACGACTTAGTCCCATAACGGGACTCTTGCCTCCAACCAGCCGAAGTCAAGACGGAAAGGAGATAATGGCAAATGGAATCGCATTGGACAGAAGTGGTTCAAGCAGCTGTTCTAGGTATAGGCTGCATCGGTCTCTTCTATGGGGGAGTATTTGGCTTGGTTATGCTTATTGAGGCAGTAAGGAGTATCAGACTGAGAAGCAGAGAGAATGCCCACGAGACGAGGACCAAACCAGTTGAAGGGCAGCAGGGGGAGATGGAACCGGTCGGAAGTAGACACTAAGTCAAGGCTGGCTATCAGAGATAGGTGGTGTGTATAGACCGTAGCTGAGGGTGTTCATAAAGGAAGGGGGTTTTTCGGGGGTTTTGAGGTGGTAACAAAGCTGAAAGCCCTTGGAACTGGCCCAAAAGTTGGGGGTAGAGGCTTCGGAAACTGGCGGAGAATGAAGCTAAAAGCAAAATTAAACAGCCTCTAGCTGAGAAGGAGGTGAGAGCAATGCAGTGGGAGTTCATAGTGGCCCTCGTTCTGGCAATTCCGGTCATCCTGTTTCCGGTGGCATTCGTCTGGTACCTGAACATCGGTGGCATTTACCATGCTATTCAGGAGGCACGGAAGAGACGGGCTGCCCGTGAGAAGAAGGCCAAGGCAATAGCCGGGGCTGAGCGCATATCGTCGCGGTAGCAGTAAAGAGCAACCAAAAGCCCTATGGGAACGAAAAGCTAACGGGATTTATCTGCTATGCCCAAAGAGAACATTAGAGAAAGGGGGTTATGAATATGGAGTGGCAGATCATATTGGCACTGGTAATAGGGATACCCATCATTCTCTTCCCGGTAGCGTTTATTTGGTACATGAACGTTAGCGGTCTGTATCAAGTGATGCGCGACGCACGCCAACGGGAAAAGAGGAGAGCTCGGGCACTAAAGGCAGCAGAGCAACTTATCCAAAGATAAGGTCGCAACTGTCACGGAAGCAGAGCAAAGAGCTTCTGCTGAGAGCGAGCAAGGCAAATCGGTTGAAGCATCTGAGCCTCGGAGGGTTGTTTGAGAGAGAGGGGCAAGAGCAGCCCCTCTTTCTGTACTACGGACTCACAAGAAGTTATAATGTTTTTTGCTTGACGCTCACGAGGAATCATAATGACGCAAAGGTTGGTGTGTAATGGAGATCAAAGTGCAAGGTACTGGCGCTTTTGTGGAAGAGCTCTCTGCTATCCCCGGTGGTGAAGGAATCCGGCTGTGTATTCAATGCGGCACTTGCTCTGCATCCTGCCCCAACGCCAACAGTATGGACCATGCACCCCGTGAGCTCTTTGCTATGGCGCGGGCCGGCATGCGAGAGGAGGTTCTATCCAGTAACTCTATGTGGTTTTGTTTGTCTTGCTATCTTTGCACCGTGCGCTGCCCCAGGGGAATCAAAATAACTGACCTGATGCATGCCCTGGATTGCCTGGCCGTCCAGCAGCGCCTTAGCAGTGGCCGAACGTACACCCCGACAATGTATAGAACCTTCAGTGACTTCGTATACAGCATCGGAAGCGTTCCAGAGATGGGCTTCATGATTTGGTTCTATCTGTTGACCAACCCGCTTCGCGCTATGAAAATGATCCCAATGGCGCTCAGTTTGCTCAAGCACGGACGCCTGTCTGCCAGAGCCAGAAGATTGAAACCGGAGGCAGAGCGCCAGTTCAAGGCTATCTTAGACAAGGCTGAGGCTCTGGGAGGAATTCGATGAGATATTATACTTACTTCCCCGGCTGCTCCTGCTCACATGGGGGCGCCAAGGCTTACGACTGGTCTGCCCGGGCGGTGGCCAAGATTTTGGACGTGGAACTCATTGAGCTTGATGACTGGAACTGCTGTGGGTCTACCCCTTACACCTCTATTGACGAACTGGCTTCCTATTGTGTCTCAGCTCGCAACCTGGCGCTGGCTGAGAAAAGAGGGTTTGACATGGTAACACCCTGCAGCGCCTGTTATGTCATCCTGAATAGAACCAACTCAGCCTTAAAAGAGTACCCTGAGCTAAGGGCTCAGGTAGGTGAGGCCCTGGCTGCCGGTGACCTGGAGTATCACGGGACTGTTAAGGTGCGGCACCTGCTCGATGTTCTTGCAAATGATATTGGCGTTGATGAAATCGCATCCAGGGTCAAAAGGGATCTTGGTGGGCTGAAAGTAGCTCCCTACTACGGCTGCCAGGTGGTGCGCCCAACACCGGGCTTTGACCACCCGGAATCTCCCCAGTCGTTGGACCGCCTGCTGCGGAGCCTAGGTGCTGACGTTACGCCGTTTCCTCTCAAGGCTCGCTGCTGCGGTGGCTCTCTCATCATATCTGAGGAGGACACTGCCCTGGGGTTGATTAATAGACTCCTCAATAGCGCTTCAAGCAACGGAGCTGAGTGCATTGCTACTGTCTGCCCGTTATGTCAGACAAACCTGGATGTCTACCAGAACAAGGTCAACAAGAAGTTCAAAACCAGCTTTAACCTCCCTGTTCTATTCTTCACCCAGCTTATGGGTGTTGCCTTTGGAATTGAGAGCCAAGCCTTAGGTCTGGCGAAATGCATAGTCTCACCCAAGGCAGTCTTGGCCGGATATATTGAAAGATAACGAGGAGGAATAGAGTGGAGCCAAGAATAGGTGTCTATATTTGCCATTGCGGAAGTAACATTGCCGGCACGGTAGCTGTCGATCAGGTGGCTGAGTTTGCTGGCGGGCTAGATTCTGTGGTAGTAGCTCGTGACTATAAGTATATGTGCTCAGACCCCGGTCAGAACCTGATTAAGGATGATATAAAAGAGCTGGGACTCAACCGCGTAGTGGTGGCCTCTTGTTCACCGCGGATGCACGAGCCCACCTTCCGCCGCGCTTGTGAAGATGCTGGACTGAATGCGTACCTGTTCGAGATGGCAAATATTCGAGAGCACTGCTCCTGGGTAACAGAGGATAAGGAAGCAGCAACTGAGAAGGCGAAGGCTCTGGTCAGCGCTGCGGTTAGGCGGGTCTACTATCAGGAGCCTTTGGAAACAAGAGAGGTCCCAGTTAACTCCAACGTCTTGGTTCTCGGCGGGGGCATAGCTGGGATTCAGGCTGCCCTTGAGATCGCAGATTCGGAGCACCGAGTCTACCTGGTGGAGAGAGACCCCAGTATCGGAGGTCACATGGCCCAATTCGATAAGACTTTCCCCACCCTTGATTGCTCCGCCTGTATCTTGACGCCGAAGATGACGACTGTGGGCCAACATCAATATATTCAGCTTATGAGCTATAGCGAGCTCGAAGAGGTCTCAGGTTATGTAGGCAATTTCCAAGCCAAAATCAGGATGAAAGCCAAGTACGTTGACCAGGAGAAGTGCACAGGCTGTGGCCGATGTACAGAGGTGTGTCCGATCAGTGTGGCGAGCGAATTCGACCAAGGCATGGGAAAAAGAAAGGCCATATATATTCCCTTTCCCTATGCCGTGCCTAACAAGGCAGTGATCGATGCGGAGAGTTGCAGCCACCTGAAAGGCCTTAAAGAAGGTAAGGACGTCTGCCGCCTGTGTGAGAAGGGCATTGAGAAAAAAGGAATACCAGGCTGCGAGGCTGGAGCGATAGACTTCAGTCAAGAAGACAAAATAATAGAGGTCGAAGTTGGCAGCATTATCGTTGCCACCGGCTTTCAGCAGTTCGACCCTTCGGTAATCTATGAGTATGGCTATGGGCGCTATGACAACGTGCTGACTGGCCTCCAGTTTGAGAGGTTGTCCAATGCCTCAGGACCCACAAATGGTGAGATTCTCCTGACTGATGAACGAACCCCAGAGAGCGTGGCAATTCTACATTGCGTCGGAAGTCGGGACCAGAACTACCATGAGTATTGCTCCCGGGTCTGTTGTATGTATTCTCTCAAGTACTCACATTTGATACGCGAGAAGATTCCAAATGCTCAAATCTACCAGTTCTACATCGACCTTCGCTGCTTCGGCAAGGGTTATGAGGAGTTCTATAACCGCTTACAAAAGGAGAGAGTCAACTTTGTACGCGGCCGTGCCGCCGAGATCACCGACATAGCCGAGACCCCCGAAGAAAAGGGTAAGCTGGTCGTACTCTGCGAGGACACCCTCATTAGCCGCCAGCGGCGCATCCCTGTCGACATGGTAATCCTTAGCTGCGGCCTGGAGCCAAGAGCTGATGCAGGCGAGGTTGCCAGGACACTCAAAATTAGCCAGAGTGCGGATGGATTCTTCCTGGAGAAACATCCAAAACTCGATCCGGTGGCTACTGCAACGGACGGTGTATTCGTCACTGGTTGCTGCCAAGGGCCTAAGGACATCCCTGACACAGTAGCTCAGGCCTCGGCAGCTGCGGCACGAGCACTGGCTATGATTAGCAAGGGTAGAGTCGAGATTGAAGCTATAACTGCAGTCATAGATGAGAAGCTTTGTTCCGGCTGCCAAATATGCAAAGACATCTGCCCCTATGGCGCAATCTCCTTTAGTGAGGAGAAGAAGGTTTGCTCTATCAACGAAGCGTTGTGCAAGGGTTGTGGCAGTTGCGTCGGTGGCTGTCCCAGTGATGCGGTAAGCCTAAACCATTTCACCAACCAACAGATTATGGCTCAGCTGGAGGGGTTGCTAGTATAACAGTTCCGCTATTGTGGTGCAGGATTTTAATGCTCGCTGGAGATGAAGCTCCTAATCTGAGCATAGGTAAATACCGGCCCATCGCGGCACACGTAGAGATTACCAATATTGCACCGTCCACACTTGCCGATACCACATTTCATCCTTTTTTCTAGCGTGGTTATGATTTGCTCTGGGGTGAAGCCTAGTCTTTTCAGCGCAGGAAAAGTATGTCGGATCATGATTGGAGGGCCGCAAACAATAGCCACAGCATTGCTGGATGAGGGAGCAACCTCCTCCAATACTACGGGAACAAGTCCTACTTTCCCTTCCCAGTTTTCATCTACATGATCCGTCGGGTCAACAGTCGTCATCAAGTTTATAGTTCCGTCCGCACCCCAAGTGTCGAGGTCGTATCTAAAGCACAGGTCACTCGGACTGCGAGCTCCGTAGATAATATCAATCTTGTTGTACTTGTCTCGATTGTCGATGACATTCCATATGAGAGACCTCAGTGGTGCCAGCCCAATGCCACCACCAACAAAGACCAGGTTCTTGCCTTGCAAGAAATCAAGGGGAAAGCAGTTGCCATAGGGGCCTCTGAAACCTATCTCAGCACCAACCCCTAGGCGGTGCAAGGCATTAGTTACCTTGCCCACTCGCTGTACAGCAAACTCCAGGTGGTCACGCCTGGTTGGGCTGGAGGAAATGCAGAAGGGAGCCTCACCAGCACCGAAGACCGAGTACTCACCGAATTGGCCTGACTCAAAAGTGAACTCTTCGCGCAGCTTATCTTCCTTGAAGCTAAAGTGAAATGTCGTGACACCAGACGTTTCATAAATTACCTTCTCAATCACAGCTATATGGGGGAGGTAGACATTGTCTTGGTTAAGAGATGTTTTTCTGTAGCCGATATCAGCGGTCGGCATTCTTTCCTCCAGGCCAAGCTACACTATTAGCAGGCACTCCTTCTAGCACCCGGGTAATATCCCAATTCACCGGACACAGACGAATGCATCTGCCACAGCCGACACAGGCCATAACACCGAAATTCATAGGGGAGAATTCAAATTTATGACATACCTTTTGCCTTACCCGTTGCCACTTCTGCTCTCTCGGGTTTTCCATCGGCATCTTGGTATAAATAGGAAAGGCACAGCTATCACAGCTTCGGAACCTTGTCGCCCGTTCCCTCACCAGTTCATCGTTAATATCAAAACAGTGGCAGGTAGGACAAAGGAGAGTGCACACACCACAACTTATGCATTTGGCAGCGACCTTCTCCCAGTAATCCTTGTCCTCAAAGCATGCCAGCAGCTTCTCCCGAATATTGTCGGCATGAACTTTCCTTACCACCTTACTGCGGGATATCTCTTTCCGTTCCCCAGCCCAAGCTTCATCGGCTTCAGTTGCGTTTTCTAACTCGCCAGCCTGAGTGATTAAGGCACTCCCTGCCGGTGTGATTTCTTCAATCAAGAAGTGGTCACCGACATCAATAAGCATCAGGTCAACATCATTCGATTTCCCAGGGTCAACACCCAAAGAAGTACAGAAACAACTATCATATGGATTGGTGCATCCGACCCCAACCAATACGGAATTACTTCTACGGGCAAGATAGTAGGGGTCTTCGTATCCATCCTTGAACGTCAAATCAAGGATAGCTAGAGCTCTGGCATCGCAAGGACGAATGCCAAAGATTAATCGCTTTTCCTCATCTGCTGCCGGTAGTTCAACGTGATAGCCATCAGTGCCTTTCTGGAAACTGAACATGTCCTCCCAGGGCGGTTGAAAGAGCGCTTTGACGGGCACTGTGGTATTACGATACCAGTCCAAGAAGCTAACATCCTTGCCATCCCACGTGGCCATCTTGGTGGTATTCCCTCCCCTAGACGGCACGAACACAGCAAACTCCTGGCTCCACTGGCCTAGGAGATTACCTATATCTTGCTTGCTGACTTTTTTCTTAGCCATGCCTCTATCTAACGAAAGCCTCGGCTTCTTCCTGTTCGTAATGCGTCATCAGTGACGGTGCATCTTTATCTACTCCTGCCTTGAATTGGAAGAGGTCACCAACTATCTCGTACATCTCTCTAGTCAGGCTCCGTAGCGGGATATTGCCCGGGCAAACCCTTTCGCATTCACCGCAGTCGGTACACCTCCCGGCCACGTGAATGTTTCTAACTACTTGAAACATAAGGTTGTCCTGCCATCGGGGCATCGGTGCCAGCCATTGTGGTTCTGACTCCTCAACGAAACACCGCTTACAAAAACAAGCCGGGCACACATTCCGACAGGCATAACATCTTATGCAGTGGCTGAACTGCTCCTTCCAAAATTCCCATCTCTCTTTAGGAGCCATCGCCTTCAGTTCGTTTATCTTGGCACAACTGGCTGCCTTATCGGTTACCGACGGAGTTGGTTCACCAAGCAACACGTCGTACTCTTGGGGAGCAGGAAACTCACAGCCAAGACAGTTATCAAAAATGACTTCACTCAGGGCGAAATCCTTTCCTTTGCCATCGACAGTTACCATCACCTTGTCCCCATCACGGACAATATTATCTAGCTCATCTCTATCCCTACCAACCAAGGCTTCTATCTTTGTAACGTCGATCATTCCTGGGCAGGGAACACCGATGATTACTATATCTTCCCTAACGACCTTATTATCCTGTATCAGGCTAACTATGGAGCGGCTATCACAGCCCTTGGCAACAATACCGACTTTACCCTTGAGTTCAGCTAGAAATACGGCGAGGTTATTAACGATAAAGGGATTGATTACCAAGCGGTCAATGTCAACTGCTTCCTTGGTGATCAAAGGGGTAGTACTAAAATTCAGGCTTCCTCGTTCAAAACCGACGATGTAGTCGACCTTACCTTTCTCTAGTAATGCCTTAGCCTCAGACCTCAGCCTCTGTTCCACATTCCTGTCCTTGTTCTACAAAGAGCTCATTAGGGCCTACTGCCTTCAATCCCTCAGTCACATCAGTAACCACCTCAGCGAACCTTCCCCCTTCGGAAGCGGAAACCCAGCTCATTTGAATGCGTTCCGGCTCAACACCCATGTATTCCAAGAACTTCTTGGTTAGTGCCATCCTCCTTCGCGCCCGATAATTGCCCGTTTGGTAATGACAGTCACCCGGATGACAGCCTGAGACCAGAACTCCGTCAAAACCCAAGCGTAGAGCCTTGATGATGAATATTGGGTCCACTCGTCCCGTACATGGGACCTTTACTATTCCTATATTCGCCGGATACTTCTTGCGGCTGGTGCCTGCTAAATCAGCCCCGGCGTAACTACACCAGCGGCATAGAAAACCCAACAGCTTAGGTTGCCATTGCAGACCTTCTCGCATCTAGACCTCTGAGGATTCAAGGATTTGAACCAAACCCTGTGTCCGCTCCAGCAGACATATTAACACAGCTACCAAAGTAGGTCAAGATTCAGGATGGTGCGGTACCGACTTCAGAGCAGGAGGAGATGGCTAGGTTGCTCCGGGCTAAGTCAAAAGTGATGGCTGCATTTGGCTCATGCGCTCATCTTGGTGGAATACCCGGATTATCTAACTTCTCTAAGAGAGTTGGGGCTTTTGAACAAGCTTAGATCGAAGCCCAGAGCTGTGATAATCCTGATAAGACATTACCCCAAACTATGACCAATGTCGCTGAAGGCAAACTGGAGCTGCCCGAATGATCGGATGCAGTTAAAGCTTTAAATCAGGTGGTTAACGTTGAATATTATGTTCCCGGTTGTCCTCCCCCGGTGCCCATTATCTCTCAGGTAGTAGATGCCTTGGTTGCCGGGAAATTCCCACCAGCGGGCACAGTATTTGGTTCAGACAAGGCGCTGTGCGAGAAGTGTCCACGGGCCAAGGAGGAGAAGAAGATTGCCGAGATTTACCGTCCCCATGAGATTATCCCTGACGCTGGGAAATGCCTCCTTGAACAGGGAACAATCTGTACGGGCCCGGCAACCAGGGGAGGCTGTGGTGCTCAGTGCATTGACGCCAATATGCCGTGTCGTGGTTGTTTCCCACCACCTCCAGGAGTCAGTGGCCAAGGGGCTAAAATGCTCAGCGCTTTAGCTTCTCTATTAGATGTTGAAGAGGAGGCAGAGGTAGCTCGCATAGTTGGTGAAATATTTGACCCAGCTGGCACTTTTTGCCGCTTTGGTTTACCCACAGCAATGTTGAATAGAAAGCGCCTATAGTCAAGGAGTACCATGAAAAAGCTTGTTGTTGACCCATTTACCCGCCTCGAAGGTCATGGCAGAATAGACGTTTTTCTGGATGACGACGGCAATGTAGCCAATGCCTATCTTCGAATGCCTGAATTTCGTGGCTTCGAGAAGTTGTGCGAGGGCAGGCCAGTAGAGGAGCTGCCTCGAATTACTACCAGAATCTGTCGTGTTTGTCCCTCAGTTCATGATATAGCGTCAACCAAAGCTGTTGATGCTGTGTTCCATGTTGATCCACCACCAGTAGCTAAGAAGATAAGAGAACTATTTTATGCAACCCGTATGTGCCATGCCCATATCGCTCACTTTTGCGCTTTGGCAGCCCCCGAGTTTGTCCTGGGATCCACTTGCCGAGTCCTGTGCCAATGTGCTGACAAATCCAGCGCTTGACCCTAGCTGTAAATGTGCTGAAACCAAGGTGTGTTCTGTTAAGATGGAGGTCAAGCAATGAAGGGAAAGATGTATCTTGCTAAATCGTCAGACGATGCGATACTGAATAGCGCTGAATGTGGCGGTGCGGTTACTTCCCTGCTTAAGTTCGCCCTCGATGGCAAGCGGGTAGATGCCGTGGTCGCAGTAGCTGCCAGGGATGGCAACAGGTACGATGGGCTACCGGTGGCCATCGCCGAATCAGAGGAGGTAGCAGAAACCGCAGGTGCTCTACACTGCGCTTCTCCTAACATCGCGCGCTTTGTCAAGGAATACCTCGATGGGGCTTCTGACTCGAAGATAGCTGTCGCGGTCAAGCCGTGCGATGCCAAAGCTATTGTTGAGCTAGCCAAGAGGTAACAGATTAACCTTGACACCGTCCTTCTTATCGGCCTGAACTGCACTGGTACTCTATCGTCGGCCAAGGACAAGACAATGATGAAAGTCGAGTTTGAGGTAGACCCGGCTGATGTTATCGCCGAGGAAATTGAAGACAACAAATTGATAATCCGACTAAAGGATGGCACAGAAAAGGAAAGAGAGTTGGCCGAGTTGGAGGAGAAAGGATATGGCCGACGCGAGAACTGCCGCAGATGCGAGACGAACATTCCGGCTATGGCTGACATAGCCTGTGGCGAGTGGGGAACCACAGACAAGAATACGACCTTTATCGAATTCTGCTCTGAAAGGGGAGCAGACTTCCTCAAGGCGGCAATCGAAGCTGGCTGTATCAAAGCAGAAGAAGCGTCCAACGATGCTGTCGAAAGCAGAAAGAAAAAGGATGAGGCGGCAAGAGAATCGGCATTGCAGTGGCAGGAGAAAGACTTCGGCAGCCTCAAAGCTATGACCGCCGACGAGAGATTCAATTACTGGTTCGGTCACTTCAACCGTTGTATCAAGTGTTATGGCTGCCGCGATGCCTGCCCCATCTGCTACTGCAAGGATTGCTACCTTGAAGCGGACAGGGGATTGGTTGCCGCTGGAGAAGTGCCGCCTGATATTATGTTCCCCATGATAAGAGCCACTCACGTCATGGACTCGTGTGTCAACTGCGGCCAGTGTGAGGATGTTTGTCCTATGGAGCTTCCCCTTTCCCGGCTGATATTCATGCTGTCGAAAGAACTGGGGGCTATTTTTAACTATGAACCGGGGATGGATGTGAGTGCTCTTCCGCCACTACGCACAATTACAGACGCTGAGCTGGCTATAGAGGGCGTTGACCTGACCTTCTAGTGCTGAAGTCGCCACCACTGTAGGGTATCAACCCCATACTAACCGAAAGTTGGAGGTGACAGATGAGTTTCGAGCCAGAAATTGTAGGTTTCATGTGCAACTGGTGTTCCTATGCTGCAGCCAATCTGGCGGCCACGTCTTGGAAGAAACACGCTTTCATGCTGCGGCTGATAGGGTGGAGACACCTTACTCATTGACCTCTGCTTAGCTCAGAATGGTCGTATTGCAGCCCCGATGCCTTCATTGAGCTATTAGTCAGACGGCCTACTAAGCATAAATGCTCGCTCATAGTCGATTCTCTAGGTATTTTTGTCAGCCGAGAATACGCATTACAGCGGAAGTTAGCCCGCCAACAGGTGTGATAATCTCGAATTAGGGGTGGAAGAGCCAGGAGTGACACAAGGAAAACCGGGAACTGAGTTGCAAGTCCAGTAAGCCCAAGCGCACGGTATGATGCGTAGGCGAACATACATCTCCGCAGAGAGTAGTACAGGAGGTTACACAAGATGACAGCAATAGTGCATAAGCAGGCTGAGGCTAGCGAAAAAGCAATTACCTCAATGATGGAGGAGAAAAGGGTTTTCAACCCACCGGAGGAACTCAGCAAGAATGCGTACATAAAGAATCTGGATGAATACAGAGACATTTACAAGAAGTCCATTGATGACCCCGAGGGATTCTGGGGTGAGATGGCAGAACAACTGGACTGGAACA